>JAEWBW010000074.1 GCA_023390955.1 Pseudomonadota bacterium
GCGCTGATGGCCATGAGCCTGATCCGGCTCGCGATCGGCGTCATCCCGATGACGCTGCTTGCGCTGTTCCTGTTTCACTTCAATTTCTACAGCCTCGGCATCCCGCTGATCGCATTCTTCTGCAATCTGATCTTCACGAGCTGGTCGGTCGGGATCTTCGTCTCGGGCCTCGTCGTGAGGAACGGGCTTGGGGCCGAGAGCATTGTCTGGACGCTGATGTTCGCGATCATGCCGCTGGCGTGCATCTACTACCCCGTCAGCGTGCTGCCGGTCTGGCTGCAATATGTCGCCTGGGCGCTGCCGCCCACCTATGTGTTCGAAGGGATGCGCGCGCTGCTGATCGAGCACAGCTTCCGTGCCGACCTGATGCTGGAAGCGCTGGTCATCAATGCCGTCCTGCTGGTTGCATCGTTTGGGGCATTCCTTGCCCTTTTGCGCAGCGCCAAGAAGCACGGCTCGCTGCTCTCGGGCGGCGAATAATCCCCAGTTTCTCGTGGTTTTCCGGCCGATTGGGCCCATTTCGCCACGTAGATGTACGGGTCAATGCATTGACGCAATATTACGCATTCGGCAGTATGCTGCGATGCGAAGAGGATATTAGATAATGCCCATTGGTGAGTTTGGCGGCGCACCGCCCCTGGCGACCGAAGGCAGTCCGGTCCTGACGACGCCGATGTACTGGATGTACGAGATGGCGCATGCCTCTCTCAATCCGGCGCGCGCGGTGACCGACGCCACCAAGATCCTGTTTCAGAATCCGCTGAATCCCTGGTCTCACACCGAGATCGGCAAGTCGATGGCCGCGGCCTGCGAGCTGTTCGAGCGCACCACGCGGCGCTACGGCAAGCCGGAATGGGGTCTCAACGACACCGAGGTCAACGGCATCCGCGTTCCCGTCGAGGTTCGCTCGGTCTGGGAGAAGCCGTTCTGCCGTCTGCTCTATTTCGATCGCAAGTTCACCCGTCCGCTGCGCAGCCCGCAGCCGCGCATACTGATCGTGGCGCCGATGTCCGGCCACTATGCGACGCTGCTGCGTGGCACCGTCGAAGCCTTCCTGCCGGCGCATGAGGTCTACATCACCGATTGGGCCGATGCCCGCATGGTGCCGCTCAGCGACGGCCGCTTCGATCTCGACGATTACATCGACTACGTCATCGAGATGCTGCACGTGCTCGGCGGCAACACCCATGTGCTGGCGGTGTGCCAGCCTTCCGTGCCCGTCGTCGCCGCCGTTTCGATCATGGAAGCGCGCCGCGATCCCTTCGTGCCGACCTCGATGACGCTGATGGGCGGCCCCATCGACACCCGTCGCAATCCGACCGCGGTGAATAATCTCGCGCAGGAGCGCGGAATCGACTGGTTCCGCAACAATGTCATCACCAAGGTGCCGTTCCCGCATCCGGGCATGATGCGCGACGTCTATCCGGGCTTCCTGCAGCTGAACGGCTTCATCAGCATGAACCTGGACCGCCATATGGACGCTCACAAGCGCCTGTTCGCGAACCTTGTGAAGGGTGACGGCGACCTCGTCGACAAGCATCGCGACTTCTACGACGAATACCTCGCGGTGATGGACCTCTCGGCCGAGTATTACCTGCAGACCGTCGACACTGTGTTCGTGAAGCACTCACTGCCGAAGGGTGAGATGACCCATCGCGGTACACTGGTCGATCCGTCCAAGGTCACGCGCGTTGCGCTGATGACGGTCGAAGGCGAGAACGACGACATCTCCGGCATCGGTCAGACCGAAGCAACGCACACATTGTGCAGCTCGATCCCCGATCATCGCCGCGTTCACTACATGCAGAAGGGCGTCGGACACTACGGTGTGTTCAACGGTTCGCGCTTCAAGTCGGAAATCGTGCCGCGCATCCATGACTTCATGGTCTCGTCGGCGAATTTGAGCGCAACGCAGGCGCTTGCTGCTGAATAGTCGGGATTTTTCGGCTTTCCCGTCAAAAACAGGGCTCCGCCGGCCGTCTCGGCGGGGCTCTTTTTCGGCCAGATTCGTGGTGTTTAGATACTCTTCTAGGAGTGAGTCACCCCTCAGCCTTTGAGGGGGCTACATGCACCCCGCGGGGGCCAAAAAATCGGGTTCCAACCCCATTCTGTAGGGTCTCCCGGACGCTATAGCCCTGTATATTGGGCAAATGATTTGTTTTTGCGCCGAGCGCTTTCCCTGGCGGCGGTTATGGCAGAATCCGGGCGAGATCCTCCTCCCCGGACTGACAGACATGGCCACTCGCGCGCTCCTTTATCGGCGGCCCCACGAACCGAAGACCCTCGTCATCACCCATGGATCGCAGATTTTCGCGATCAGGCTGCGAAGGCATCGCCGCGCGAGGCGATACACGCTCCGAATTCATCCCAGTGACCGCGAAGCCATCCTCACCATGCCGCCGCGCGGCACGTTGGCCGATGCAAAGGACTTCGCGCAGCGTCACGGCGCATGGATTGCGGCTCGTCTTGGTCGCCTGCCGAAGGCGGCACCGTTCCAGCCGGGCACTGTGATACCACTGCGTGGCACGCCGCATCGCATTGTTCATCGCGCCGGCGCACGCGGCACGGTGTGGACCGAGATCCGCGACAGCGGCGAGCGCATTGTTTGCGTCGCCGGCGGTCTCGAGCATGTCGATCGCCGCGTCAGCGACTTTCTCAAGCGCGAGGCGCGTCGCGACCTGCAGCGTTCGGCGGAAGTCTATGCCGCCGAGCTCGGCGTCAAGGTCAAGCGGCTCTCGATCCGCGACCAGTCCAGCCGTTGGGGTTCCTGCACCTCGGCGGGCTCGCTGTCGTTCTCCTGGCGCCTGATCCTCGCGCCGCCCTTCGTGCTCGACTATCTCGCCGCCCACGAGGTCGCTCATCTCGTCGAGATGAACCATTCGGCGCGGTTCTGGCGCGTGTGCGGCAAGGTCTGTCCGTCGATGGAGCGCGCCAAGAAGTGGCTCGACACCCACGGCAACGATCTGCACCGCTACGGGATCGAGGACTGAGTCCTCCGAGCTATCCAAGCAAACGCTGTCGTCGCCCGGCTTGACCGGGCGATCCAGTATTCCAGAGGCAGCCGTTGTTGAACCGTGAGGCCGCGGCGTACTGGATTCCCCGCCTGCGCGGGGAATGACAGCGAGGGTGGCGCGGCCTTTGCGCGACTCTCGCGATTACTCCCTCCGCATCAACGACTTCGCACGCGTCACCGCGCATGGCGCGAAAAACCGCGGTCTACTGTGCATGGGGTTGTTTTCGAACTATTGCCGCAGCGGAACTTTCGGCCGCTAGCGATTGCCGCCGAACAGCCGGTCCATCAGCCAGCCATCAAGTCCCGCAGCAGGCTCCGGCCGCACATTTGCGCGGGTCGGCGGAGGGCGATAGCTGCCACCACCATTGTTGACCGGCGCGGGTGGCGTCGGTGCCGAGACCTGAGAGGCAGCCTGCGCGAGGTTCGACAGGCCCCAGTTGACCTGCGAGTTCGGCAGGGCCGCCACCGGCACGCCTTCGTGCGCCGCGCGCATGAAGCGGGTCCAGACTTCCACCGGCAGTCCGCCGCCGGTCGCCTTCTTGGTCGGCGAGTTGTCGTCATTGCCGAGCCAGACGCCGGTGACGAGGTTGGCGGTGTAGCCGACGAACCAGGCGTCGCGATAATCCTGGCTGGTGCCGGTCTTGCCGGCGGCCGGCCAGCCCGGAATGTCGGCCTTCTTGGCGGTGCCTGAGATCAGCGTCTCCCGCATCATCGTGTTCATCATGGCCACGGAGCGCGGCTCGATCACCTGATTGCGCTCTTCCGGCTGGCGCATGTAGAGCAGCTTGCCCTCGGCCGTCTTGATCCGCGTCACCACGTGCGGCGACACGCCAAGGCCGCCATTGGAGAAGGGCGCGTAGGCGCCGACCAGCTCGACAACAGAGACTTCGGAGGTGCCGAGCGCGATCGAGGCGTTCGGCTCGAGTTTTGAGGCGATGCCGAGCCGGTGCGCGGTGCGCACCACGTTCTTCGGTCCGACCTCGAGGCCGAGGCGGATCGCGACGGTGTTGAGCGACATCGCCAGCGCCTGGGTCAGCGTCACCGCGCCGAAATATTCATGCGTGTAGTTCTCGGGCTTCCAGCCCTTGACCTCGATCGGCGCGTCCTGGCGGATCGTGTCGGGCGTCAGCCCCTGCTCGATCGCGGTGAGGTACACGAACGGCTTGAACGCGGAGCCGGGCTGGCGCCTTGCGGTCACCGCGCGGTTGTACTGGCTCTCGGAATAGTTCCGGCCACCCACCATGGCGCGCACCGCGCCATCGGGCGTCATCGCCACCAGCGCGCCCTGGCTGACATTGAACTTCACGCTCTTGGCTGCGAGCTCGTCGATGATGGCGGCTTCCGCCACGTTCTGCAGTTTTGGATCGATCGTGGTCTCGACCACGATGCTCTGGTCGATCTGGCCGACGAGATCGTCCAAAACCTCGCCGATCCAGTCGGCAACGTAATTGACGGTGCCGGCGCCGGCCGGCTTCACATTGTAGGAGGGGCCGATTGAGGCCTTGGCCTGCGCGTCGCTGATGAATTTTGCCTCCGCCATCGCCGCGAGCACGATCTGGGCGCGCGCTTCGGCGCCTTCGGGATTGCGGTTCGGCGCCAGCCGCGACGGCGACTTGACGAGGCCGGCGAGCATCGCGGCTTCCGCGACGGTGACGTTCTTCGCCGACTTGCCGAAATAGCGCTGCGCCGCCGCCTCGACGCCATAGGCGCCGGAGCCGAAATAGACGCGGTTGAGATAGAGCTCCAAAATCTCGTTCTTGGAATGCTTGCGCTCCAGCCAGAGCGCGAGCTCGACCTCCTGCAGCTTGCGCTGCATGGTGCGCTCCTGTGTCAGGAACAGGTTCTTGGCGAGCTGCTGCGTCAGAGTGGAGCCGCCCTGCGACACGCCGCGATGCACGACGTTGGTCACCAACGCGCGCGCGATGCCGACGGGGTCGATGCCGAAATGCGAATAGAAGCGGCGGTCCTCGATGGCGATGAACGCTTTCGGCAGATAGGGCGGCAGGTCCTTCAGCGCGACATTGGCCCCGGCCATCTCGCCGCGCTGCGCCAGCACGCTGCCGTCCATGCCGACGATCTGGATGGTCGGCGGACGCTTCGGGATCTCCAGCGACTGGATCGGTGGCAGATGCGCGCCGACCCAGATCACGACGCCGACCACGGCGATCGCGCCCCACAGACCGAGCACGGCGCCCCAATAGAACAGGCGCCCAATGCCGGCGCCGATGCGTGACTTGGAGCGACGCTTCGATCCGCTGCGGCTCGCCTGCGCCTTGCGCTCGCGCGGCGGCGGCTCGTCAGGCTCAGCCTTCCGTGCGGGTTCGGCCTTGCGTTTGGATTTGGCGCCGGACTTCTTCGGCTTGTCTTCGGTGGGATTCGGGATGCGGTCCGCCGCCGTCAGGCGCAGATCGGAAAGCGCAGCCGGCAGGCCGAACAAAGGCTCCTTGCGCCCGCCTTTTTTCTTTCCCCACGCCATACGCAAAACACGCCCGGTCAGTCCGCCCCGCCGCACGCTAACGGGGGCTGTTTAAGGCCCGGTTACCCAAAGCTTAACGCAGGATTAGGAGTGTTCCGCCGGGGCCGCAGCAAAGCTAGGATCGCGCCCACAAAACGAGAGGAAACTCGCATGGGCCATATCGATCCGACCAAGGACGTGTTCGCGCAATTCCGGGAGAATGACCGCCCCGGCCCGATCCACATGCTCAATCTGGTTCGCCTGCGCCCGCAGGCTGCCTATCCTGACGGCCGCAAGGCCACCGGCGCCGAAGCCTATGCGGCCTACGGCCGGGAGAGCGGCCCGGTGTTCTCGCGCCTCGGCGGCCGCATCGTCTGGCAGGGCCGGTTCGAACTGATGCTGATCGGCCCGCAGGAAGAGCGCTGGGACCATTGCTTCATCGCCGAATACCCAAGCGTGGCCGCCTTCGTCGAGATGATCAGGGATCCCGTCTATCGCGAGGCGGTCAAGCATCGCCAGGCGGCAGTCGAGGACTCGCGGTTGATCCGGCATGCCGTGCTGCCGATCGGGAAGAATTTTGGGGAGATACCGGCCTGAGGGCTGCGAGTCAGAGCTAACTCCGTCATCCTGAGGTGCGAGCGCAGCGAGCCTCGAAGGATGAACGGCCCCCGCTGGCTCCGCACAGCGAGCAGCCGGGCCGTCGCCCTTCGAGGGCCGCTGAAGCAGCGGCCACCTCAGGGTGACGGTGATGGAGAAAAAAATCGGCGGCCGAAAGGCCGCCGATCGTGTTTCAGAGCTCGGACAATCACTAGCCCGACGGGCCGCTGTCCTCGATGATCGGTCCGAACAGCTCCCAGCGCTCGCCGTTGAACTTCATCATCTGCATCTGCTTGTTGACGCGATAGTCGTTCGCGCCTGTCGTGATCGACATGCCGGGCAGCGCCAGGCTCGGCGAATAGCCCTTGATGCTGGCGACCTGCTTCATGACATTCTCACGCGTCAGGTCGTCGCCGCACTGCTTCAGCACGTGGGTCAGAAGCTCGGCCACCGAGTAACCGTAGGTGTTGACGGTGTTGAGCTTGTCACCCTCGGGGAACCACTTGTCCATGAAGGCAAAGAAGTTCTTCACGCCGGCGTCGTCCTTCCACTGCGGATCGCCGGGGTCCTTGCCGTAATTGGTCGAGATGATGCCCTTCGAGATGTCGAGGCCGGCAGGCTTGAGCGTCGCCGAGACCGGGCTCGCATTGATGTCGAGGATGTGCACCGGCGTCCAGCCGAGGTCGGCGAGCTTCTTGATGGCCTGCGCCGCGAATTTCGGCGTGGAGGCGTCGAAGAACAGGTCGACACCCATCGACTTCAGCTTGACCACCTGCGAGTCGACCGTGGGATCGGTCACCTCGTAGGAGACTTCGCCGACGATCATGCTGGCCTTGTCGCCGAGGCCGCTCTTCAGGCCTGCGAGATAGTCGCGGCCCATGTCGTCGTTCTGGTAGAGCACGCCGATCTTGGCGGTCGGATGGTTGGCCAGAATGTACTTGGCGTAGATCCGTCCCTCGGACACGTAGTTGGGATTGTAGGCGATGGTCCAGGGATAGTTCTGCGGATCGTTGAAGCGGGCGGCGCCGGTCGAGGCGAGCAGCTGCGGCACCTTCTTGCCGTTGAGATATTTCTGCACGGCGGCGTTCGCGGCGGTGCCGATCAGCTGGAACGTGAACAGCACCTCATCGCCTTCGACGAGCTTGCGCACCTGCTCGACCGTCTTCGGCGGCGAATAGGCGTCGTCATACTGGATGAGGTTGATCTTGCGGCCGTTGATGCCGCCCTGATCATTGATCATCTTGAAGTAGGCGGCCTGCGTCTTGGCGATATTGGCGTAAACGGAGTAGGGGCCCGAGAACGGTGCGGTCTGGCCGATCTTGATCTCGGTGTCGGTGGCGCCGGTGTCGTACTTCTTCTGGGCGAGCGCGGGTGACGCCGCGAGCGCGAGGGCAAAGGCCGCTGTGGCGGCCAGATGGGCAAGTTTATTGTTCATTTCAGAATCTTCCTCCTGACGGAATTTATTTATCGTTCGACGGTCGTATCCCGCTTGTTTGTCCGCGGCTGCCGTCGTTGTCAGGGATTGTGGAGGAAGCTCCCGCGCCACGCAAGGATCGCGATGGCGCCCAAATGCGACCTAAGCGAGATAAAGGGCGGCCAGCGCGAGGGCCGCGGGCAGCGCCTGCACCAGCAGGATACGTGTCGACACGGTCGCCGCGCCATAGGCGCCGGCCACGATCACACAGAGCAGGAAGAACACCTTGATTTGGAACGCGAAGGCCGGATTGCCATGGACGAGGCCCCAGATCAGGCCGGCTGTGAGGAAACCGTTGTAGAGCCCCTGGTTGGCGGCGAGCACCTTTGTGATCTCGGCCTTCTCCGGCGTGTTGCGAAACACCTTCATGCCCAGCGGCTTGGTCCAGAGGAACATCTCGAGGACCAGAAAGAACGCGTGAAGTGCCGCGACCAGCGCGACGAGCAAATTGGCGATCCAGATCACATCGTCCCCCGTCGTTGGATCAGGTTCCGGGTGGACGCTACCATGTTCGCCATGACAAGTGTGATGCCAAACGCGACACGCCCGCGATGTGATGATCCCGATGCCCGCTCGATTGACCGCGCCGTCCCAGAGTTTTCGCCTCGACCGTCTGGCGACGCCCATCGGTGTCGCGCTGCTCGTCACCGACGCGGACGGCGCGCTACGCGCGCTCGACTGGGAGGACTACGAGCATCGCATGCGCGAACTGCTGCGGCTGCATTACGGTCAGGTCGATCTAGGCAGCCGGTCTGCGCCGGCAGACATGCGGACGGCGCTGTCAGCCTATTTCGAAGGCGATCTTGGCCAGCTCTCTGCCATCACGTGGCGTATCGCCGGCACGCCGTTCCAGCAGAAGGTCTGGACCGCGCTTGCAAAGATCCCGGCCGGCACCACGATGAGCTACGGCGCGCTCGCGGCGAAGATCGAGATGCCCAAGGCCATTCGCGCCGTTGGCCACGCCAACGGCTCCAACCCGATCAGTGTGGTGCTGCCCTGCCATCGCCTGATCGGCGCCGACGGATCGCTGGTGAAATACGGCGGCGGCCTCGAGCGCAAGCGCTGGCTGCTGCGGCACGAGGGCGTGGAGGTTTAGCGCGTAGAGCGGCACGCGCCCTTCTCTCGTCATTCTGGGGCGCGACGAAGTCGCGGGCCCGGAATCCATCACTCCCGCAGATCGTGCCGATAAATGGATTCCGGGCTCGCCGCTTTGCGGCGCCCCGGAATGACGGAGAGAATTGCTACGCCGCCGGCTGAACCACCTTGTCGCCGGCCATCACGCGGATCAGCGCGCTCTTGATCGCGGCCTGGCGCGTGGGCGCGCTGATCTGCGCGCCCAGGAGGTCGGTGACGTAGAACACGTCGCGGGCGCGCTCGCCGAAGGTCGCGACATGGGCCGAGGCGATGTTGAGGTTGAGCTTCGAGATCGCGGTGGTCAGCTCGTAGAGCAGGCCTGGGCGGTCGAGGCCGGACACCTCGATCACGGTGTAGCGGTCGGACCACTGGTTGTTGATGATCGCCTCCGGCTCGATCACGAACGGCCGTGCCTTGTTGCGCACGGCGCGCCGCGCCACTACCTCGGGCAGCCGCAGCTTGCCTTCCAGCACGTCCTCGATCATCTCGCCGATGCGGGTGGCGCGACGGCCCTCGTCCTCGTCGCGGTCGTATTCCCGCGAGATCGAGATGGTGTCGAGCGCACGGCCGTCGGTCGTGGTGTAGATCTGGGCATCGACGATGTTGGCGCCGGCCGAGGCGCAGGCGCCCGCGATGATCGACAGCAGCCAGGGATGGTCGGCGGCGAAGATCGTCAGTTCGGTGACGCCGCGCACCTCGTCGAAACCGACATTGATCGCGAGCTTGTGGTTGGCCTGCTCGCTCGCGCGCACGAAGCGGGCGTGGCGGATTTTCCGGGGCAACTCGACCTTGAGCCAATAGGCCGGATAGTGCCGGCCGATATAGGCGTCGAGCTCTTCCTTCGGCCACTCCTCAAAGGCCTGGCGGAATTCCGCATAGGCCGCGGTGAGGCGCTTGCCGCGATCCACTTCAGAGAAGCCGCCGGTGAGCACAGGCTCGGTTTCGTAATACAGCGAGCGCATCAGCTGCGCCTTCCAGCCGTTCCACACGCCGGGGCCGACGCCGCGGATGTCGGCGGTGGTGAGGATCGTGAGCAGCTTCATCTGCTCGGTCGACTGCACCACGGCGGCGAAATTCTCGATGGTCTTGCGGTCGGACAGGTCGCGCGACTGCGCAACCGTCGACATGGTGAGATGCTCCTCGATCAGCCAGGCCACCAGCTCGGTGTCGGCCGGGCTGAAGCCGAGCCGCGGGCACAGCCGCCGCGCCACCTTGGCGCCCGCGATCGAGTGATCCTCGGGGCGTCCCTTGGCGATGTCGTGCAGCAGCGTCGCGATGTAGATCACCGGCCGGTGCTCGGGCCGGATTTTTCGCATGAGGTCGCTGGCGAGGCTGAATTCCTCGATGCCGCCGCGCTCGATGTCCTGCAGGAAGCCGACGCAGCGGATCAAATGCTCGTCAACCGTATAGTGATGATACATGTTGAACTGCATCATCGACACGATCTTGCCGAAGGCGCGGATGAAGTGGCCGAGCACGCCGGTCTCGTTCATCCGCCGCAGCACGATCTCGGCGTTGTCCGAGGTCAGGATCTCCATCAGCAGCCGGTTGGCGTCCGGGTTCTCGCGGAGCTGCGCGTTGATCAGATTGAGCGAGCGCGTCACGGTGCGCATCGCGTCCGGGTGGAAGGCGAGGTTGTTCTTCTGCGCCAGGCGGAAGATGCGGATCAGATTGACCGGATCGTGCTTGAAGACGTCGGGCGCGGCGAGGTTGATGCGGTTGTTGTCGACGATGAAGTCGTCGGTGTCGGGGACGCGCCGCTTCACCGTGCTCGGACGCAGCCGCGCCATCATGCGGCTCAGCACCGGCGCGGGCTTGGCTTGCTGATCCTCGAGCTTGGCGCAGAGAATGGCGGTGAGGTTGCCGACTTCCTTCGCCACCAGGAAGTAGTGCTTCATGAAGCGTTCGACGTCCTGCATGCCGGGATGCGAGGTATAGCCGAGGCGGACCGCGATCTCGCGCTGCAGATCGAACGACAGCCGCTCTTCCGCGCGGTTGGAATGGAAATGCAGATTGCAGCGCACCGACCAGAGGAAGTCGGCGCAGCGGCGGAAGGTGCGGTATTCCTGCGCGTCGAATACTCCGCGTTCGACCAGCTCATTGGTGTCGCGGACGCGGTAGACGTATTTGGCGATCCAGAACAGCGTGTGCAGGTCGCGCAGGCCACCTTTGCCGTCCTTGACGTTGGGCTCGACCAGATAACGCGATTGCCCGCCGCGGCGGTGACGCTCCTCGCGCTCGGCGAGTTTTGCGGTGACGAATTCAGACGCCGTGCCCTGCACCACTTCCTTGTCGAAGCGCGCGACCAGCTCCTCGTAAAGCGGCTTGTCGCCGGTGAGGAAGCGCGTCTCCAGGATGGCGGTGCGGATGGTCATGTCGCCGCGCGCCTGGCGGATCGACTCGTCGATCGAGCGCGTGGCGTGCCCGACCTTCAGCCCCATGTCCCAAAGGCAATAGAGGATGGCCTCAGCCACCTGCTCGCCCCAGGCGGTCTGCTTGTAGGGCAGGATGAACAACAGATCGATGTCGGATTCCGGCGCCATCAGGCCGCGGCCATAGCCGCCGGTCGCCACGACGGCCATGCGCTCGGCGCCGGTCGGGATCGGCGAGCGATAGAGATGCCGGGTCGCCGCCGAATACAGGATGCGGATGATCTCGTCCTGGACGTGGCACAGCCGCTCGGCGCAGCGGCGGCCGTGGCGGTCCTTGAGGAGGATCTCCTGCGCGATCGCGCGCGCCGCCATCAGCTCGGCCTTGAGCAGCTGCGCGACCGCGGTCCGGAACGCGTCCTCGTTGCCCTCATGCTTTTCCGCGAGGGCATCGACCGCGGCGGTGACCCGCGCGCTGTCGAAACGGTCGTCATTCTCTTGCCTAGGCTCGGTCGCAACGCTGTCCATGCTCAATCCGAATATAAGAGGTGATCGGCGCTGTCACTCGCCATTCTCCGGCAATAGTCATTCCATGCTGCCCAAGGCCCGGTTTGGGCAAGACTGTTCTCGCCGGACCGGTTCCTGAGTGCGGATTTTCTCGTTGACCTCAAGACCTAACTCATTGAAAAGCAATGAAGTTTAGAGTGGAGGTTGGGCAATGATCAGGTTTTCACGACGAGTTCTTCTGGCGGCCGCTGCGGTTGCGATGCTGCCGGGTGCAGCACTGGCGGCCGAGCCGCTGAAAGAAATCCGCATCGACTGGGCAACCTACAATCCAGTGTCGATGGTGCTCAAGCAGAAGGGCCTGCTCGAGAAGGAGTTCGCCAAGGACGGCATCAGCGTCGTCTGGGTGCAGTCGGCCGGCTCCAACAAGGCGCTGGAATTCCTCAACGCCGGCTCGATCGATTTCGGCTCGACGGCGGGCTCGGCCGCGCTGGTCGCCAAGATCAACGGCAACCCGATCAAGTCGGTCTACGTCTATTCGCGTCCCGAATGGACCGCGCTCGTCACGGGCAAGGATTCCAAGATCGCAAGCGTCGCGGACCTGAAGGGCAAGCGCGTGGCGGTCACCCGCGGCACCGATCCGCACATCTTCCTGGTGCGCGCGCTGCTCGGCGCGGGCCTCACCGAAAAGGACATCACGCCGGTGCTGCTGCAGCACGCCGACGGCAAGACCGCGCTGATCCGCGGCGACGTCGATGCCTGGGCCGGTCTCGATCCGATGATGGCGCAGGCCGAGGTCGAGGAGGGCGCAAAACTGTTCTATCGCAAGGCCGACGCCAACACCTGGGGCATCCTCAATGTGCGCGAGCAGTTCTTGAAGGACTATCCAGACGCCGCCCGCCGCGTGCTCGCGGTGTATGAAGAGGCGCGCAAATACTCGCTCGCCAATTACGACGACCTCAAGAAGACCTTCATCGGGGTCACCAAGCTGCCCGACGCCGTGGTCGACAAGCAGCTCAAGGAGCGCACCGAGCTGACCCACAGCCGCATCGGCGCGCCGCAGCGCGAGTCCATCCTTGCCGCGGGCCTCGCCCTGCAGCAGGCGGGCGTTGTCGATGCCAAGGTCGACGTCAAGGCCGTGCTCGACAGCCTGATCGACGACCAGGTCCCGCTGCCGACGAACTGATCGGCTCGGACGTCGCAACACACTCCCATGTCGTCCCGGCCAAGGCCGGGACCCATAACCACAGGGAGTGGTTTGAGTCGAAGAAGTCGCTCCGGGTCCTCGTAACCACGCCTTCCTGTGGTTATGGGTCCCGGATCTGCGCTTCGCTTGTCCGGGACGACCGCCAAGGGCGCGGCAATAGTAGTGTTGCATTCCTGCGTAAGACGCGCTTCCTACCGGCCATGATCTCCGACGCGCCAGTCCTGCCACGATCCTCGGAACAAGCCGAGAGCGCCGCCGCGCCCGCACCCTCGCGCCTGTCCCGCTATGCCGGGCCGTTGCTCGCCCTCGCGCTGCCGCTCGCGCTCGGGCTCGGCTGGGAGCTGCTGGTTTGGCTCGGCTGGTCCAACGGCCGGCTGGTGCCGCCGCCTACGCGCGTCTTTGCGACCATCATGGAGCTCGCCCGCTCCGGCGAGCTGACACATCATATCGTCGCGACGCTGCGGCGCGTCGGCCTCGGTTTTGCGCTCGGCGTCGTCGCGGGCACGCTGCTTGGCGCCATCTCCGGTTATTGGGTGCTGGCTCGCCGGCTGCTCGATCCGACCGTGCAGGCGCTGCGTGCGATCCCGTCGCTGGCCTGGGTGCCGCTGTTCATCCTCTGGCTCGGCATCTTCGAAACCTCGAAGGTCGTGCTGATCGCGGTCGGCGTGTTTTTCCCGGTCTATCTCGGCGTGATGGGCGCGATCCTCGCCGTCGACCGCAAGATCGTCGAGGTCGGCCGCGTCTTCCGTCTCTCCGGCTTCGCCATGATCCGCCGCATCCTGCTGCCGGCTGTGCTGCCGGCCTATGTGGTGTCGCTGCGCGTCGGCCTCGGATTGGGGTGGATGTTCGTGGTCGCGGCCGAGTTGATCGGCGCGTCCGAAGGTCTCGGCTATCTCCTGCTCGACGGCCAGCAGCTCGGCAAGCCGGCGCAGATCATGGCTGCAATCGTGATCTTCGCCATCCTCGGCAAGTTCAGCGACTGGCTGATCGAAATTGCCGCCGCGCCCATGCTGCGCTGGCAGGATGCCTTCAGCCGCGAGCGGGGAGGCAAGTGATGCTGGCGCTCGAGCGGGTCGGCAAGACCTATCCCAACGGCGTCGAGGCGCTCTCGCGTTTCTCGGCCGAGATCAGGCAGGGCGAGATCGTCGCCATCATCGGCGGCTCCGGTTGCGGCAAGTCCACGCTGCTGCGCGCGGTTGCCGGCCTCGACCGCGCCAGCACCGGCACGGTGACGCTCGACAACGAGCCCATCACGGCGCCGCACGCCAAGATCGGCATCATCTTCCAGGAGCCGCGGCTGCTGCCCTGGCTCAGCGTCGCCGACAATATCGGCTTTGGTCTCGCCGACCTGCCTGCCGCCGAACGCCGCGAGAAGGTCGCGCGGGCGCTCGACCGCGTCGGCCTTGCGGACAAGGCCAATGCCTGGCCGCGCGAGCTGTCCGGCGGGCAGGCGCAGCGCGTCTCGATCGCGCGCGCACTGGTGCCGCAGCCCGAGGTGCTCCTGCTGGATGAGCCCTTCTCCGCGCTCGATGCGTTCACGCGGCGCGACCTGCAGGACCATCTGCTCGACCTCTGGGCCGACACGCGCCCGACGCTGATCCTCGTCACCCACGACGTCGACGAAGCCGTGGTGCTGGCCGATCGCGTGCTGGTGATGCGGCCGCGGCCGGGACGGCTGTTCGACGTCATCGAGATCAATCTCGGGCGTCCGCGCGACCGCAACTCGCCGCTATTCGAGAATTTCAAGCGCAGCGTGCTGACCTCGCTGGACCGGTCGCTCGACCGCAGCGTGCCCGACCGTGACGCAACCCAGGGTCCCGGCCAGGCGATGTGGTGGTGACATCCGTGGCCTGAGCCGGTAAATCGAGGTGCGATTTTCCCGGGAGAGACCAAACATGGACGCCGCAGAACTCCGCCAGATGCAGGCCCCGATCAAGGAGCGCTACAAGACCGATCCCAAGACCGCGATGATCACGCTGAAGGCCAAGGGTTCGACCGACAGCGACGGCATCGCCTGCAAGGTCGAGACCGGCCGCGCCATCGCGATGGCAGGGCTTCATCCCGCGACCGGCGGTTCGGGCCTGGAGCTCTGCTCCGGCGACATGCTGCTGGAGGCGCTGGTCGCTTGCGCTGGTGTCACGCTGAAGTCGGTCGCGACCGCAGTCGAGATCCCGCTCAAGACCGGCAACGTCTATGCCGAAGGCGATCTCGATTTCCGCGGTACACTCGGCGTCGACAAGGAAACCCCGGTCGGCTTCGCCGAGATCCGCCTCCGCTTCGAGGTCGATACGCCGGCGCCGCAGGACAAGCTCGACCTGCTGCTGAAGCTCACCGAGCGCTATTGCGTGGTCTATCAGACCATCAAGAACGGCCCGAAGGTTTCGGTGTCGATGCAGCGGATCTGACCTTCTGACCCTCCCCTGGAGGGGGAGGGTCGATCGCGCGAAGCGCGAGCGGGGTGGGGTGACGGTCTCTCCACATCGCACACTGCCCGTGTTGAGAGATCACCCCACCCCGCTGCGCATTCCTCTTCGCTTCATGCACAGCGACCCTCCCCCTCCAGGGGAGGGTAAGAAGAAAAAATGCCTGTCGACCTCTCCCTCGTCCTCTTCCTTCTCCTGCGCATGGCGGTCGCGGCGGCGTTCGTCGTGACGGCTTCGATCATCACCGAGCGCTCCGGTCCGGTGATCGGCGCGCTGGTGGCGACGCTGCCGATCTCGGCGGGCCCGTCCTACGTCTTCCTTGCGATCGACCATGACGCCGCCTTCATTGCGCAGGGCTCGCTGTCGAGCCTTCCCGTCAACGCCGCGACGATCTTCCTCGGGCTGACCTATGTGGTGCTGGCGCAGCGGCACAGTTTCGCCGTGAGCGTCGGCAGCGCGATCGGCGTGTGGATCGTGCTCGCGTCCATCATCCGCCTGTTCGACTGGACGCTGACCGCCGGCCTTGCCGTCAATCTGATCGCCTTCGGCATCTGCATTCCGCTGCTCGCAAAATATCGCCACGCGAAAATGCCGCTGGTGACGCGGCGCTGGTACGACATTCCGTTTAGGGCTTCGCTGGTGGCAACGCTGGTCGCGATCGTTGTGTCGACCTCGGGCTGGGTCGGCCCGCGCGTCTCCGGCGTGATCGCGCTCTATCCGATCGTCTTCACCAGTATGATGATCATTCTGCATCCGCGCATCGGCGGCCCGCCGACGGCCGCCGTGCTCGCCAACTCCGCCTGGGGCCTGCTCGGCTTCGGCATGGCGATCGCCGTGCTGCATCTTGGTGCGGCGAATTTCGGCTCCGTGGCCGGCCTCAGCCTCGCGCTCGCGACCTGCATCGTCTGGAATCTGACGCTGTGGTGGAACGGGCGGCGCAAGCGGGTCGTGCCGGCGGCGTAACCCGCCTCCGTCACTGCTTCGGCAGCTTGGCCTTCAACGCATACAGCGCATCGAGCGCCTCGCGCGGCGACATCTCGTCGGGATGCAGCGCCTTCACGGCGTCCATCAGCAGTTCCGCCTCGCTCGGCGGCGCCTCTTCGGCCGCGGCGCGCGAGGGGACAGCGAACAACGGGAGATCGTCGACCAGCGCACGCGCGGTCTGGCCGCGGTCCTGGGCTTCGAGTTTTGCCAGCACTGACTTTGCGCGCGTGATCACGGCCGGCGGGAGCCCTGCGAGCTTGGCGACCTGGATGCCGTAGGAGCGGTCGGCGGAGCCCGGCAGCACCTCGTGCAGGAACACGACATTGCCCTGCCATTCCTT
>JAEWBW010000133.1 GCA_023390955.1 Pseudomonadota bacterium
ATCGACAAGGCGGTGAAGACGCATGGAAGGCTCGATGTGATCTGGGCCAATGCGGGCGTGTCCGGCGGACTGGTTCCGCTCGGCGAGCAGACCGTCGAGCAGTGGCAGGAGGTGTTGCGCGTCAACCTGATCGGTCCGTTCCTCGCTGTGAAGTACGCGATGCCGCACATGGTGAAGCAGCAATCCGGCGCGATCGTGCTGACGGCATCGGTGGCGGGCCTCAAGGCCGGCGCCAGTGGACATCCCTATGCCGCGAGCAAGGCCGGCGTGATCAGCCTGGTGCAGACCACCGCCTATTCGCTCAGCGGCACCGGCGTGCGCATCAATGCGGTGTGCCCCGGCCTGATCGAGACCGGCATGACCAAGCCGGTGTTCGATCGCGCCAAGGAGCGCGGCACCCAGGACAAGATCGGCCAGCTCAATCCGCTGAAGCGTCCCGGACAACCGCACGAGCTCGCGGCGATGGGTCTGTTCCTGGCAAGCGACGAGGCGTCGTATGTGAATGGCCAGGCGTTCCCGGTGGATGGCGGTCTCACCGCGTCGATGCCGTATACGGGCAAGCCGGTTTAGCAACCGCTCTCGTGTCCCGGACGCGGTGCGGCACCCTCAGCGCGTTCACGCGCGTCTTCGACGCGCTATGGTGCCGCTCCGCAGAGCCGGAACCCAGGAAGCTGCACGGCTCGCCGTTACATGGGCCCCGGCTCTGCAGCGCACCGTCAAAGAGACGCTGCGCTGCGTCCGGGGCACGAGACCTGGGTTTCGGCGCACATCTGCCTCCACATCGTCATTGCGAGCGCAGCGAAGCAATCCAGAATCCCACCCGGATACAATCTGGATTGCTTCGCTGCGCTCGCAATGACGGAGCAAGGGGCGCTGGCGTCGCCTCATCAATTCGCATTTCCATCGCAGACGCACCTTTCATCACCAGACACACCTTCGCATCCTCGCGGCTGATTTCGCCCGAGCTTTGCTTGATCACCTCGCCCTCTCATCGAAGAGGGCGCAGGGAAGGCCGGGAGCCCGACGCTCCCATGGCCGCCTGTGCAAAAGGTAGACTGCGTGTGCAGGCACAGGCGGAAAGACCACAGGGCACCGGGAACATCCCGGCCTTCCCTGCGCGATGGTTTTACGGCTTATGTCGCGCTCTCCCGGGGAGACGAGCTCTGTTGCCCCCGTCGCCTTGCGAATGACCGCAAGCCATGACTGCAAGGCTTGGCGCCAGCTTCGGGCGCCAGACCACACGATTTTGCCGTACGCGAGCTGCGCCCGTCGTGCACCGGACGATCGTCCATGCGACGCAGCCCCGCGTCCACCGCCACTCACCCCGCGTTTCGTGACGATCGCGATACGCCCCTCCTGAGGGATGAGATGACGGAGATATACGACAATTCCGAATTTCGGTAAAGTGGAATATTTTTGTGCGCCGCGTTGACCGACCGGTTGGGTGTTTTGCCCGTCGGGCAACGCAAGGGATGGTGGTGCAACGGGGAACACCGAACCGATTTGCGGACATGGCAACAGCGTTGCTATGCTCCTCCCCTCATCCACGACAAGATCAGACAATGCAAAGCTCCCGTCCCGACCGCATCAAGACACTGCTCGCCGACCTCGTCGCCTTCGACACGGTCAGCGATCGCTCCAACCTGGCGCTGATCGCGCATATCGAGAACTACCTCGCTTCGTTCGGCATCAAAGGTGAGCGCCTCGTCGATGCGACCGGGCAGAAGGCTTCGCTGTGGGTCACTGTCGGGCCGCAGGATCGCCCGGGCCTGGTGCTGTCGGGGCATACGGATGTCGTGCCGGTCGCGGGCCAGGACTGGAGCCATGATCCGTTCAAGCTGATCGAGCGCGACGGCAAATTGTTTGGCCGTGGCACCACCGATATGAAGGGCTTTGTCGCTGTCTGCCTGGCCATGGTGCCGGAGATGCTGGAGGCAAAACTCACGACGCCGATCCATCTGGCGATCTCCTATGACGAAGAGGTCGGCTGCGTCGGCGTGCGTCCGATGCTTGGCGAGGTCGCGAAGAAGACGGTCAGGCCGCTCGGCGCCTTCATCGGCGAGCCCACCGAGATGAAGGTGATCATCGGCCACAAGGGAAAGCACGGCGTGCGGGCGACATTCCATGGCCTCGCCCGTCATTCCTCGATCGCGCCTGACGGCGTCAATGCGATCGAATATGCCGCCGAGCTGATCGTCGAGATCCGCCGCCGCGCGGCGACGCTTGCAAGCGTCGCCGAGCGTGGCAGCCTCTACGATGTGCCGCATTCGACGCTGCTCACCAGCATCGTGCACGGCGGCGCCGCGCTGAACATCGTGCCGGATACCTGCACGGTTGATTTCGAATGCCGCGGCATCGGCATCACCGAGTCACGCGAAGTGACGGACGCGATCGTCGCATGGGCCAAGGCCGAGCTCGAGCCGGCGATGAAGGCCAGGAGTCCCGAATGCGGCATCGATTTCGAGGAGATCCTCGACTACCCCGCGCTCGACACCGAAGCCGATGCCGCGATCGTCACGCTGGCCAAGAGCCTTGCGGGGCGCAACGATCACGCCAAAGTCGCCTTCGGCACCGAGGCGAGCTTGTTCGCGGCCATCGCAGATATCCCGTCGGTGGTGATCGGACCGGGCTCGATCGCGCAGGCGCATACGCCGGACGAATTCGTGGAAATGGCGCAGCTGGAGAAATGCGCGGGGTTTGTGGAGAGGCTGATCGCGCATTGCGCGAAGGGGTAGTGGCGGTCTCGTCATTGCGAGCGCAGCGAAGCAATCCAGATCGTCTCCCGAGCGGCAGTCTGGATTGCTTCGTCGCTGCGCTCCTCGCAATGACGGCGCGATGAGCTGACCCCACCACCGCTGTCATGCCCCGGCTTGACCGGGGCATCCAGTACGCCGCAGCGACTCGGCTCAAACACTACTGTCTCTGGAATACTGGATTGCCCGCTCCAGTGCGCAATTGCGCACAAGGCGGGCAATGACACCGGGTTTGTGGAGATGGCAATCCACCAAAGCAAAAAGGCGCGGTCGGTGACCGCGCCTTTGCATCTTCGTATCTCGTCTTCGCTACACCGCGCCGGCCTTCTGCGCGAACTCCCAGGAGGATTTTGACAGCGGCACGGTGCGCTTGGCTGACTCCATCGCCTTGGCGTTGGCGGCGGTGCCGTCGCGGACGCGGCCGGCGATACCCTGGGTGATGCCCGCGAGGCGGAACAGATTGTAGGAGAAGTACCAGTTGAGGTCGGGCACCGTCATCTTGGTGACGTTGCAATAGATCTGCGCGGCTTCTTCCAGGCTCGGGATGTTCAGCGCCTTGAGATCGACGCCATGCAGGCCCGGCATGATCCACTGCATCAGCAGATAGGTGAAGTCGGCCATGGGATCGCCGAGCGTCGACAGCTCCCAATCGAGCACGGCCTGCACGCGAGGTTCCGTCGCGTGGAAAATCATGTTGTCGAGACGATAGTCACCGTGGACGATCGAGATGCGCGCCTGCTCCGGCACGGTGCGCGGCAGCCATTCGGCGACCTTCTCGAACTCCGGAATGTGCTGCGTCTCGGAGGCGCGGTACTGCTTGGTCCAGCGGTCGATCTGGCGCGCAAAGTAATTGCCGGGCTTGCCGAAGTCGCCGAGGCCGATCGCGACGGGATCGTACATGTGCAGCTTGGCCAGCGTCTCGATCTTGCTGGTGAAGATTTTTCGGCGCGCGTCGTTGTCCTGGCTCGGCTGCGTCGGATCCCAGAACACCCGGCCCTCCTCCATCGACATGATGTAGAAGGCCGAACCGATCACGCTATCGTCCTGGCACAGCGCATAGGCGCGTGCGACCGGAAAACCCTGCTTTCCGAGTGCTGCGATGACGCGATATTCGCGATCGACCGCATGCGCCGACGGCAGCAGCTTGCCGAACGGCTTTCTGCGCATCACGTAGGAACGGGCCGGCGTATCGAGCCGATAGGTCGGGTTGGATTGCCCGCCCTTGAATTGCAGGACGACCAGCGGCCCCTGAAAACCTTCGACGTTGTCCTGCATCCAGGCGGCGAGCCGCAGCTCGTCGATGCGATGACGCTCTTCGACGGGCTTGGTGCCCGAGAACTCTTCGTCTTTCCTGACGCCGTCAGCCACGGTGACGCTCCCTGTTCAGTTCGGACATGATCCTAACCGCTGCCGCTTGACGCGCTTGCGTCAAGCGGTCGCAAGTTGGGATCAATACCCCATCGTTTCTTAACTCGGGAGCGCCCGCTCCCTCTTAGTGCTTCGGAGAGTTGGCATACTTCCGAACTTCAAGTCTGGCAATGGCGCGATTATGCACCTCGTCCGGACCGTCGGCGAGCCGCAGCGTGCGGATGCCGGCGTAGTCCTTGGCAAGACCCGCCTCGTCGGAAACGCCGGCGCCGCCATAGGCCTGGATCGCCTCGTCGATGATCTTCAGCGCCATGTTGGGCGCCGCAACCTTGATCATGGCGATCTCGGCCTGCGCGGTTTTGTTGCCGACCTTGTCCATCATGTCGGCGGCCTTGAGGCACAGCAGGCGCGTCATCTCGATGTTGGTGCGGGCCTCGCCGATGCGCTGCTCCCACACGCTGTGCTCGACGATCTTCTTGCCGAAGGCGGTGCGCGACGACAGACGGCGAACCATCTTCTCCAGCGCCTCCTCGGCCTTGCCGATGGTGCGCATGCAGTGATGGATGCGGCCGGGGCCGAGACGGCCCTGCGCGATCTCGAAGCCGCGCCCCTCGCCGAGCAGGATGTTCTCCTTCGGCACGCGGACGTTCTCGAGCAGCACCTGGGCGTGGCCGTGCGGCGCGTCGTCGAAGCCGAACACCGGCAGCATCTTCTCGACCTTGATGCCGGGGGTGTCGAGCGGAACCAGGATCTGCGACTGCTGCTGATGCTTGGCCGCGTTGAAATCGGTCTTGCCCATCAGGATCGCGATCTTGCAGCGGGGATCGCCGACGCCGGACGACCACCATTTGCGGCCGTTGATGACGTAGTGATCGCCATCCTTCTCGATGCGGGTCTCGATGTTGGTGGCGTCGGACGAGGCGACCGCCGGTTCCGTCATGAGGAAGGCCGAGCGGATCTCGCCGTCCATCAGCGGCCGCAGCCATTTGCGCTTCTGCTCCTTGGAGGCATAGCGCATGAACACTTCCATGTTGCCGGTATCGGGCGCGGAGCAGTTGAACACTTCCGAGGCCCAGGAGATGTGGCCCATCTGCTCCGAGAGCAGCGCGTATTCGAGATTGGTCAATCCCGCGCCGCGGAATTCGTCGTCTTCATGCTCGTTCGGCGGCATGAACATGTTCCAGAGGCCTTCGGCCTTCGCCTTCTTCTTCAAGTCTTCCAGGATCGGGATCACCTTCCAGCGATCGCCGCTCTCGTCCTGCTGCTTGTAGACGGGCACCGCGGGCCGCACGTGCTTGGTCATGAAGGACTGCACGCGATCGAGCCATTCCTTCTGCTTGGGCGACATATCGAAGTCCATGGGACGCTCCTCGTCTCTCTCGTGAAATATTATTCGCGCGGATTGACTTTTCCGGCCTTCAAACGATAGTTTCATACAACTGTTTGAATTGCAACTCTCGCGGAGAGAGCTGACAGCCATGCCGAGCGATCAGACCCGGTCCTCCATCCTCGCTGCCGCCGAACGGCTTTATGCCGATCGCGGTTTCGGCGACGTGACGCTGCGCGACATCGTTGCCGAAGCGAATGTCAATCTCGCGGCGGTGAACTATCATTTCGGCTCCAAGGACGAGCTGATCGCGGAATTGTTCGTCACGCGGTCGATCGCGACCAACCGCGAGCGCCTGCGCGAATTGAAGGCAGCGGAAGAGGAAGGCGGCGGCCGCGCGCCGCTCGACGTCATCCTGCACGCGCTGGTCGGCCCGACCCTGCGCGGTTGCCTTGGCCCCGAGAACCAGCGCTCCACGGCAGCGCGCTTCATGATCCGCGCCTCGATCGAATCCGTGCCGCCGATCCGCCGCGTCAAGAACCGCGAGATCGATCACTTACGCAAATTCGCCGCCGCGATGCGCCGCGCCCTGCCCGACCGCAGCGACGAAGAAATCTTCTGGGGCCTGCATTTCGCACTCGCCATGGCGCACCACACCATCCGCGAAAGCGAGCGGCTGACAAAGCTGTCGGAAGGCAAATGCGACCTCGACGACGTCGAGGACATCATCGCGCGCGTGGTAGGCATGGCGATGATGGGGCTGAACGCGGGCAAGGCTGTGAGCAAGGCCCCGGCGCGGGTGGCGGCAAGGTAGACGCATCAGCTCGCGTCTGCAGCCCACCGAACCTGCGATTATCAATCACGTCCAGAAGCACGCTGATCGCTTCCACGCGACTGCAGACAATTGGGCTGGCCCGAAGCGACAAATTCGTGGCGATGAATCACAAGACTGAATGAGCGATTTCGTCGTAGCAGCTCGCTTTGAGTGCAATTGAGCGCTCTGCGACCAATAAGCCAATCCCCATTCTTACATCCATCCCCGAGGCGCCGGTTCTGACGCTCGCGGGGTGATCAGAAGAGGCACAGGTTCATGCGAAATCTGGGTGTGCCGGCGCTTGCAATTGCGCTGGCCGGCTGCGCTTCGTCGGCTTCGGACATCGCGCCGAGCTACATTTCACCGATGCAATACTCCTCATACAATTGTCAGCAGCTGGCGCTCGAAGCTCAATCGGTCTCCGCGCGCGCCGCGACGTTGTCCGGAGCACAGGACAGCCAGCGCACGAAAGACGCGGTCGCAACGACGGCGGCTGTGATCATCTTCTGGCCCGCGGCGTTTCTGGTCGGCGGCGACAAGCAGACGGCGGCGGAACTGGCGCAAATGAAGGGCCAGATGGTCGCCATCGAGCAGGCCTCGATTGCCAAGAAGTGCGGCATCCAGTTTCAGGGCAAGCCACCGGCGGCCTGATCCGAGCCTCCCGCCAAGCCTCACACCATCGCGATGCAGTCGATCTCGATGTCGAACGGGCCGGTCCATTCGGGGATGCAGACGAAGATGCGGGCCGGCGGCTGCTCCGGGAAGGTGCGCGCGTAGATCGCGTTGAAGACGGCGAAATGTCTTGCCGAGGTGCAGAACACGTTGCACTTCATGACATTGTCGAGGCCTGCACCGGCGGCCTCCAGGCAGAGCTTCATCTGCGCGAGGATCAGTTCGCTCTGGCGCTCGATCGAGGCGCCGGCGGCGATCTCACCGGTCTCCGGATCGAACGGCGGAAGGCCGGAGACAAAGATCATGTTGCCGGCCCGGGTGACCGGCGAGGTCGGCGCCTTCCAGCGGTCGAGCCAGGACGAGATCGGTTCGACGCGGAGCGCTTCGCGTTTCATGGAATGCCACCTTGTTCTCGCGTGATGGCGGCAGACTACGCAGGACGTAGCCGGCTTGCTTCGCTCGCGCTCGAACTGTGGTGGGTGCAGGCGGAGCTACATCCGCTGCGGCATCTCCTCGGCCTCCTCCTTGGCGAGCAGCAGCAGCATCTCGATGCCCATCTCGCCTTCCTGCGGGGAGCGGATGAACTTTATTTCCTCGGCGCTGCGGCGCAGTGCGGCAACGATGGCAACGGCCTGGTTGGCGGTTGCCGCTTCTGTCGCCATGACCGCTTTCTGGTCTTTTGCCTGAAATCCAATCGTGTAGGCCATTCCGTCCCTCCCCGAATCCAGATCACTGGATGGGGAGATCGAATCAGAGTCGGACGCGCAGCGGAAGCCGTGGCGAATACGGACCGGATTTCATCTGGGGATTGTGACGTAACGCCTTTTTTTGGATTGCGCGGATCATGCGCTACGCAAGCCCGAGCATCGACCTTGCATCCGCCGCAGTTGCGATCGACGCGCCGACGCTTTTCAAGATGCCGGCGGCGTGCGTGACGAGTTCTGCATTGGTCTTCGCCAGTACGCCCTTGGACATATAGAGATTGTCCTCCATGCCGACCCGCGCATGGCCGCCGAGCAGAAAGGCCTGCGCGACCATGGGGAACTCGGCACGGCCGATGCCGAAGCCGGACCAGATCGCGCCCGGCGGCAGCAGGCTGCGCGCATAGAACATGGTCTCCGGCGTCGCCGAGAAACCGTATTTGACGCCAAGCACCAGCGAGAAAAGGCCAGGTCCCTTTAGCGTGCCGTCGGCGAAGAGATCGCGGGCAAGATGGCAATCGCCGGAATCGAACAGCTCGATCTCCGGCAAGACACCTGCGGCCTTCATCTTCTCGGCCATGATGCGGACGTTGCGCGGGGTGTTGATCACGACCTCGCCGCCGGAATTCATGGTGTTGAGGTCGAGCGTGCAGATGTCGGGCTTGAGCAGCTCGATATGCTCGACGCGTTTTTCGGGCGGCAGCAGCGTGGTGCCGGGGCCGGCGACGCGGGGGTCCTCGACCGAGGGCACGAAGCGTCCGCCCGGGCCGGTGGTGAGGTTGATGACGAGGCTCTTGTTGCGGGTGCGGATGCGGTCCACCACGTCGCGATAGAGCTCGATCTCCATCGAGGGACGCCCCGTAGCGGGATCGCGCACATGGATATGGGCGATCGCGGCGCCGGCTTCGGCGGCTTCAAGTGCAGAGGTCGCGATCTGCTCGGGCGTGATCGGCAGGTAGGGCGACTGTTCCGGTCTTGTCAGGTTGCCCGTGATGGCGCAGGTGATGATGGTTTTGGTCATGCGATGCTGTCCCGATGTCCGTAGAACTCAACGCGATCGCCGGCTCCTTCCTTCTCCCCTTGTGGGAGAAGGTGGCGCGAAGCGCCGGATGAGGGGTTCGATCCGCGAACTCAATCAGAGTTGGACTCGCGGAGAGATACCCCTCACCCGGCTCGCCGCAAAGCGGCGAGCCACCCTCTCCCACAAGGGGAGAGGGTGCAACACACTAGATGATGCCCTGCTTCTTCAGGCCGTCGATCTTGCCGGAATCGTAGCCGAGCTTGCCGCCGAGGATCTCCTGGGTGTGCTCCCCGAGCAGCGGCGGAGCGCGGTATTCGGTGACGGGCGTGCCCGAGAAGGTCAGCGCGTTGCGGATCAGCGACAGCTCGGGCTCGAACTGGTGCTTGGTCTTCACCCGCATGCCGCGCGCCTGGACGTGGGGATCGCTGAACACCTGTTCGAAATTGTTGATCGGGCCCGACGGCACGCCCGCCTCCTCCAGCTTCTCCAGCCAGTAGGCCACCGGCTGCTTCAGGAACAGCCCGGCGAAGATCGCCATGATCTCCTTGCCGTGCACGACGCGGTCGTTGTTCTTGAGGAAGCGCCGGTCGTTCGCAAGCTCGGGCTCGCCGAGCACGGCGCAGGTGCGCTGGAACTGGCCGTCATTGCCGACCACCAGCATCAGCTCGCCATCGGTGCAGCGGAACACGCCGGCCGGCATGCCGCCATTGCCCCAGGTGCCGCGGCGCGGCGGGGTGACGCCGTTGACGAGATAGATCTGCAGCCAGTGGCTGAGCGAGGCAATCACGGTGTCGAACAGGCAGACGTCGATGCGCTGGCCCTCGCCGCCATTGGCGTCGCGATGGTAGAGCGCGGAGAGGATGCCGATCGAGGTGTTCATGCCGGTCATGTAGTCGACGATGGAAGGGCCGACCTTCATCGGGCCCTCGCCCGGCTCGCCGTCGATGTGGCCGGTGACGCTCATCAGGCCGCCCATCGCCTGCAGGATGGCGTCATAGCCGGCGCGCGGCGCGTAGGGGCCGGTCTGGCCGAAGCCGGTGACGGAGCAATAGATGATGCCGGGATTGATCTTCTTGATGGTCTCGTAGTCGAGGCCGTAGCGCTTCAAGTCGCCGACCTTGTAGTTCTCCATGAAGACGTCGACGTCCTTGGCGAGCTCGCGGATGATCTCCTGCCCTTCGGGCTTGGCGATGTTGACCGTGACCGACTTCTTGTTGCGGTTGGCGCAGAGATAGAACGAATTGTTGTTGTTGGCCTTGCCTTCGGGATCGTTGAGGTAGGGCGGGCCGAAGGCGCGCGCGTCGTCGCCGGTGCCGGGCCGCTCGATCTTGATCACCTCCGCACCGAGATCGCCCAGCATTTGGGCCGACAGGGGACCGGCGAGAACACGCGTGAGATCAAGAATCTTGATGCCTTTGAGCGGCAGGGCCGACATGTAGGTTTCCTCCGGTAACTGGAATTTTGGCGCGGGCGGACCACCACCGGCCGCGCACCTCAGCGGTACACTATTTCAGGGCGGTGAGCCCTGCACTGGCGTCATGCCGCCATCCCCTGACCTAGTCGCCGGCGCCGGGCTTCCGCGCCACGGCAATATCGAGCCAGCCAAAGCCGTTGACCATCAGCCGGTCGCCCGCGCCGATCACGACCGTGGTGGTCTCGGCCTCGATGATCGCAGGCCCCGCCAGCGTCTGGCCCGGGTGAAGGTCGTCGAGCGCATAGACTGCGAGGTCTTGCCAGGTGCCGAGATGGGCCTGGCGCGTGGACCGAGGCGCCGGCGGCGCGGCTGAACCCGACGGCAGCGCCCTCGCCTCACCGGCCGACACTTTTCCGACCGCGGCGACGCGGGCGTTGACGAACACGACCTCCTGATCGCGCGAGGAATAGGTGTAGAGCTCCTCGTGCCTGATGTGGAAGCGGTCCTCGATCTCGGCGATCAGTCTGTCGGACTCGAGATCGACGCCGCCCAGGGGCACGTCGATCTCAAAGATCTGCTCGCCATAGCGCATCTCGGCCGAGCGCTCGGTCGCCACCGCTCCGTCGAACCAGCTCTTCAGGCGATCCACGGTGTTCGCTTCGAGATTTTTGAAGATATTGCGCACGTCCGCGGCCGAGGTTCGGGCACCGGTCTCGAAATGGGTGCGGCTCGCCTCATAGCGCAGATCGCTGGTCAGCATGCCCCAGGCCGACAGCACCGAGGCGGTGGTCGGCACCACCACGCGGGCGATGTCGAGCTCGCGCGCGACGTCGGCGGCGTGCAGGCCCGCCGCGCCGCCAAAGCTCATCAGGGCAAAGCGCCTGGGATCGACGCCGCGCCGCAGCGTCATCAGGCGGATACCGTCAGCCATCTTCTGGTTGACCAGGCGATAGATTCCCGTCGCGGCCTGGACCCGGTCGATGCCGAGCTTGGTCGCGACGCGATCGACCGCTGCTTCCGCCGCGTGCGCATCGAGCGGACGCTGCCCGCCCATGAAGGCCTTTGCGTCGAGATAGCCGAGCACGACATTGGCGTCGGTGACGGTCGGCGCCTCACCGCCATTGCCGTAGCAGGCCGGCCCCGGCATGGCGCCGGCACTTTCGGGGCCAACGCGAAAGATGCCGCCGGCATCGACCGCCGCGATCGAGCCGCCGCCCGCGGCAATGCTGGCAATGTCGAGCGAGCGCAGCGCGATGCGCTGGCCGGCAAGGCCACCGTCCGCGGACAAGGACATCGCCCCATCCGTGATCAGGGAAATGTCTGTCGAGGTGCCGCCCATGTCGAAGGCGACGAGGTCGGGCGACGCGAGCATCTCCGAGCAGCGTCGGCAGCCGGCCATGCCGCCGGCAGGACCCGACAGCACGGTCGCCGCAGCAAGGCGCGCGGCCTCCTCGACCGGCGCCATGCCGCCATGGGAGAGGATGATGAACAGCGAACCCTTCAATCCGGCCTCGCGCAGGCGCTCTTCGAGGCGCGTCAGATAGCGCCGCACGATCGGGCCGACATAGGCGTTCACCGCCGTGGTCGAGACGCGCTCATATTCCTTGATCTGCGGCAGCACGTCGCTGGAGCGCGAGATGCTGACATCGGGAAGCTCGCGCGCGATGCGCTCCGCTGCCGCAATCTCGTGGGCGGGATTGCGATAGGAATGCAGGAAACAGATCGCGACCGAGGTGACGCCTGCTTTCCGGATCGCGGCAATGGCATCATCGAGGGATTTTTCGTCGAGCGGCGTCGTCACCTCGCCGTTCGGCCTCAAGCGCTCGCGCACGCCAAATCGCAGCTCGCGCGGCACCAGCGGCTCCGGCGGCGGCGAGCGCAGATCGTAACGGTTGGGTTTGAGGCCCTCCCGCATCTCCAGCACGTCGCGATGGCCTTCGGTGGTGAGCAGCGCGACCTTCGCGCCCTTGCGCTCGAGCAGTGCGTTGGTCGCAACCGTGGTGCCGTGCACGAGGCGCTGGGTCTGCGCCAGCATCGCCTCGCGCGAGAGACCGAGCCGCCGCGCAAGCTCGTCGAGCCCCGCCATCACGCCGATCGACTGGTCCTGCGGCGTCGAGGGCGACTTTGCGAAGGTGGTGCGGCCGTCGCCGTCGATGGCGACGAGATCGGTGAAGGTGCCGCCGACGTCGACGCCGATAATCAAACTGCTCAACGCGGCATTCCCTTCACTGCATCATCCGTCACCAGGCCCTGCAGGCGGTCGCGCTGTCGCGCCGCCTCGCTCCGTTTCTCCGGCGGCCCGAACCCGCCGCCGCCGGCCGAGCGCACCTCGAGGCAATCGCCCGGCAAAATCTGAATGCCGGTTTCCTTGGTTCGCAGTTCGCGCGGCGCCTTGCCGTCTGACAGCAGGCGATAATGGTGCGGTGTGGAATCCTTGCCGCCGAGCATGCCGGCCGAGCCGTGCTTGGTTCCTTCGCCGGCCGTGTTGCCGAACGCCGGCTTCTCGGTCTCGAACACGAGATCGAGCGCGACGCCGAGCCCGCCGCGAAACTGGCCCTCGCCGCCGGAATTTTCCAGAAACTCGTGGCGACGGAAGTGCAGCGGAAAGCGCGCTTCGGCGACCTCGATGCTACCGAACTTCAACCCGCCGACAGAATGCCACTCGCCGATCGACGACCAGCCGTCGCCACCGGGCGAGGCACCGCCCCCGGGACGGGCGTGAAAAAGATGCCAGATAAAGCCACGCCCGGTCGCGGGGTTCTCGCCCTTTACCGCGATGCGGAAGCGGCGGCCCCAGCCGGCCATGACGCGATCGGGGCACGAGCCGGCCAGCGCCTTGATCACGGCTTCGACAATTTCATTGGAGGGATGGCTGGTGCAGAGCGTGACCGGCAGGCCGGGATCAGCCCAGACGATGGTGCCCTGCTTGGCCACCACCTTCAGCGGCCGAAGCGCGCCGGAATTCTTCGGCGTGTCGGGATCGATCAGATAGGCGAACGCCATCACCACGGCGGCGTGCATGTTGGCGTGCGAGGAGTTGACGAAGCTCAGCGCCTGCGGATCGGAGGCCGAGAGATCGACCTCGATATCGCTGCCGCGCTTCGTCACCTTGGCGGCGATGCGGATGTTCTCGCGCCCGCGGCCGTCGTCGTCGAGAAACGCCTCGCCATGGAAGACGCCGTCCTTCCAGGTCGCGACCACGGCGCGAGCCTGGCTCTCGGCCGCATCGAGTACGGCTTCGACCGCAGCCTCCACCACGGGCGCGCCGAGTTCGGTGAACAGTTTTGTCATGCGCCGTTCGCCGAGATGGGCGGCGCCGATCATGGCGGCGAGGTCGCCGCGGAAGTCGTGGGCATTCCGCGTGTTGAGCGCCAGCATGTCCAGGATGTCGTCGCGCAGCCGGCCGGCTTCGTAGAGCTTGATCGGCGGGATGCGGATGCCCTCCTGCCAGATCTCGGTCGCATCGGGATTGTAGGCGCCGTGGGTCGCGCCGCCGATGTCGCTCTGATGCGCGCGCACGATGCTCCAGAACAGCCGCCGCTCGCCGGAGAAGATCGGCACGAACACGGTCACATCAGGGAGATGGCTGCCGCCGTGATAGGGATCGTTCATCAGAATGACGTCGCCGGGGACGACGTCCTTGAAGCGTTCCTCCACTGCGCGCGTCGCCCAGGGCAGCGCGCCGACATGGACGGGAATGTGGTCGGCCTGCGCGATCAACCGCGCATTCACATCGCACAGCGCCAGCGAGAAATCGCGGCTGGAATTGAGGATCTGCGAATAGGAGGTTCGCAGCATCGCCTCCCCCATTTCCGCGACGATCGCGCTCAGGCGATGCTGGACCACGGAACGGGTGATGGGATCGACGGTCGGAGCGGTCATGGAACCTCTGGGATCAGCCCGGTGCGGCAATCTAGGTCTGGCGAATTCAGCCCGCAACTCCGGCCGCAACACCCGTCGTCGCAGGACGGCGGCGGCCGAGCGCGATCAGGATCAGCACGGTCGCACACGACAGCAGCAGCGTCAGGCCGAGCAGGCCGCGGCTGCCGAAATGGATCAGCAGGCTCGCAAGGATCGGCGGCGAGAGTGCGCCGGCGAGATTGAGCGGCAGCGCGATCATCGTGGTTGCGCGAGTGAATTCGGCCTGGTCGTAGAACACCAGAGGGATCGTCGCCCGCGCCAGCGCCATCGCGCCGCTGCCGAGGCCATAGAGCAACACAAAGAGGACGATCACCCAGGTCGCGCCATTGCCGGCAAGCAGGAGCAGCATCGCGATCGGCATCACCGTGCCGGCGACGAGCCCGGTTGTGATCCCGTCCCAGCGTCCGCCGCCGAGGAAGTCGATGCCGCGCGCGCTGACCTGAATCACGCCGAGCATCGAGCCGAAGCCGATCGCCTCTACAGTCGATAGCCCCTGCGCCTTCAAGAGCTCGATGAAGACGGCGCTGATGCCGAAATTGACGAAGGCATTGAGCGCGATCGCGGACATCACCAGACGAAACGTGCTCTTGGGGATCTCCGACACCGGCGCCGCACTCGTCTCCGCGGCGGCTTCCACGTGAGCCCTGCCCCGGCGCGGCGCACCGAAGGCGAGCAGCGGCAGGCAGAGCCCGATCATCAGGCCCGCGTAGACCAGGCAGGTGCCGCGCCAGCCGAGATGCGCACTCAGGAATGATGTCGTCGGCCAGAAGATGCTGCTCGACAACCCCGTCACCAGCATCAGGGCGCCGATGGCGTTCCGGGCCTGCCGCCCGGCGATCTCGTTGAGCATGATATAGGCGCCGGTCGACAGCGTGGCGCTGCCGGCCATGCCGAGGACGATGAAGCCGGCGAAATAGAGTATCGGCTCGCGCGCGAAGAACAGCAGCACGAAGCCCGGCACGGCCCAGACGGTGCCGGCCATCATGACTTTTCGCGCGCCATACCGCGTGAAGAATTTTGCGAGCCACGGCGCGCACAGGCCCATGGCGACGTAGAGCACCGAGGTGCCCGCGAACACCGCCGGCAGGCTCATCCCGAGATCGGCGGCGAGGTCGCGCCCGACGATGGCGGGCAGCCCGATCGTGCCCCAGCCGACCAGCTGGGTGATCGCAAGCACGACAAGGACGGGAAAGAGCCGGCCGTCAGATTTCAAGAATTGCATTCCGCCCCGAAGCTCGCGCCCGATGCGCATCAAGAACCACAAGACTGTCTTAGCCGGGGATTCGATCGCGAGGCATGCCGGCTTCGAATGGCAGAGCGCGCCGAATGGCATGTCGCGGGCAAATCGGCCAGTCCGCTCGGATTGACGGCGCAGGGGACGGCAGACCGCCCTTTCACTCCCGACCAATTGGTGGGTAAGCCGCGCGATCAAGATGCAACGGTGGGACGAAACGACCCATTCCCATGAACAGAAGTCGAAAGCACTGTTGGCGCAGGCCGTTACCCACCGCTCCAATGAGGAAACGACTATGAGGAAATGCCTCCTGACCATCGTAACCGCGCTCTGCGTATCGACGACCGCGGCGCACTCCCAAAGCGGTTACCCAGCGCGGCAGATTACACTTGTTGTGCCGTTCGCGGCCGGAGGAACAACTGACGTGGTCGCGCGGCTTGTTGCCGAATTCATGAGTCGATCGCTCGGGCAACAAGTCGTCATCGAAAACGTCACCGGAGCAGGAGGCACAATTGGCGTTACGCGGGTCGCAAAGGCCGCACCGGACGGCTATGTACTGCTGATGGGCAATTTGGGAACGCAGGCCGCCAGCGTCGGCCTCTATCCGAAGCTTGCCTATGATCCACGCACCGACTTCGAGCCCATCATAAATGCAGCGGCGACGCCAATGCTCGTGGTCGCAAAGAAGGATCTGCCCGTAAAGGACTTCAAGGAGTTCATCGTTTATCTGAAGGCCAACGCCGCTCGCATGAGCTATGGCACCGGCGGCATCGGCGCCACATCGCATCTGACGTGTCTCTTCCTCGACTCCCTTCTCGGCGTAAAGCCGGTTCACGTCCCCTATCGAGGCTCTGCGCCCGCGTTGAACGGAGTTCTCTCCGGCGAGATCGACTACGTTTGCGACCAGACGGTCGGAGTGGCACCGCAGGTGCAAGCAAAAGAAGTGAAGGGGCTTGTGGTCGCCGTGAAAACGCGTGTGCCGATCATGTCGGATGTACCGACGAGCGAAGAGCAAGGCCTGCCAGAATTTCAGGCTACGGGCTGGAATGCTCTCTTTGCGCCGAAGGGCACCCCGAAGGAGATCATCGAGAAGCTCAATGCGATTGGGAAGGAAGCCCTGAAAGACGAGAAGGTTCGCAACCGACTGCTCGAGCTCGGTGCCGAATTGCCGACTGAAGCAGACCAAACACCGGCGGCGCTCGGAAAGCTCGTTAGCTCCGAAATCGAAAAGTGGGTGCCGATCATCAAGAGCGCCGGCGTATCGGTGCAGTAGGTTCGCAAGCACGGAGTAAAACGCGTCGCAGGCTTAAAGCATTGAAATGATTGGAGCGGGTGAAGGGAATCGAACCCTCGCATTCAGCTTGGAAGTCAGGCACTTAGCTAGATTTTTCAAAGGTTTTTCCGACAAATCGCAGCCAAAGGCCCTAATAGTTTCCAAACGACAATTTCCCCCTGTCGGAACGGCCAGGGCGCGTTCCTAGAAGCTGCTTGGATTGCGGACCGAGAAAAGCCGCAGAGCCCCTACCCGGTGATAGGCTCGGGCGCGGCGCCAAGTACCCCAAAAAGATGCGAAGCAAGCTTCCGATCCGTTGGAGGACTGTCGAGATCCCCGCGCAAATGGACGGCCACCCCAAGCTTGATGCTGTCCGCATTTACGGGCCACGAGCGCTCTGGAAGGACGTCGAACAGCGGCTGCTGGACAACACGTGTCCAGAGCGGACGGGCGCCATGAAGAGGATGGCTGCTAGCCTGCCTTCGACCGTCCCTGACCTGCATGCTTGGTCGAAGGACTAGATAGGGTGGTACAAAAACATCATCCAACGCCTCTTCCCGGAGGTGATCGGAAGGCTCTGAAGAAGGAGTTGGGCAAGGCGCGTGCGATGACGACAATTCTCGGCACACCATCGACCTCGCCCGTTGGGGTCCGCCCGCTGGTCTCTCTCAGGAAGACGCCTTGGCGGAGGTACGGAATGTTCTCGATTCCATGGGCGACACCTGCCCCGAGTGCCGCGCCCAAGCAGTTCGCGCGGCACGGCGCTCCAATCGAAAACTCTCCATTGAATGGGCGAGCAGAGCGACTCTCCGCTCTGCCCACCAACTCAGGCGCCTGCTGCCAGACCGAGCGCCCGCGCGACACCCGCGCCATAGGCGGGATCCGCCTTTGCGCAATTGGCGATATGGCGCAGCTTGACCTCGGTGCGCGCGTCACCCATGGCGCGGGCAGTGTTCTCGAACAGGAGTTGTCGTTGCGCGGAGCTCATCTTCCGGAACAGGTTTCCCGGCTGCTCGTAGTGATCGTCATCGACCCGATGATCCCAATAGGTCGCATCCCCGTCGACCGGCAGCGGAGGCTCGAGCAGGCTCACATCGCGGTCGGTCCAGGCGCCCTTGCTGTTGGGCCAATAGGTCGGCGTGGCACCAAGATTGCCGTCGGTGCGCATTGCGCCATCGCGGTGATAGCTCTTGAACGGGCACTTCGGTGCGTTGACCGGGATGTGATTGAAGTTCACTCCGAGCCGGTAACGCTGGGTGTCGCCGTATGAAAACAAGCGGCCTTGCAGCATCTTGTCGGGTGAGAAGCCGATACCCGGGACCACATTGGCGGGTGAAAACGCGGCCTGCTCGACTTCGGCAAAATAGTTGTCGGGATAGCGATTGAGCTCAACGACGCCGACCTCGATCAGGGGATATTCGCCTTTCGGCCACACCTTGGTGAGGTCGAACGGATTGAAGCGGAACGCTCTCGCCTGCGCTTCCGTCATCACCTGGATGAACAAGGTCCATCGCGGGAAGTCGCCGCGTTCGATGGCCTCGAACAGATCGCGACCATGGCTCTCGCGGTCGCGGCCGACGAGGTCGGTTGCTTCCGCATCCGTGAAATTCGCGATGCCCTGCTGCGTGCGGAAATGGAACTTGACCCAGACGCGCTCATTGCCGGCGTTGATCATCGAGAAGGTGTGGCTCCCGAAGCCGTGCATGTGCCGGAAGCTTCTGGGAATGCCGCGATCCGACATGACGATCGTGACCTGGTGCAGCGCTTCGGGGAGCAACGACCAAAAATCCCAATTGTTATCGGCCGACCGAAGCCCGGTGCGAGGATCGCGCTTGATGGCGTGGTTCAGGTCAGAGAACCGGAGCGGATCGCGGAAGAAGAACACCGGCGTATTATTGCCGACGATGTCCCAATTGCCCTCTTCCGTATAGAACTTGAAGGCGAAGCCGCGGATGTCTCTCTCCGCGTCGGCGGCACCACGCTCGCCGGCCACCGTCGAGAACCGGGCGAACACCGGAGTCGTCTTGCCGACTTCCGAGAATATGCCGGCTTTGGTGTATCGCGTGATGTCGCGGGTGACGGTGAAGGTGCCGTGAGCGCCCCACCCCTTGGCATGCATCCGACGCTCCGGAATGACCTCGCGATCGAAATGCGCAAGCTTCTCGATCAGCCAGATGCTTTCCAAGAGAGCCGGGCCGCGCGGGCCCGCCGTCATGATGTTGGTATTGTCCACGACGGGAGCCCCGGTGGCATGACTCAAGGGGCGCGCGCGGTCGTTCATTTGCAGCCTCATCTTTTCACGGTGACACGAACCGACGGGCCGCACGCTTTTACAGCGTCGTGCGCCCATCGATGTTGCGGGATCGTGCCCGCCTTGGGACCCGAGCGGAAGTGAATTGATTTCAGCGTTCCAATGCACGGCGCTCAACGGCAAACCATTCAGATCGACACTGAAATCGTTTCACTTCCGCCGATCGCCGGCAGCGCGATGATGCACCCGCGGTCGCGGCATCCCGTCGCGAACCGCGTGTTACTCCGAACTCGAAGGACAAGAGCATGAAGAGACAGTCCAACACCCTTGTCACAGGTCCCGCCAGCGCACTCGTTGCGGCTGTGCTCGCGGCGATGACGTCCCAGCCAGCATCTGCGCTGGACTATTGCCGCAGGGACTCTTCCTCCGACATGTGGAATTGCAGCTATGCGACCATGGAGCAATGTCAGGAGGCAGCATCCGGACGAGGCGGCTACTGCCGGCGCGACCCCTTCTTGTCCGCATCGGCGCCAGCGCACGCGCACCATTCGACACGATCGCCAGCCGACGCCAATGCGTATGCGACACATGCTGCGCCCGGCATGAACGACGAGCCATGCCATCTCGCGCCTCATACGGGTTCATTCGCGACCGGTCTTTGGGATCTACGTCCTCCTTGCCAACCTGCAACAGAATACTGATCTAACCGAGGTTGTCCCAAGATGAGAACGCCTGGACCAGATCATGCGACACGATTCCCGTACTATTCTCCTCCGCCTTCTTGCCGCTGCATGTTTCGCTTCGGCCCTGAGCACAACCACCACGGCCGCCTCGCTCAGCGATGCCTACAAGACGATCTCGAGGGCGCGTTTCGCCGATCTGACCCACAGCTTTGGCACCGATACTCCGGTCTGGTCGGGCTTCGGCCAGGCCAGAATGACACCGGCCACCGCCCCCGCAACCAAGCGGCCCTACACCATCGCGAATGACGGCTTCCGCGCCACCTATTACGAGATGGTCGGGCAATACGGCACGCATGTCGATCCGCCGGCGCATTTCGACCCCGGCGGCACGACCATGGACAAGATTCCCCTGAAGCAGATGATCCTGCCACTCGTCGTGCTCGACGATACGCCCTATCTCGCGAAGGATCCCAATCACGCCTTCTCGCTGGACGATCTGCGCGCATGGGAGCGCAGGAACGGCCGCATCCCCAAAGGTGCGTTCGTCGCGCTCCGGACCGACATGTACAAGGACTGGGACAGCAATCCCGAGCGCTTCAAGCGGACACCGTTTCCCGCCTGGAAGCTCGAGACGATCAAGTTCCTGTACGAGCAGCGGCATGTCACCGCCACGGGCCACGAGTCGATGGATACCGACACCACAGACAAGATGGTGTCTGAACGGTACATCTTGACGAATGGCCACTATCAGATCGAGGTCATGGCCAACCTCGATCGTGTGCCCGCTACGGGTGCGCTGATCGTCGTCACCTGGCCCAAGGTCCGGGACGGCCTCGGCTTCCCCGCCCGCGCTTTCGCCATCGTCCCGTAAGCCACGCTCCGGCGGTCACGCGCAACCGCCGGAACTTTTTTATGCCGGGTCGTGTCGGCAGCTAGCGAGACTCGAACATCGTCTTGACGTATTCGATGCCGACGCCGAAGGCGCCGCCGTATTTCTTCGCGATGTCGGTGGTCAGTTCGTAGGTCTCGAGACGAGCCCAGTCGCGCTGCAGCTCCAGAAGGTAGGTCAACGCGGTGATCGGTCGGGCACCGGCCTGGATCATGCGCTCCATGGCACGCTCATGCGCCTCGTTCGAGCAATCGCCGCAGGCATCCGCAACCACGTAGACCTCGAAGCCCTGATCCAACGCCGACAAGACCGGACCGTTGCAGCAGACCGAGGTCCAGAGCCCGCAAATGACGAGGCGATCCTTGTTCAGCGAATTCACGCGCGCGATGAAGTTCTCGTCCTCCCACGCATTGGAAGTGGTGCGATCGGTCACCTCCGCATTCGGAAATGCTTCCGTAATTTCGTCGAACAACGGTCCCGCGAATGTGTCCCGGGAGATCGTCGAGATGATCGTCGGAACGTTGAATCCTTTCGCTGTCCGGGCCAGGATGCCGGTATTCGTGCGCAGGTTGGTTACGTCGATCGACTTGGTATTGAAAGCCATCTGCGACTGGTGGTCGATCAGGATCAGGGCGTGATCCTTCGGGCTGAGAAGCGTTCTGGCTGGTTTGGCAACGGCCTTGATGCTCAACTTGGCATTCCTTATTTGATAGTGGTGATGACTCGGATCGCTCAGCGGGGACCATAGGTCCGCGCATGCCGTATGGAAGTGAATCTTCTTCAAGCCGAACCTGAGCCAAAGGCATTCTTGGATGGAACCTTCGCCGGGACGCGCAGGCGCCTAGTTCGCGGGAATCGTGCTCGTCACGTAGCGGTACATCGCGGTGAGTTCATCATCCGCGAGATGACCAATCGAACGCCACGGCATCTGCCGACTCAACCTTGTGCCGTTCGGATCCACGCCGGTCCGCATCGTCGTCACGAACTCGTGCAGCGACCAGTGCTTCATGACCGAAAGATCGGGACCGAGTGGTGTCATCTGCCCTGGTACGCCGCCGGTCAGATCACTGCCGTGACAACCGCGGCAATCGAGATAGGACACGAGATACCCGCCATACTCCGCAGTCGCTCCCGGAGGCGGCGCCGCAACTGTCCCCGTCAAGATCGGCTTGCCGCCCGGCAGCAGGCCTGCGCCAAGCATGGCGAGTCCAAGGATGTTCAGTCGGTCCGGCGGGTCCGGCGTCGTGGCACCTTCCGCAGGAAGCGAGCGCAGATAGGCGATGACCGCATTGATGTCACTATCGCTGAGCCGGTTCGCGCTGGTATAGGACATGATCGTGAGCCATCTTCCGCTCGCATCGACCGAGTTACGGATCGCGCGAAAGATCTCGCCGTCGCTCCATCGCGACAATGCGCCGGCCGGCGTGAGGTTGGAGGGGATGAATGAGCCGATCGGGATCGGGATCTCGGCGGCGAAATCCTTTCCACCCGTCAAGGCCCCTGCCCGCGAATGACAGTCTGCGCAGAAGGAGTCCGAAATGGCTTTGCCGCGTGGCGCCAGACCGGCGTCGACCGCGATAGCCGGCACCGGGAGATTCCGGCCGCGCCAGGACCGCTTCACCAATCCGGCAACCACTGCGCCGCTCAGGAGAGATACGACCGCGAGCAGCGGCCCAAGTACGCCAACGGTGATCCACCGGGCAGCACCCTTTCGTCGTCGTCCAACAATGATCAATAGCCAGATCAGCAACAAGCAAGAACCGGACAGAAGGACGAGTCCAATTGAATTCTGCATGCGTTGCAGCGACTCCTTGAACACTGTGAGGGAGTATTTGGGGCTGACGCGGTGACGGACCGATTACCGGCGGCAGGCAATCGGTTACGACCGTAACGGAACATGCCTGCCGTAAATCTACGTCGCATCGATGAAACGCGAAAACTCCTCCATCGAGCCTGCGCCGGTCAGAAGTCTTCCCTGGTAGAGCCATGCGGGCGTCCCGCGCACGCCATGGTGCTCGGCGATCGACTCGGACTCCCGAACCCAGGCTGTGGCCCGCCCATCCGCAAGTGCCTGGTCGAGCATCCCTGCATCGAGGCCAAGTTGAGCCGCCTTGCGCAGGACCGTGGCCTTGTCGCCGATATCCTCGTTCAAGACGAAATGCGCCTCGAACAGGGTACTGTTGAACTCTCGCGCCACGGTCCGATAATTGCGGCGAACCCATTCCGCCGCGCCCAAGGCCGTGCCGCTGTTCGGAATCCGGAACGGCCAGTCGAGTGCGAGGCCGCTTGCGCGGGCCTGAGCCTCGATGTCGCGGTACATCGGTCCCACGCGGGGCCCGACATGAACACCGGTTGGCGGGATCTCGGGGTGGGCCCGGAAGGGAAGATCGAGAACCTCGAGGCCGCGCGCCACCGCGAATGCATCCCGGTTCTGGCTGACGTAACAGAACGGGCAGATGAAATCGAACCAGTGCACGACTTGTGACTCACTCATCTGGTCGGGCCGCGTGTTGTCCGGGACATTGCTCATTGGCGCTCTCGACGACGTCAATCGTTGCGCGTGGCGGTTTCGGAGCGCAGACGAGTGACGTCGCTCGGGTCGACGGGAGCCGCCGCACTCCCCCAGCTGTTCCGGACATAGCTGAGCACGTCGGCCACCTTGCGATCGTCCAACTGCCAGCCGAAGGACGGCATGCCGGGCGCCGTCGGCTCGTCCTTGGTGCCGACGCTGCGTGCCCCGCGCAGCACCATCCGGATCACCGTCGTCGGGTCCTTCGCGCGCGCCATCGAGGAGTCTGCAAGCGACGGGAAAAGATACGGCACGCCCTTACCTCCGATCCCGTGACAGGCCGAGCATTGATCCCGATAGATCGCGCCTCCGGCCGCCATCACCTTGCCGTCGATCGGAGCAGTGCCCGCGGCATTTTCTTTACCCGGGAGCGATTTCAGATAGGTCGCAATCGCGGCCCGGTCGCCGTCTGTCATCTTCGATGTCGACAGCTCGACGGCCTCCGCCATCGGTCCCGTTGCGGCCGTGAAACTGTTGTGGCCGGACTTCAGGTACAACGCGATATCGCCGGCGGTCCAATTGCCCAAACCGGTGCCCTTGGCGTTGGTGATGCCGGGCGCAGACCACCCCTGAAGATTTGCACCTTGCATGTATTGGTCGATGCGATCGCCCCCGAGCTGCGTCTTCGGCGTATGGCAGGCGCCGCAATGCGCCGGACCGTCGACGATGAACTTGCCGCGATTCCACTCGGCGGTCCTGGCAGGATCCGGCTTGTACTCGCCAGCGCGGAAGTAGAGCGCGTTCCAGGCGATCATGAGGGAGCGGATATTGAACGGGAAAGGCAGCGTGTTGGCGTCGCGCGTATTTCGAACCGGCTCCAGCGAACTGAAATAGGCACGGATCGCCATCACATCGTCGCGCGACATCCTGGCGTAAGCATTGTAAGGCATCGCCGGATAGAGATGAGCTCCGGTTCGCCCGATGCCCTTTCGCACCGCGGCGTCGAACTGCTCGTCACTCCACGCTCCGATCCCGGTCTCGAGGTCCGGCGTGACGTTGGGCGAGATGATGTTGCCAAAGGGCGTCTCGATCGCTCGCCCACCCGCAAACGGCTTGCCACCCGGTACGGTGTGGCAGCCGCCGCAGTCCGAAAGGACCGACAGATACCGGCCGCGCTCGATCTGGGTGAATTCCTGCGGGTCCGAGGAGCCGGCAACGGCCTGACAAGCGGTCGAGGCCAAAATGAGCGCGGCGAAGCCGAGCGCGCGCATGCGGGAGGTCCTATGCATCGACCAACCTCCCCGGATTCCTGAGGTACTGGTTCCGGATTGCCGCCGCCGACCAGTAGGCCAGCGCGCCTACCGTAAGCGTCGGGTTATAGCCGGTATTTTGCGGGAACGCGCTTGCGCCCATCACGAAGAGGTTTGGAACGTCCCAGCTCTGGAGGTAGCGATTGAGGACGCTCGTCTTGGGATCAGTCCCCATGATGGCGCCGCCGTTGAGATGCGTCGTCTGATAGGTCGTGATGTCGTAAGGCCCGGTGCGGTACTGCACCGCCAGCTTATCGGCGCCCATCGCCTTGATGATTTCGGCGAACTTGTCGGTGATGAACTTGTTCTGCTTGATCTCGTTCTCCTTGAGATCCATCGTGATCCGCATCAGCGGACGTCCGAAGCGATCCTTGTAGACGGGGTCGAGATCCAGATAGATGTCGCGATATGCGTAGAAGCTGCCGTGCACGCCGGTGCCCGGCTTCACCGTGCTGAGATAATTGTCCTTCACCGCCTTCTTCCAGTCGGCGCCCCATTTCGGCGTACCCGGCGGCACCAGCGTGCTTTCGATCGGACGCGCCCCGGTCTGGACCTGGCCCATATAGCCGCCGCCGACGAAGCCATGGGGGGCATGATCGAAATTGTCGCCGTTGAACTCGTCGACGCACATTCCGATCGAACCCGATCCGATGAACGGGTTGAAATTGAACTTCTTGTTGTCGAAGAAGCCGTTTACCGACGAAATCGTCTGGTGCGTGTAGTTGCGCCCGACCACGCCGGTGTTCGTAACGGGATCGTAGGGCTGCCCGATCTGCGAGTGCAGAAGGAGCTGGACGTTGAACAACGCGTAAGCCGACAGGATCACGAGATCGGCCTGCTGCTCCCACTCCTCTCCGCTCGAATCGACAAATGTCACGCCGGTCGCGCGCCGACCGGAACGATCGACATTGATACGGATCACCTCGGACTTGTCGCGAAGCGTAAAGTTCGATTTGCGGATGAGGTATGGCAGGATCGTGGTTTGCGGGGTGGCTTTCGAATAGTTGCTGCAGCCGAACCATTCGCAGAAGCCGCAATAGGTACAGGGCCCGAGGCGCAGGCCCAGCGGATTGGTATAGGCC
>JAEWBW010000141.1 GCA_023390955.1 Pseudomonadota bacterium
AGGTCTGCGGGTTCATCGCCACCATCATGTCGACGCCGCCGCGGGCGCCGAGATGGCCGTCTTCCGTCACCCGCACCTCGTACCAGGTCGGCAGGCCCTGGATGTTGGAGGGGAAGATGTTGCGCGGAGAGACCGGCACGCCGTGGCGCAGGATCGCGCGGGCGAACATCTCGTTGGCGGAGGCCGAGCCCGATCCGTTGACGTTGGCGAAGCGGACGACGAAGTCGTTTACGCTGCTGATCGGCTTTTTGTCGGACATGTCGAACCTGCGTGAGTCATCTCGATGAAATATTTCTGCATGTCCCAGGCTCCGGTGGGACAACGCTCGGCGCACAGCCCGCAATGCAGGCAGACATCCTCGTCCTTCACCATCACGCGGCCGGTCTTGAGGTCGCTGGAGACGTAGAGGTCCTGGTCGAGGTGCGGCGAGGGCGCTTTCAGGCGCTGCCGCAGATCCGCTTCCTCGCCGTTCTCGGTGAAGGTGATGCAATCCATCGGGCAGATGTCGACGCAGGCGTCGCACTCGATGCACAGCGAGGTGGAGAACACGGTCTCGACGTCGCAGTTGAGGCAGCGATGCGCTTCGCCCAGCGCCAGCTTGACGTCGTAACCGAGCTCGACCTCGGCGCGGATGTCCTTCAGCGCGACCACCTTGTCGCGATGCGGCACCTTGAAGCGCTGGTCGTTCGAGATGTCGTTGTCATAGCTCCATTCGTGAATGCCCATCTTCTGCGAGGAGACCTGCACCTCCGGCAGCGGGCGTTCGGTGATGTCTTCGCCGGACAGCATCTTGTGGATCGACAGCGCGGCATCGTGGCCGTGCGCGACCGCCCAGATGATGTTCTTGGGGCCGAACGCGGCGTCGCCGCCGAAGAACACCTTTGGATTGGTCGAGGCGAACGTCTTCGTATCGACCTCGGGCATATTCCACTTGTCGAAGGCGATGCCGCAATCGCGCTCGATCCAGGGGAAGGAGTTCTCCTGGCCGACCGCGACCAGCACGTCGTCGCACTCGATGGTCTGGTCGGGCTCGCCGGAGGGAACGAGGTTGCGGCGGCCCTTGGCGTCGTACTCGGCCTTCACCTTCTGGAAGGTGACGCCGGTGAGCTTGCCGGCTTCGTGCACGAAGGCGACCGGCACCATGAAGTTGAGGATCGGAATGTCCTCGTGGAGCGCGTCTTCCTTCTCCCAGGGCGAGGCCTTCATCTCCTCGAAGCCGGAGCGCACGACGACCTTGACCTCCTCGCCGCCGAGGCGGCGGGCGGTGCGGCAGCAATCCATCGCGGTGTTGCCGCCGCCGAGCACGATCACGCGCTTGCCGATCTTGTCGGTATGGCCGAACGAGACCGAGGCCAGCCACTCGATGCCGATATGGATGTTGGAGGCGGCTTCCTTGCGGCCGGGAATGTCGAGCTCGCGGCCGCGCGGCGCGCCGGAGCCGACGAAGATCGCGTCGTATTTCTCGGCGAGCAGCGACTTCATGCTCTCGATGCGATGGCCGCCCTTGAAGTCGACGCCGAGGCCCAGGATGTAGCCGGTCTCCTCGTCGATGACTGAGTTAGGCAGGCGGAATTTCGGGATCTGCGTGCGCATCATGCCGCCCGCTTCGGGATCGGCGTCGAACACCGTGCAGTGATAGCCGAGCGGCGCGAGATCGCGCGCTACCGTCAGCGAAGCCGGACCGCCGCCGACCAGCGCGACGCGCTTGCCGTTCTTCGCAGAAGGGCGCGGCAGGCGCTGCTTGATGTCGTCCTTGAAGTCGGCTGCGACGCGCTTCAGGCGGCAGATCGCAACGGGTGTCTCCTCGACACGTCCGCGGCGGCACGCCGGCTCGCATGGACGGTCGCAGGTGCGTCCCAAAATTCCGGGAAACACGTTCGACTTCCAATTGATCATGTAGGCGTCGCTGTAGCGGCCTTGGGCAATCAACCGGATATATTCGGGGACGGGAGTGTGCGCAGGACAGGCCCATTGGCAATCGACCACTTTATGAAAGTAGTCGGGGGCCGAGATATCAGTCGGTTTCATTCCTACCCTGTCCGCGCAGGCTCAAAGACCCGGCGGCCTTTTCTTGAGCTTGGCGGACGCTTAAGGCGCGTCGATCTGGTTTCTGAATTGCATCATTGGGTTAGCTTATTAGAACTGTTCCGAAGTACAACGGCAATTTTGCGCGATCACAGCTTTCATAGGAGCTGCGCGCGCATAGCATTAACAGCGATGTGATTTTGTGCGGCGGTGCAGCATCACGCCATGCGTGCAAGCGCGTCAGTCGCGCGCAATGTCACTCTTCACGAGATCCCACATCAGGCAGTACGTGCCGACGCAGACGGGAAGCGGGAAGGGCGATGCGGCAGGTCCCGTGAAGCGCTCGGCAATCACGGCCGACACCGCGCTCACCTGCGTACCATCGATCAGCACGAACCAGTCGCGTGCGCCTTCATTCTGCGTCGCGGGAATCCCCGCCTTGGCGCCTGACAATTCAGGCTCGCTCTCCAGCAGATGCATGGAAATGATGCCGTCGCGCTGCGCTGGCGCCAGCTTTTCTTGCAGTGCATCACGCCACGCGCCTGCATTGTCAGGCGTCGGGCGCAGCCGCACCACGCCGAGCGCGGCTCCGCGTCCGGTGCCGCGGCTGACGGTAATGCGTGCGACGACACGGAGCATGTTCTTGAAGTGCGACATGCTGCGCAGCGACCAGTCGGTCTGGTTGGCAAGCCGCGCCCGGTATGCGGGACTGTCGAGCACGTCGAGCGTCTCGGTCGAATACAGGCTGAGATATTTGGGGCTGGCCGCGTGCGCGACATAGCGCCGCGCCTCCAGGAATCCCTCGATCGCGACCCGCTCTTCGAGGTGCTCGCGGTCGTACCAGCGATTGAAATCCGCGTCGTGCTCGGCGTCGATATCCATCGACGTCAGCAGCATACCCTTTCCCGCGAGCGGCATTGTTGTTGTCCTCCTTTAGACCCTCATGGTGAGGAGCCACGAAGTGGCGTCTCGATCCATGAAGGCCCCGCTGCAGCATCTCGGCCATTGATCCTTCGAGACGCGCTCCTGCGGAGCGCTCCTCAGGATGAGGAGAGACAGCGTTACTTCGCCACCCTGGAGCCGAGATCCGCGATTGCTTTCATCACGGCGTCCCTGACGCCGGGATCATAGAGCGAGTGGCCCGCTTCTTCCACGATGCGAATCTCGGAACCCGGCCACACTTTCGCGAGCGCGGCCGATGTCTCAGGCGGGCACAACAGATCATAGCGTCCCTGGATGATGATGCCGTGAATGCCGGCGAGCTTGCCCGCATCGCGCAGCAATTGATCCGGCGCCATGAAGCTGTCGTTGATGAAATAGTGCGCTTCCATGAACGGCGTGGCGGGCAGGGTGCGCCAGACGTTAAGATTGGAAAGATCGATCCGCGTCTTCGCCGGCTTGTGCTCGGACAGCGCGCGCTCGGTGTCGTGCAAGGCGCGCGCGGCCACGCCATGCACGGCGGGATCGGTGTCGAGGATGCGACGGTAGTATGCGTTCACCGGATTCGCGCGCTCCTCTGGCGGCAGCACGCTGAGGAAATCCTCGTGGAGCGCGGGATAGAAGTGCTGCAGACGTGAGGTGAAGGCGGTCTCGACTTCCGCTCGCGTGCCGAGGAAGGTCGCACGCAACGCAATGCCGGACACCCGCTCGGGGTGGGCCTCGGCGTAGGCCAGCGCCAGTGTCGCGCCCCAGGAGCCGCCGACCACCATCCAGCGTTCGAAACCGAATTTCTCGCGGATCTTTTCCATGTCCGCGATCAGATGCTGCGTGGTGTTGTGCTGGCGCGAGCCCTTTGGCCGGCTGCGGCCGCAGCCGCGCTGATCGAACAGCACCGCGCAGAAGCGCTCGGGATCGAACAGGCGGCGATGATCGGGCTGGCAGCCGCTGCCGGGGCCGCCATGCAGGTAGACGGCGGGAATGCCGTCGGCGCGGCCGACGCTCTCGACATAGAGCTCGTGGCCGTCGCCGACATCGAGCATGTCGGAGGTCAGCGGCGCAAAAGGATCGGCGCGCTTGGCCGAGGCCGCCGCGTCGGCGTCAGGCATCATTCCCGGATTCCAGAGTGCCGCCGGCGAAGTTGCGGTAGAGGAAGCGGTTGGTCTCGCCCTCGG
>JAEWBW010000153.1 GCA_023390955.1 Pseudomonadota bacterium
TAGCCCGCGCCGGCGTTGGAATGCCGGTAGAGACCAAAAAAGCCCGATCCGTCGTTGCTTTAAGTCGCGTCCCCCGTTGAGAGCGGGGTGCGCCGGTTCGCCTCCGGCTGCCAGTCACGGTTGCAAAAAGTGAAGTCACCTTCGACAGGGCATCTCTTGAGAGAGATGCTGGACGCTCCGGGTTTGCTTCGGTCTCTCGACCTAGAAGTCTTGCGACTTCCGCACTTCCGAAGAGCCCCTCGGCTTCTTCACCCCTTGGCGGCTGTCCGGCCTCTTGTCCGGATACCTACCGACTGACACACGACCACAGGCACGTGCGAAATTGGGCAATCCGCACATAAGGGTTTTGACTCTGCTTCGCAAGAATTTTTTTAGGCTGAGAACAGATTTGCCTAACATCTGCTTGCGCGGTGTTGCGCGAGCGACGCGGAAGATGAACAGGCGTTAAGTTTTTCGAGTCGCGAGCGTGACGCTCGCGCGCGAGCGCGTCAGCCGCGCGTCGTGAAGGGCTCGATTCGCTGCGCGGCGCGCACGAACGCCGTCATCACGAGGACGCCGAGCGCGAACAGCACGGCCTGCAGGATATGTGCGCCGGTGTCGTCGAGACCGAACAGGATCGCGAGCGCCCAGCCGCCGGCGAAGGCCGCGCCGAACACCTCGGCGCCGATCAGGATGGCGGCGCTGACGACGGTGATGACGCTGGGCCAGGCGATGCGGCGGGAAGAAGTCGAGGCGTTCATAGGCTTGGGGTCCGTGGTCCTTTGAGGGGCGCAATCTCCCCGAAAAGCGGTCCCGTAGCAAGCGCAAATGGCCCAAAAAAGCCCCATCGCGTGCTATAGGTCCGCTCCAGAAATCAGCTCAGAAATCGGGATACGCGATGTCAGAACCCCGCCAAAATACGGGCACCCAGCCGGCCGAAACCAACCCGCTGCTGAAGGCCTGGACGACGCCGTTTGCGACCCCGCCGTTCGACGAGATCGCGCCCGAGCACTTCATGCCGGCCTTCGAGCAGGCCTTCGCCGACCATTCCGCCGAGATTGCGGCGATCACCAACGATCCGGCGGCGCCCGACTTCGCCAACACGGTCACGGCGCTGGAGCGCTCGGGCAAGCTCCTGAACAAAGTCGCCTCCGTTTTCTACGACCTGGTCTCGGCGCACTCCAACCCGGCCATCCTGGAGATCGACAAGGAGGTCTCCTTGCGGATGGCGCGGCACTGGAATCCGATCATGATGAACGCTGTGCTGTTTGGCCGCATCGCGCATCTGCACGAGAGCCGCGCCACGCTGGGGCTGAGCCGGGAGCAGCTCCGCCTGCTCGAACGCACCTACACCCGCTTCCACCGCTCCGGCGCCGGTCTCTCCGAAGAGGCTAAGGCGCGGATGGCGGAGATCAACGAGAAGCTCGCCCAGCTCGGCACCGGCTTCAGCCATCATCTGCTCGGCGACGAGCAGGAATGGTTCATGGAGCTCGGCGAGGGCGACCGCCAGGGCCTGCCTGACAGCTTCGTTGCCGCCGCCAAGGCTGCGGCGGAAGACCGCGGCATGGCCGGCAAGGCCATCGTCACGCTGTCGCGCTCCTCGACCGAGCCGTTCCTGAAGAGCTCGGCCAGGCGGGACCTGCGCGAGAAGGTCTACAAGGCCTTCACCGCGCGCGGCGACAACGGCAACGCCAATGACAACAACGCCACCATCGTCGAGATCCTGAAGCTGCGCGAGGAGAGCGCCCAACTGCTGGGCTATCCGACCTTCGCCGCCTTCCGCCTGGAAGATTCCATGGCCAAGACGCCGGACGCGGTGCGGGGCCTGTTGGAGCGGGTCTGGAAGGTGGCGCGCACCCGCGCGCTGTCCGACCGCGACGAGATGCAGGCCCTCATCACGGCCGAGGGCGGCAATTTCAAGCTCGCGCCCTGGGACTGGCGCTTCTACGCCGAGAAGCTGCGGCTGGCGCGCGCCAATTTCGACGACGCCGCCATCAAGCCCTATCTCACCCTGGACCACATGATAGCTGCCGCCTTCGACTGCGCCACGCGCCTGTTCGGCATCACCTTCGCCGAGCGCAAGGACGTCCCGGTCTGGCATCCGGACGTGCGGGTCTGGGAGGTCAGGGACCGCGCCGGCCAGCACAAGGCGCTGTTCTACGGCGACTACTACGCCCGGCCGTCAAAACGCTCCGGCGCCTGGATGACCTCGCTGCGCGACCAGCAGAAGCTCGACGGCGAGGTCGCCCCGCTCATCCTCAACATCTGCAACTTCGCCAAGGGTGCCGATGGCGAACCGTCGCTGCTCTCGCCCGACGATGCCCGCACCCTGTTCCACGAGTTCGGCCACGGCCTGCACGGCATGCTCTCCAACGTGACCTATCCCTCTCTGTCGGGCACGTCGGTCTTTACCGACTTCGTCGAGCTGCCCTCGCAGCTCTACGAGCACTGGCAGGAGCGGCCCGAGGTGCTGCAGAAGTTCGCCCGGCACTATCAGACCGGCGAGCCGCTGCCGGACGATCTGCTCCAGCGCTTCCTCGCCGCGCGGCGCTTCAACCAGGGCTTTGCCACCGTGGAGTTCGTCTCCTCGGCCCTCGTCGACCTCGAATTCCACACCCAGCCGGCGTCGGCCGCGCAGGATGTCCGCGCCTTCGAGAAGAAGGAGCTGGAAAAGATCGGCATGCCCGAGGAGATCTCGCTGCGCCACCGGCCGACGCAGTTCGGCCACATCTTCTCCGGCGACCATTATGCCTCCGGCTATTACAGCTACATGTGGTCCGAGGTGATGGACGCCGATGCCTTCGGCGCCTTCGAGGAGGCCGGCGACATCTTCGATCCGGCGGTCGCGAAACGCCTGCATGACGACATCTATTCCTCGGGCGGATCGGTCGATCCCGAAGCTGCCTATGAGGCCTTCCGCGGCCGGCCGCCGGAGCCCGACGCGCTGCTGCGCCGGCGCGGCCTGCTGGATCCGGCGAAAGTCGCCTGATGGGCATGATGACCCGCCGCCTGCTCGCACCCCTGTTCGCCGCCGCCCTGTCGCTCGCGGCGGGCGCGGCACAGGCCCATCCGCATGTCTGGATCTCGGCGGTCAGTGAGCTGCTCTACGCGCCCGACGGTTCGATCACCGGCGTGCGCCACGCCTGGACCTTTGACGACATGTTCTCGGCCTATGCGGTGCAAGGGTTGGAGGCCAAGACCAAGGGCGCCTTTACCCGCGAGGAGCTCGGGCCGCTGGCGCAGACCAATGTCGAGTCGCTGAAGGAATATGCCTACTTCACCTTCGCAAAAGCCGACGGCAAGAAGGAGCGCTTCACCGAGCCGGTCGACTATTTCCTCGACTACAAGGACAGCGTTCTGACGCTGCATTTCACTCTGCCGCTGAAGAACGCGGTGAAGGCGAAGCAGCTCAATCTCGAAGTGTTCGACCGCTCCTTCTTCATCGACTTCCAGATGGCCAAGGACAATCCGGTGAAGCTGGTCGGCGCGCCCGCCGGCTGCCAGATGAAGCTGGAACGTCCGAGCGACGGCACCGCCAGCGCGCAGAAGCTCAACGAGCAGACCTTCATGAACGGCGAGAATTCGAATTTCGGCATGATGTTCGCCAACAAGATCACGGTGGACTGCCCTTGACCGGCCAGCTGCATTACCCGCTCGCCCGCGGGCTCTTCGCCTGCGCCGCGGTCGTCCTGTTGCTCGGCGCGGCGGATGCAGCAC
>JAEWBW010000222.1 GCA_023390955.1 Pseudomonadota bacterium
CGGCTGCGGCTTCCTGATGGTGACGCACAGCCTGCATCTGGCGGCTACCCTCGACCGTCACGTCACGCTGCATGCGGGCCGCGTCACATGAAGCGCGCGCTGTGGATCCTCGCGGTGCTGCTGAGCCATTGGCGCCGGCACAAGATGCAGCTCGCGACATTGCTGATCGGACTGATCTCGGCGACCGCACTGTGGAGCGGCGTGCAGGCGATCAACCAGCAGGCCCGCAACGCCTATGACCGGGCGGCGGCAACCTTTGGCGGCACGCGTACGCCGATGCTGGTCGCGAAAGACGGCGGGACGTTTTCGCAGGAGCTGTTCGTCAAACTCCGCCGCGCCGGCTGGCCGGTGTCGCCGGCGCTGGAGGGGCGCATCCAGGTCAATGGACGCTCGTTCCGGCTGCTCGGCATCGAGCCGGTGACGCTGCCGGTGGAGGTCGGCAACGCGCCGCGCCTCGGCGCCGCGGATTTGCGCGGCTTCGTCGCGCCGCCGGGCGAGACACTGGTGGCGCGCGAGACGCTCAACGATCTTCACGCGGTCGAAGGCAACGCGCCATCGATCAGCAGCGGTGCAAAGCTGCCGCCGCTGCGCGTGCTGCCGCAGCTCGTGCCCGAGGTGCTGGTGGTCGATATCGGCGTCGCGCAAAAGCTGCTGAACAAGCCCAATCAGATCTCGCGCCTGCTGGTCGGCAAGCCGAAGGGCAAGCCCGAGTCGCTCGCAAGCGTCGTCGGCGACCGCTTGCTGCTGGTCGAGCCCAGCGCGGAGACCGAGCTTGAGCGTCTCACCGACAGCTTTCATCTCAACCTCACCGCGTTCGGCCTGCTGTCGTTCTTCGTCGGCTTGTTCATCGTCAATTCCGCGATCGGGCTTGCGTTCGAGCAGCGTCTGCCGATGCTGCGCACCTTGCGCGCCTGCGGCGCCTCGGCACGCCTGCTCAACACGGTGCTGGTGGTCGAGCTGATGGCGCTGGCGCTGGTTGCCGGCCTGATCGGCCTCGTATGCGGCTATTTCATCGCGGCCGCGCTGCTGCCTGACGTCGCGGCGTCCTTGCGCGGGCTCTACGGCGCGCAGATTCCGGGGCAGCTGTCGCTGCGCGGCGAATGGTGGCTGGCCGGGATCGGCATCAGTCTGATCGGCGCACTGATCGCAGCGGCCACCAGCCTGATCAAGGCGATCCGCCTGCCCCTGCTCGCCACCGCGCAGCCGCGGGCCTGGCAACAGGCGCAGCATCGCTGGCTGATCCTGCAGAGCACGGCGGCGCTCGCGGTGTTCGCGGTCGCGGCCCTGCTGCTCGCCTACGGCAATTCGCTGATCGCAGGCTTTGGCGTGCTGGCGGCGCTGATGCTGGGCGCGGCGCTGATCCTGCCGGCAGTCCTCGACCTCATCCTGCGCATCGGCCAGCGCGGCGCGCGCGGCCCGATCTCGCTGTGGTTCTGGGCCGACAGCAGGCAACAACTCTCCGGGCTTTCGCTGGCCCTGATGGCGCTGCTGCTGGCGCTTGCGGTGAATGTCGGTGTCTCCACCATGGTGGAAACGTTCAGCCGCACCTTCCTCGGCTGGCTGAACGGGCGGCTCGCGGCCGATGTCTATATCAGCGCGCCGGACAGTGAACGCGCCGTTGCAATCCGGAGCTGGCTGCGCGAGCGCGGCGAGGTTCAAGCCACTCTCTCCGGCGGCCGCGCCGAGACGCAACTCGCGGGGCAGCCGGTCGAGGTGCTCGGCCTGCCCGACCACGCGCTGTATCGCGAACGCTGGCCTCTGCTGGAGACTGCGCCCAAGGGATGGACCCAGCTCGTGCCGGGCAATGCGGCCTTCGTCAGCGAGCAGTTGAGCCGGCGACTGAATTTGCGCGTCGGCGACGTCATCGCAATCCCCGCGCCGGGCGGCCCGTGGGAGCTCGACATCGCCGGCATCTATGCCGATTACGGCAATCCCAAGGGCCAGCTTGCGGTCAACATCGGCGCGCTGATCCGGCACTTTCCGCAGACGCCGCAGACGCGGATGGGGCTGATCGTGCCACACGACAAGATTCCCGGCCTGATCTCGGCGCTGCAGAAGCAGTTCGGGCTCGACGACCGCAGCGTCGCCGACCAGGCCACCGTGAAGGCGGAATCGATCCGCATCTTCAACCGCACCTTTGCGGTGACCTCGGCGCTGAATGCGTTCACGCTCGGCGTCGCCGGCATTGCGCTCCTGACCAGCCTGTTGACGCTCGCCAATTCGCGGCTGCCGCAACTCGCGCCGCTCTGGGCGATCGGGCTGACGCGGCCGCGGCTTGCCGCGATCGAGATGACCAAGACGCTGTCGGTCGCGCTGTTCACCGCGCTGCTGGCGCTGCCGCTCGGTCTGCTGGTGGCGTGGTGCCTGATTGCGATCGTCAACGTAAAAGCGTTCGGCTGGCGGCTGCCGTTCCATGTGTTTCCGCTGCAGCTGGTCGAGCTGGTCGGCGTCGCGCTGTTCGCCTCGCTCATTGCTGCCGCCATTCCGGTGGCTCGGCTGGCGCGGATGCAGCCGGCGGACCTGGTGAAGGTCTTTGCCAATGAGCGCTGAGATGATCTCGCGGCGCGCCTTTGCTGCAGGCCTTGCAATGCTGGCGCTGACGCGCCGTGCGGACGCGCAGGGCTATGCCGGCCTTGGCGACACTGCGGACGGCTTTGCACCGGTGACACCGGGAAAGCTGTTCTCGTTTCCGGCCGACCACGGCCCGCATCCGGATTTTCGGATCGAGTGGTGGTACCTGACGGCGAACCTCGTTGACGCCAGCGGTGCCCCTTGCGGCCTGCAATGGACGCTGTTTCGCCAGGCGTCGCAGGCGGGCCTGCAAGCCGAAGGCTGGTCCAACCTGCAGCTCTGGATGGGACATGCCGCGGTGACCCGCGCCGACACCCACCGCTTCAACGAAGTTTTCGCACGCGGCGGCGTCGGTCAGGCTGGCGTCGACGCCAAGCCATTTGCCGCGTGGATCGATGCCTGGGAGATGAAGGGCACGGAGCGCACCAGCGATCGGACGCTCGCGCCGCTGATGCTGAAGGCATCGGGCACGGACTTCTCTTACGCACTCACGCTGGACGCCGATCGTCCGGTGGTGCTGCAGGGCGATGGCGGATTCAGCCGCAAATCCGAGCGGGGCCAGGCATCATATTATTACAGCCAGCCGTTCTTTCGCGCGCGCGGTGCACTGACAATCGACGACAAGACGGTCGATGTGTCGGGGCAGGCCTGGATGGACCGCGAGTGGAGCAGCCAGCCGCTCGCCTCAGACCAGACCGGCTGGGACTGGCTGTCGCTGCACCTGGCCAATGGCGACAAGCTGATGCTGTACCGGCTGCGGCAGAAGGACGGAAAGGACTATCCGTTCGGCAACTGGATTTCTGCCGACGGACGCACGCAACAAATTTCCGGCAGCGACATCCAGATGATGCCGAAGGCAACGACCGAGGTCGCCGGCCGAAAGCTGCCGCTGGAGTGGGAGATCGCAATCCCGTCGCGATCCTTCGCGATCGCCTGCAAGCCGCTCAACCCGAAGGCCTGGATGGGGACCGGCTTCTCCTACTGGGAGGGGCCGATCAGCTTTGCCGGCAGCCATGACGGCGTTGGCTATCTCGAGCTGACCGGCTATTGAGGCGCGACCTCGTCAAAGGAATTCGCGATGTATCATCTCACCGCCCTCGTCACGCTGCTGGCGATTGCATTTTACTTCTTCACCAGCATCAACGTCTCGCGGTCGCGGACCAAAACGGGCATCAAGGTCCCGGCGATTTCCGGACATCCGGATTTCGAGCGCGCCTTCCGCATCCAGATGAATACGCTGGAATGGATGCCGATCTTCCTGCCCGCGTTCTGGCTGTTCGCGATCTATATCGGCGACGCTATCGCCGCCGGGATCGGCGCGGTCTGGATCATTGGCCGCGTCGTCTATTTCATCGGCTATTCCAAGGCGGCGGCCAAGCGCGGCCCCGGCTTTGCGATCCAGGCCCTTGCCGCTGTCGTGCTGTGGGTGGGCGCGCTCGGCGCGGTGATCTCGCGGCTGGTGCATTGAGGTTGGACTGCCGCCACGCACACCGCTGTCGTCCTGGCGAAAGCCAGGACCCATAACCACCAGGCGTGGTTATGGGCAGGTTGGCAACTCCGACCGGTCAAAACAAACGACGACCGGGGTAATGGGTCCTGGCTTTCGCCAGGACGACATCACGCAGTTTACTTAGTCGCCGGGCAGCCGCTTTCCTTGGCGGTGAAGAAGGCCTTGTCGCCGGGGACGGTGGCGAGCAGCTTGTAATAGTCCCAGGGCTTCTTCGATTCAGACGGCTTCTTCACCTCGAACAGATACATGTCGTGGACCATGCGGCCGTTCTCGAGCACCTTGCCGCCCTGCGCGAAGTCGTCGTTGACCGGCAGCTCCTTGAGCTTCTTGGCGACGGCCTCGGTGTCCTTGGTGCCGGCGGCCTTGACCGCCTTGAGATAGCTCAGCGTCGACGAATAGGTGCCGGCGTGGATCATGCTCGGCATCCGCCCGGTCCGCTTCAGGAAGCGTTCGCCGAGATTGCGCGTCTTGTCGTTGAGGTCCCAGTAGTAGCCCTCGGTGAGCACGAGGCCTTGAGCTGCCTGCAGGCCCAGACCATTCACCTCGGCGAGCGTCATCAGCAGGCCGGCGAGCTTCTGGCCGCCGGAGACGATGCCGAACTCGGACGCCTGCTTGATCGAGTTGGTGGTGTCGAGGCCGGCATTGGCGAGGCCGACGATCTTGGCCTTGGAGCTCTGCGCCTGCAGCAGGAAGGACGAGAAGTCCGAGGAGTTGAGGGGCACGCGGACCGAGCCGGACACCTTGCCGCCATTGGCGGTGACGATCTCGCTGGTGTCCTTTTCCAGCGCGTAGCCGAAGGCATAGTCGGCGGTGAGGAAGAACCAGGTGTCGCCGCCGGCTTTGGTCAGCGCGCCGCCGGTGCCGACCGCGAGCGCGCGGGTGTCATAGGCCCAGTGGAAGCCATAGGGCTGGCAGGCATCGCCGGTGAGGCGCGAGCTCGCGGCGCCCACCACGATGTCGATCTTCTTCTTTTCCTTGGACAGCTCGTGGATCGCGAGCGCGACCGAGGAGGTCGTCAGCTCCGTGATCATGTCGACGTTCTCGACGTCATACCAGCGCCGCGCGATCGCGGTCGCAAGGTCCGGCTTGTTCTGGTGGTCGGCGGTGACGATCTCGATCTTCTGGCCAAGCACCTCGCCACCAAAATCCTCGATCGCCATCTTGGCGGCCTCGACCGACCATTTTCCGCCGTAGTCGGCATAGACGCCGGACTGGTCATTGAGAATGCCGATCTTGACGCCCTGCGCCATCGCGGGTGCCGTCAGCAAGATGGCCGTCGTCGCGACAGCCGACAAGAATGCCGATTTCATATGTCTACTCCCAGCCGTTTTATGCTTTGAAAGCGCGCGGATACTAGTGAAGAACCCCGCCCCTGCCCATCCATTTCGGCGTCAGCCTAAAGTATGGCGGGCATTCACAAATGCCGTCGTCCCGGACAATTGCGAGCTTCGTGCTGCAACTGCGGCCTCGGCCTATGGGTCCCGGCCTGCGCCGGGACGACATTAGTGACTACGCCGCCACTTCGGGCTTCTTCCCCCGCCCTTCGGCCAGATTGCGCACGATCACATAGAAGATCGGCGTGAAAATCAGGCCGAACAGGGTGACGCCGATCATGCCGAAGAACACGGCGACGCCGACGGCCTGGCGCATCTCGGAACCCGAGCCGGACGAGACCACCAATGGCAGCACACCGAGAATGAAGGCGAACGACGTCATCAGGATCGGCCGCAGGCGCAGGCGGCAGGCCTCGATCACGGCCTCCAGCCGCGGCTTGCCTTCGAGCTCGATGTCGCGGGCGAACTCCACGATCAGGATCGCGTTCTTGGCCGCCAGTCCCACCAGCACCACGAACCCGATCTGGGTGAGGATGTTGACGTCCTGACCCATGATGCGGACACCGATGGTGGCGGCCAGCAGGCACATCGGCACGATCAGGATCACCGCGAACGGCAGCGTCCAGCTGCCATATTGCGCGGCGAGCACGAGATAGACGAACAGCACGCAGATCGGGAACACGTAGAGACCGGCATTGCCGCCCGTGACCTGCTGATAGGACAGATCGGTCCATTCGAAGGTGAAGCCGCTCGGCAGGATGTCGTCCGCGATCTTCTTGATGCTGTTGAGCGCGGTGGTCGAGCTGGTGCCCGGCGCCGGCTCGCCCTGCAATTCGGACGCCGCATAGAGATTGTAGCGCGCGACGCGGTCGGGACCCGAGACGTCCTTGAACTCGACCACGCTGCCGAGCATCACCATGTCGCCGGCCGCGTTGCGCGTGCGCAGGCGCGAGAGGTCGCTCGGCTCCTTCCGGAACGGGAAGTCGGCTTGCGCGGTGACGTGATAGGTGCGGCCGAACAGGTTGAAGTCGTTGACATAGGTCGACCCGAAATAGGTCTGGATCGTGGCGTTGATGTTGGCGATGGGGACGCCGAGCTTCTGCGCCTTGGTGCGGTCGATATCGACGAACAGCTGCGGCGTATTGGCTGAGAACGGCGAGAACACCGAGGGAGCGAACAGCGAAGGCGATTTGCGCGCCGCGGCAACGAGCTCGTCGGTTGCAGCCGCGAGCAGCTCCGGTCCGCGGCCCTGGCGGTCCTGGATACGGATGGTGAAGCCACCACCGGTGCCGATGCCGGGCACGGCGGGCGGCGGGATCACGATGATGAACGCACCCTGGATCACGGAGAGACGTTTGCGCAACTCGGCGGTGATGGCGTTCGCGGACAAACCCTTCTTCATCCGCGCCTCGGGCTCGTCGAACACCGGAAACAGCGCGGCGGCATTGCCGGCCTGGGTACGCGTCGCGCCGGAGAAGCCGGCGAAGGCGGCGACGCGGACGATGCCCGGCGTGTCCAGGGCAATGTGCTCGATCTCGCGCACGATCTCGGTGGTTCGGGCCAGCGACGCCGCGCCCGGCAACTGCACGGAGACGATGACGTAGCCACGATCCTGCGCCGGAATGAAGCCCTGCGGCGTGGTCGCGATCAACCAGCCGGCGCTGCCGATCAGCGCGACATAGATCAGGATCATCACCACCGAGTGCCGGATCACGAAATTGGCGACGCCGGCATAGCCATGCGCCAGCCGGTCGAATACCCGGTTGAAGAGGCCGGTGAAGGCGTCCCAGCCGCGCGCGACGACATTCCAGCGCGCCGGCGGCCGCTTTTCCGCATGCGGCACCAGGATCTGCGAGGCGAGCGCCGGCGACAGGGTCAGCGAGCAGAAGCAGGAGATCGCGGTCGCAACCGCGATAGTAACTGCGAACTGCTGAAAGAACTGACCGGAGATGCCGCCGAGGAACGCAGTCGGCACGAACACCGCGCACAGCACCAGCGCGATCGACACCAGCGCACCGCCGACCTCTTCCATGGTCTTCAGCGCCGCGTCGCGCCGGCTCATACCATGCTCGAGGTGTCGTTCGACATTCTCGACCACCACGATGGCATCGTCGACCACGATGCCGACTGCGAGAACGAGACCGAACAGCGTGAGATTGTTGATGGAGAAGCCGAGCGCCGCCATGACCGCGAAAGTGCCGACCAGCGACACCGGAATGGCGATGATCGGGATGATCGCGGGCCGCCAGCCCTGCAAAAACACCAGCACGACGATGACCACGAGCAGCATGGCCTCGTAGATCGTCTTGATCAGCTCGTGGACGGACTGCGCGATGAACTCGGTCGGGTTGTAGCCGATGTTGTAGTCGAGGCCTTTGGGAAAGCTCTGCTTGAGCGTCGCCATCGTGTCGGTGATGTGCTTCGCCGTGGCGAGCGCGTTCGATCCCGGCCGCTGGGTCACCAACAGGGCAACGGCGGATTTCCGCAGCAGAAAACTGTTGGTGGTGTAGGACAGCGCACCGAGCTCGATGCGGGCGACGTCGCGCAGGCGCACCGTGCGGCCGTCGGACCCGGCCTTGATCAGGATGTCCTCGAACTGCTTCTGATCCTTCAACCGTCCCGTGAACACCAGGTTCGGCTGGAACGCACGGTCCGTGATCGGCGGCTCGGCGATCTGGCCACCCGCGATCTGCACGTTCTGCGCACGGATCGCCGCCAGCACTTCCGCCGATGTCAGGCCGAGATTGGCAATGCGGTCCGGATCAAGCCACAGCCGCATGGAGTAGTCGCGCGCGCCGAAAATCTGGATGTCGCCGACGCCGTCGATACGCAGCAGCTGGTCGCGAACCTGAAGCAGCGAATAGTTGGAGATGTAGAGTTGGTCGAACGTGTCGTCAGGCGACAGCATGAACGCGACCATCAGGATGTCGGGCGAGTTCTTGCGCGTCGTCACGCCGTTGCGCTGGACCTCTTCCGGCAGGCGCGGTTGCGCGATCGCGACGCGGTTCTGCACCAGCACCTGGGCCTTATCGAGGTCGGTGCCGAGCTTGAAGGTGACGGTAATCGTCAGTTGGCCGTTCGAGGTCGCCTGGCTGTAGAGATACAGCATGTCCTCGACGCCGTTGATCTCCTGCTCGATGGGAGCGGCGACTGTGTCTGACACGGTCTGCGCCGAGGCACCGGGATATTGCGTGGTGACGACGACGGTCGGCGGCACCACCTGCGGATATTCGGACACCGGAAGGGTCGTGTAGGCGATCGTGCCCACGATCAGGAGCACGATCGACAGCACCATCGCGAGGATGGGCTGATTGATGGAGAGCCGGCCGAGGTTCATGACTTGCTCGCCGCGGTGCGGGGCGTGACCTTGGCGCCGACGCGGGCGCGCTGGATGCCGTCGACAATCACGCGATCATCGGGCTTCAACCCTTCGCGGATCACGCGCAGGCCTTCATCGAGCGGTCCGAGCGTCACGCTGCGCGCCTCCACGGTATCGTCGGGCTTGACCACGAAGACGATCTTGCGGGACTGGTCGGTCGCCACCGCGGCGTCCGGGATCAGCAGCGCCTCATAAGGCGCGCTGGCGATCAGCCTGACACGGCCGAACTGACCGGGCAGGATCGACAGGTCTGTGTTCTTGACCACCGCGCGGCTGCGCAGCGTGCCGGTCGAGACGTCGAGCCTGTTGTCGAGGAAGTTGATGGCGCCGTCACGCGACGGCTTGGTCTCGCCGGCGAGCGTCACCTGCACCGGATTCGCCGTGTCGCGCGAGCTCGGCCGTCGGCCCTCGAACCACAGCTTGCTGTATTTGATGAAGGTCGTCTCATCCATGTCGAAATAGATGTAGATGGGATCGAGCGTGACGATCGACGTCAGCAGCGTCGACGCGCCGTTGTCGCTGCCCTGCACGAGGTTGCCGGGGCTGACGAGATGGCGGCTGACCCGCCCGGTGAGCGGCGCGATCACATGGGTGAACTCGATGTTGAGTTTGGCAGCCTTCAGCGCGCCTTCGGCTTGCACCTCTGCTGCGTGTGCGGCCTGCAAGGCCTGGCGGCGCTGGTCGACCACCTGCTCGGAGACCGCGCTGGTCTGGACCAGGTTCAGCCCGCGATCGAGCTCGCGCTTGGCAAGTTCGACCTTGGCGCGCGAATCCGCCAGCTGGCCTTCCGCCTGCGCGGCCACCGCCTCGAACGGGCGTGGGTCGATGACATAAAGGAGGTCGCCGGCATGGACGATCGCACCGTCCTGGAATTCGACCGAATTGACGAAGCCGCCGACGCGGGCGCGCACTTGCACTTCTTCAACGGCTTCGAAGCGGCCGGTGAATTCGTCCCAATCTGTGACAGTTCGCTTGGTCGGCTGCGCGACGGTGACGGCAGGCGGGGCCGCTGCGGCCTGCTGCTGCGGCTTGTCACCGCAGCCGGCCAGCGTCAGCGACAGCACGGCCCCCAGCAGCGCCAGGCTGCCGGAGCGACGGATGATGAGATTTTCGGCACGTACCTGACGTACCAAACCCGCAGTCGCGCTCATTCCATAACCCCCAGACACTTCAACCGCTGTTCGACGCTCAAAACGCCCTTGGACTCTGCGGCCAAAATCAGCCGCTTCCGCGGCGGAGGGCACAGATGTAGCCGCCCCCATGCCGGTTCAAGAGCGGCCCAGATCAGCGAAAAGTTATAAATTGTGAGGGACTTGCGTCTTGCACATTAGCACGACCGCGGGCTCTCGGCGGAGCTCGCGGCGCTTCAGTCGCAGCCGCAGGCCGTCGCAGACGCCAACATGACGCGACGATGACGGCGGCATGATGCCCGCGCGTTGCGCATGTGCCGGAGCCGAGGCGGCGCGACCAGCCCGTTAAGGTTGAGGTTCCCGTCCCATTGACCCCGCCAAGGGGACATGGTTGAAATTCGGTTAAGATTTCCAATACGGCATTCTCGAATTTTCTTTTCCCTGTGTAATGCGTGAGTGAGGCGTCGCGAATGACGTGCGTAATTGATGTTGCGGATCTGCGCCCCGGCGCAACGGTCGAGACCGCCCGCTTTCTGAGCGGGAAAACTCCCTTCTCCATCTCCCGAACAAGCGAATAACCGAGCGGACCCATCCGCCCGGCAACAGTGCTTTTGGATCGGCGCAGTGCCGGTCACTGGAGTGTCCATGACCTCGATTCCCGCCTATACCTTCGGTGGCATCACACGGCCCGAACTGTTTCTGGATGCATCGGGCAACGTCGTATTGACCCCCGCGGCGGAGAGCTTTGCCGCGACCTACGGCCTGAAGGCGCTCTATGCGGGCGTACCGGCGGGGACACCCTGGCCACCGGTCGCCATCTCCCTCTCCGCACCGGTCGACACCAACGTCTCGGCCAATAGCGTCGCCGAGGGGGCGCCGGCCAATGCGCCGGTCAACATCAAGGTCTCCGCAACCAGCAGCGCCGGCTTTCCCGTCACCTATTCGCTGATCGGCGACAGTTCAGGCGGCGGCTTCAAGATCGATGCCGCCACTGGCGTGGTCACCGTCGCAAACCCCGCCAAGATCGATTTCGAATCTGCCACCGGCCACGCCTACACCATCAAGGTGCAGGCGAGCGACGGCATCATCACCTCCGCGCAGACCTTCAGCATCGCCGTCAGCGACGTCGCGCCGGCCACTCCAAGCGACACCAACGGCGCCGCGAACTCCGTCGCCGAAGGCGCGGCAGCCGGAACGCTGGTGGGCATCACGGCTCAGGCTTCCGACATCAATGGCGGCGCCGTCACCTATTCCCTGAGCAACAACGCGAACGGCGCCTTCAAGATCGACGCCACGACCGGCGTGGTCTCCGTCGCCGATCCAAGCAAGATCGACTACGAAAGCTCCGGTCCGAGCCACAACCTCGGCATTACCGTGGTCGCCAGCGACGGCACGCTGACGAGCACGCAAAACTTCAGCATTGCGGTCACGGATGTCGGCGTTCCGGCACCGGCCGACACCGACACGGGCGCGAACACCGTGGTCGAAGGCGCGGCCAACGGCAGCACGGTTGGCGTGACGGCTTCGGCCGTGGATCCGAATGGACCGGCGACCACCTATTCGCTGACCGCCGACACCTCGGGAGGTGCCTTCTCCATCGACGCCACGACCGGCGTGGTCACCGTTGCGGATGCCACGCTTATCGACTTCGAAAGCGCGCCCGGCCACGCCTACAGCATCACCGTGCAGGCCAGCGCGGGCGCAAGCAGCAACACGCAGACCTTCACCATCGCCGTTACCGACGCTGCACCGTCCGCACCCGTCGACGCGGACGCGACCGCCAATTCGGTTGTCGAAGGCGCGGCCGCGGGATCCGTGGTCGGTATCACCGCGTCATCGACCGACGTCAACGGACCCGCCGTCACCTATGCGCTGATCGGCGACACGTCCGGCGGCGGATTCACCATCAACGCCCTGACCGGTGTCGTCACCGTCGCCGATCCGGCCAGGATAGACTTCGAGACCGCGCCGGGGCACGCCTACACCGTGACGGTGCAGTCCAGCGACGGCACGCTGGCGACCTCGCAGACCTTCTCCATCGGCGTCAGCGACGTCGCGCCGTTAGTCCCCATCGACAGCAACGCCACAGCGAACGCCGTCGTCGAAGGCGCGGCCGTCGGCACCACGGTCGGGATCACGGCATCGTCGACGGACGTCAACGGTCCTGCTGTCACCTACTCGCTGATCGGAGACACGTCCGGCGGCGGCTTCACCATCAACGCCACGACCGGCGTCATCACCGTCGCCAATCCCGGCAAGATCGATTACGAGAGCTCCGGCCCGACCCATAGCTACACCGTGACCGCGCAAGCCAGCGACGGCACGCTGGCGACGGCGCAAACGTTCACGATCGCCGTCAACGACGCTGCGCCATCGGCGCCGGTCGATGCCGACGCCGCGACCAACACCGTGTCGGAAGGCGCCGCCAACGGCAGCACCGTCGGCGTCACCGCGGCGTCAACCGATGTCAACGGCCCCGCCGTGACCTATGCGCTGATCGGAGACACGTCCGGCGGCGGCTTCACCATCGACACCACCACGGGCGTCATCACCGTCGCCAATTCCAGCAAGATCGATTTCGAGACGTCGGGCGGCAGCTATACCGTCACGGCGCAAGCCAGCGACGGCGTCCTCGCCAGCTCTCAGACCTTCACCATCGCCGTGACCGACGTTGCGCCGTCGACGCCCGTCGACAGCAACATTGGCTTCAACGTCGTTGCCGAAGGCGCGGCCAACGGCTCGACCGTCGGCATTACCGTCTCATCAACCGACGTCAACGGGCCCGCCGTCACCTACAGCCTGACCAACGACAGTTCCGGCGGCGGCTTCACCATCAATTCTGCCACCGGCGTCGTCACCGTCGCCGATTCCACCCTGATCGATTACGAGAGCGCCGCGGGTCACGCCTACACCATCACCGCACAGGCCAGCGACGGCACGCTGGCGAGCTCGCAGACGTTTACGATCGACATAGCGGACGTGGCGCCATTGACGCCGGTCGACAGCAATGCTGCTGCCAACACGGTGGCAGAAGGTGCGGCCGCCGGCTCGACCGTCGGCGTGACGGCGTTCTCGACGGACGTCAACGGCCCCGCCGTGAGCTACAGCCTGACTGGCGATACCTCCAACGGCGGCTTCACCATCGATTCTGCAACCGGTGTCGTCACCGTCGCCGATCCCACCCTGATCGATTACGAGACCAGCGGGCCAACCCACAGCTACACGATCACGGCGCAGGCCAGCGATGGAACGGCGGCGCGGACGCAGACCTTTACCATTGCGGTGTCCGACGTGGCGCCGACGGCGCCGGTCGACGTCAATGCCGCGACCAATACGGTCGTGGAAGGTGCAGCCAACGGCTCGACGGTCGGCGTGACCGCGGCGTCGACCGACATCAACGGCACTGCCGTAAACTATTCGCTGATCGGCGACACCTCCGGCGGCGGCTTCACCATCAACGCGACGACCGGCGTCATCACCGTCGCCAATTCCAGCAAGATCGATTTCGAGACCAGCGGCCCCTCGCACAGCTACACCGTGACCGCGCAGGCCAGCGACGGCACGCTGGCGAGCTCGCAGACCTTCACCATCGGCGTCACCGACACAGCGCCTTCGACGCCCGTCGACAGCGACGGCGCCGCCAATGTGGTGTCGATGAACGCCCCTGCCGGCACCTATACCGGCGTGACGGCCTCGTCGACCGACGTCAACGGGCCGGCGGTGACCTATTCGCTGGTGGGCGACACCTCGGCCGGCGGCTTCGCCGTCAACGCGACGACCGGCCAGGTGACGGTCGCCGACTCCACCAAGATTCCCTACAACGCGGGCAGCCCGACCTTCGACGTCACAATCGAGGCCACTGACGGCGCGAACACGCGCCAGCAGACCTTCACCATCACCATCGTCCCCAATACGGCACCCACCGCCAATAACGACGCGGCCTCGGCGACCGAAGCGGGCGGCGCCCTCAATGCCGTTCCGGGCCACGACCCCTCCGGCAATGTGATCCTCGGCACCGGCGACGCCGGCGCCGTGCAGGACACCGATGCGGAGGATGCCTCCTCGGCGCTGACCGTGGTTGCGGTCCATAGCGGCGCGGAGGGTGCATCGACCGGCACCGGCACAGTCGGCGGATCGACCGTCGGCCTGCACGGCACGCTGACGCTCAATTCCAACGGTTCCTACACGTATGCGGTGAACCAGAACGACGCGCAGGTGCAGTCGCTGCACAGCTCTGCGGACACCATCACCGACCAGTTCAACTACACCATCCAGGATACCGGCGGCCTTCAGGACACCGCCACGATCACCTTCACGATCCACGGCGCCGACGATTTGCCGAAAGCGAACGCCGACACCGGCAGCATGGGCGAGGACGACGCACCGGCCTCGTTCAACGTCATTGCCAACGACACCCAGGATCCGGATTCGACCGCAACGAACGTCATCACGCTTGGACCGGGCGGCGTCACCGTCACGGGGCCGGCCGGCGAGACCTTCGTCAACACCGATGCGACCGCCTCGATCGTCAGCAACCAGGTGCAGATCAGCCTCAACAACGCCCACTTCCAGCAGCTTGCGCTCGGCGAGCATGCGACGATCACCGTGCCCTACACGCTGACCGGCGATGCCGGCCAAACGTCGACCGCGAACCTCGTCATCACCGTCAACGGCGCCAACGACGCGCCCACTGCCGCCAATGACAGCGGCAGCATGACCGAGGATCAATCGGGGCACGCCTTCACGGTGCTCAGCAATGACACGCTCGACGCCGACCACGGCGCCAGCAATAACGTGACTACCACGGGAACGATCACCAACCTGACCGCGCCCGGCGGCAGGAATATCGACACCAGCGACATCAGCGTCAGCGTCAATGGCTCGAACCAGATCGTCATCAACCTCGGCGCCGATTTCCAGCGCCTCAAGACCGGCGAGACCGCCACGTTCGACGTCGACTACACGCTGCACGGCGACCAGCCCGGCGATACGACGACCGCGACGCTGCATGTGACCGTCAACGGCATCACCGACGCGCTGGACCTCACGCCCAATTCGCCGGCCACTACGTTGTATGTGGAGAACGCCGCTGCGACTGCCCTGCTGTCCGGTGGCGCCGTCAACAGCGGCGATGGTGACATCACGGGCGGCAGCTATACCGTGGCCGTCACGAGCAATGCCTCTGCCGGCGACCAGATCGTGCTGCTGGCATCGGCACCCTTTGCGGTCAGCGGCTCGTCGCTGCTCTATGCCGGAGACGTTGTCGGAACGCTCAGCGGCCTCGGCACCAGTTCGGTTTCGGTCAGCAGCTTCACGTCAGCGGCCACCCCCACGGTCCTCAGCGCACTGACACAATCCTTCGGCTTCCAGAACTCGACGGACACTCCCTCCACTGCCGCGCGCACCGTCACCTTCACATTCAGCGACGGCGCGACCTCCGACAGCGTCACCCAGACCGTCAACGTGACGGCCACCAACGATGCGCCGGTCAACACCGTGCCGACCGGGATGCTGTCGACCAACCAGAACACCGATCTTGCCATTACGGGCCTGTCGGTCAACGACGTCGACTCGCAGGGCGGCTCGGAGACCACCACGCTGCATGTCGCCAACGGCACGCTCATCGTCGCATCGGCCGGCGG
>JAEWBW010000230.1 GCA_023390955.1 Pseudomonadota bacterium
GGATTGTCGGTGCACCAGCCACAGCCGTTGATGAAGCTGGCGAAGGCGAGATGCCAGATCTCGAGCCGCCCGGTCCCGTCCAGAATTGCAAGAGCTGCGGAGGTGCCGGCCATCATCAGCACGACGACGAAGAGCATCTTGCCGCGGTCGACGCGTTCCGCGAGCGCGCCGAGAAATGCTCCGAACAGCCCCATCGGAAGCAGGCGGAGCATCGTCATCATCGCGACGAGAAATGCAGATTCGGTGCGCTGGTAGACGACGATCCCGACCGCGACGGTTTCGACCCAGCGCACGGTGGCGACGAGCAGGCCGACCCACCACAAACGCCAGAAGTCCGGTGCGTCGATGATCCGCCGGAACGGCAATTTGGTCACGGGATGGCTGCCTCGCGGGCGTTATTCGCCCTTTGCCTCCACTAACGGAAGCGCGTGCCGCTAAACAAGCCCTTTTTCCGCATCACTCCCGGCGGTCTCCCGCATATCCGACGGGGTCATCCCGAAGCGGCGCCGGAATGTCCGGTGGAAGTACGATACCTCGTTGAACCCTGCCAGATGGGCGATATCGCTCACCTTGCGGGCGCGATGCATCCGATCGCGCAACAGCCGCGCCCCGAGCCGCAACCGATGCTCCAGCAGGAACGCCGAAAACGTTCCGCCATCGCGTTCGAACAGGAGCTGGATGTAACGGACGCTCAGGCGATTGCGGCGGGCGACATCGTCGAGGCTGAGATTGCTGTTGCCAAGGCGGGCCAGCACGTCGGCCTTGATGCTTTCGAGGCGCGCCATCGCGAGGCCGCGCGCGCCGGCAATTTCAAGCTGATCAGGTCCCGCGCCGAGAGCCAGCACGACCAGGTCGAGCAGATGCTGGGAGGCGGCATTCCGTGCCGCCGCGTCGAGGTGTGGGGCATGCGCGATCACGAGATCGTAGTATTGCTGCAGCATCGAGACGACGCCTGCATTCGCATCCATCGGTCGCGCGATCTTGTCCTCGGCATTGGGGCTGAGATCGAGCAGCGCCTTGCGGTCGATGAAGAGTGACTTGAAGCCGCCTTCTGCGAGTTGCGAGACATCCGCGCCGATATGCGCGGCATCCGCGAGACCGGTTTGCTGTGGCGCCAACTCGACGGCGCGCCTTCCGACGGCGATCCGCATCGGAGCGTCCGACGCCAGCACGAAGGCCAGCGCATGATCGGGGTCTGCGCCGGTCGCAATGAACTGCATCGGCGTCCCCGTAGCGCCGGACATCCTGATCCGCGGCAGCGGCAGGGCGGTGATGTCGCATTGAACGGGACCATCGATCAGCGGGACGATGTCGCCCGTCATGACGCGACGGCAGAATTCCTCGCGCCAGCGCTCATAGTCATGACCGCTCGGACGCCCCGAATAGCCAAGCTGCGGCAGACTGCCCGGTCCGGTCTCAGTTCGCGCCATGTCGCCTCCAAATCACCGCCCCATCCTCGGGCAGCCGCCATGGCAATGCAATTGCGCAGGCCGGCCAAGTTCACCCTGGAACACACGCGACTGCGCGCCTGTTCATGTCCGGAGTGCGTCAGGCGTCAACCGCTGTGACGTGCAGGCAACACAGCTCGCCGGAAGCGGGCGATTTCACTTCCGGCCACACGGCAGTTCGCCCCCGTCCAAGAGCGCGAGCTGAATCGGGGATAGGACTTGGTGCTTCGGTCCCGTGGAAGCCTGCAATGAACATGTCGAAGATCCTCCTGATCGCAGCATTGATCGTGACCGCTGCTGCGACCGGCGCGATGGCGGCCGATATCGCCGCGCAGCCGTATCGCAAGGCGCCGGTCGCAGCTCCGGATCCAGGCTGGACCGGCTGGTACGGCGGGCTCAACGTGGGCGGCGGATGGAGCAAGGTGGACACCGGATACAGCGCCAACGATCCGCTGTCGTCGCTTCTGTTCAACGTCGCAGTGCCGCTTCCGGCAAATCCCGCCCGCTTCAATTCGTCAGGTGCCCTTGGCGGCGTCCAGCTTGGCTACAACCATCAATTCGCGAAAAACTGGCTCGCTGGTGTGGAAGCCGATTTTCAATATTCCGGCATCCGGGGATCGAGCCGCGCGACGTTCTTCAACGGGCTTGCCGCAACCGACGTCACCCAGACCATGGATTATTTCGGCACGGTGCGCGCGCGCTTAGGGTTCTTGCCGACCGATCGATTGCTCGTCTATGCGACCGGCGGTTTCGCCTATGCGCAGCTGAACAGCGCGGCGTCGCTCTCGGTGGTGGGATCGAACATCAATGCCAACCTGCCGGTCGGCGGCATCGTCTATTCCGTCAATTGCGGGAACGGCTCCCCCAACACCTGCTACGCGGCATCGTCCAGTCGGTTGACGCCGGGCTGGACTGCCGGCGCGGGCTTGGAATACGCCGTCCTGAAGAATTGGTCGTTGAAAGGCGAGTACCTCTTCGCCGCCTTCCACGACACGCTCACGCCAACGGCCATCACGGTGACACCGGGCACCGTGGCGTCGTCCTACTCAGCCAGGGTTTCGAGCCATCTCAACGTCGTGCGGTTCGGCGTGAACTACAGGTTCGGCGGAAACTGAGCGGGCCCCGTCAGCTCTTCGCGGGATGCGTCGCCGACATCAAATGGTCGGCGTCGGCTGCGATGCGCTTCTCCAGGAAATTCATGACGGCCTTGATGCGGGCGATGTGCAGCAAATCTTCGTGGACGGAGAGCCAGATGTCGCGGATGGAAAAATAGCTGGGCAGGATCGGGCGCAGGTCCTTGTTGTGGGCGGCGACATAGGACGGCAGCATGGCGATGCCGAGCCCGTTCGATGCGGCGACATACTGGGAGACCAGGCTGGTGCTGCGGAATACGACATGGGCCGGCCGCAATATGTCGGAGAGCCAGCGGTTTTCCTTGAGCTGGATGTGCTCGTCGATGAAATCGATGAAGTCGTGGTTGTCGAGGTCCTTCAGGTCGGACGGTACGCCTGCGCGCTGCAGATAGGCACTGGAGGCGTAAAGAAATATCCTGAACTCGCCGATTTTCTTGACCGAGAGCCGACGTCCCTTCGGTCTGAAGAAGCTGATGAAGATGTCGGCCTCGCGGCGCGTCATGTCGAGCAGCCGCGTATCGGTGATCAGCTCGACCTGGATCGAGGGCCAGAGCTTGCTGAAGGCGGCCATGCATGTCGTCAGGTACATGCTGCCGATGCCCTCCATGGCGGCGATCCGCACGGCGCCGGCGGCGTCCGCCTTCTCGGACCCGACCACGGTCTCGATGATGGCGTTGGCGTTGTTCTCCATGCCTTCGGCAAACTGGAGCAACCGCAGGCCGGCTTCGGTTAGCGCAAAGCCGGCCTTGCTACGCTTGAACAGGATAGTGTTCAGGCTGCGCTCGAGCTCCCTCACGCGTCGGCTGACCGTCGTGTGGTCGACTTTCAGCTTCTGGCCGGCGCGAATGAGATTGCGGGTCCGCGCCACCTCCAGGAAGAAGATGACGTCGTCCCAATTGTAGCGGAGCGTTCGCGCGGCTTTGGCCACCTCTGCCGTCCTGATATGCCCGTTCGTCAGCTTCGGCATCTAACGTCCGCTACTTTCGGGCATATCAGCAGGCACGGCAACCGTCAGGCGGCGATGATCGGGGCGTAAGTCTCGACCAGCCTGTTGGCGAACATGTCGACCTTCGGGATCATCAGCTTCTGCCGGCAGACCGCGAGATCGATGTGCTTGGGCATGACGGCGCCGAGCTTGAGGCTGCGCGGCGCGACGACGTTGATGTCCCAGAGCGGAAAGCCGGTCGGCGGGATCACGACGCTACCGCCCGGATAGGGGGAATCGACCCGGTTGGCCAGCACCAGCGCGACACGATTGTCCTCGGCCCGCGGGATGGCCAGCAGCTCACGTTCGAACGGCTCGCGCAGCGAGGCCGGCCACAGGATGATGTCTGCGGCCGCGATGCCGAGGCAACGCGAGACCTCGGGGAAGACGGCGTCATAGCCGGACATGATGCCGATCCGGCCGAACGGCGTCTCGAACACCGGATAGTCGTCGCCGGCTACCGCCCACTTGCGCTCTTCGGCGGTCAAATGGGTCTTGCGATATTTTCCGACCTCCTTGCCGTCTGGCCCAACGAGGTACGTCGTGACGTAAAGCCCGGCGGCGGCCCGCTCGACCGTCGGCAGCGCGATCAGGCATTGGTAGCGCGACGAGATCGCA
>JAEWBW010000305.1 GCA_023390955.1 Pseudomonadota bacterium
AGACCGGCATGGAAGGCCAGCACCCAGGCAATCGGGAAGCCGACGCACCAATAGCCGATCGCGGCGAATACCAGTGTCATCCTTGTGTCATTGAGGCCGCGCAATGCGCCGCCCATGATGGTCTGGAGCGCGTCGGCAATGAAGAAGGTGGCGCCGACCAGCAGCAGTTTCGCCGTCAGCTCGACGGTTGTCGCGCTCGCCTCGCTGTTGCCGAAGAACAGCCGCCCGAGCTCGTAGCGGCCAAGCACGATCGCAACCGTCAGGGCGGAGACGGCTCCGATCCCGAGCAGCGCCGCGACGAGCCCCGCGCGCTTGACTGCGGCCGGATCGTTGCGGCCGAAGGCGTGGCCGACGCGCACGGTCGCCGCCATGCCGATGCCGAGCGGGACCATGAACAGCACGGCCGTGACCTGCAGCGCGATCTGATGCGCCGCGAGCGCCGCGGTCGAAATCAATCCCATCAGCAAGGCCGCCGATGAGAACAGACCATATTCCAGCAGCAGCGAGAACGAGATCGGCGCGCCGATCGCGATCAGCTGGCGCATCAGCAGCCAATCGATCCGCCAGATGTGAGCCAGCGGATGGTAGTCTGCAAACGGCTTCCGCCACGCGGTAATGGCAAGCGCCGCGATGAAGGTGGTGAGATTGACGAGCGTCGTCGCAAGCCCGGCGCCGAACAGGCCAAGCTCGGGCAGGCCGAACAGGCCGTGGATCAGCGCGTAGACCAGCGCGGCATTGGCGGGGATCGCGGCAAGCGTGATCCACAACGGCGGCTGCGGCCGGTTCACCCCGCTCATCATTCCGCGCAGGGCGACGAAGCCGAGCGCCGGCGCGATGCCCCAGACCAGACCGTTCAGATAACGCTGCGCGAGGCTGGCGGACTCCGCCGTCTGTCCGAGCGCAAGCAGGATGTGCTCACCATAGAGCGGCGAGGCCATCATCGGCAGCGAGATCAGCAGCGAGACCCACAGGCCGACGCGCAGCGAGCCGCGGATCCGCCTGACATCGCCGGCGCCAAAGGCCTGCGCGGCCAACGGCGACACCGCCACCACGAGACCGAGTCCGAAGGTGAAGCTGACGAAATAGACAGTATGCGCCAGCGCTGCGGCAGCTACTGCGTCCTGGCCGAGTCGGCCGATCAGCGCGAGATCGGTCGTCATCATCGCGATCTGCCCGAGCTGCGTCAGCATCATCGGCACGGCAAGGCGCAGCGTCTCGCCGAATTCCTCGGCGAGGTGATTTGTGCGCACGCCGGATTGCGGCTGCGGATGAGGCTGGACGGTGTCGAGCATGGCCGGTCCCATAGCACAGCCGCACGTCGAAAACATGGCTTGATGAGCGAGATGGCTCTTCACCCTCTCCCCTTGTGGGAGAGGGTGGATCGCCGCGAAGCGGCGAGACGGGTGAGGGGTGTCTATCCTCACGAGCAGTCTTACGAGTTGATAGACACCCCTCATCCGGCGCTTCGCGCCACCTTCTCCCGCAAGGGGAGAAGGAACAAGAGGCCTCAGCCCTTCCGCTCCGGCACGCGCTTGATCTTCGCACCGAGCGCGTTCAGCCGCTCGTCGATGCGCTCATAGCCGCGCTCGATCTGGTCGGCATTGTTGATGGTCGAGGTACCCTCGGCGCAAACCGCCGCAAGCAGCATCGCCATGCCGGCGCGGATGTCGGGCGATGTCATGGTCGCGCCGTGCAGGCGGCTGGGGCCGGCGATGATCGCGCGGTGCGGGTCGCACAGCACGATGCGCGCGCCCATCGCGATCAGCTTGTCGACGAAGAACATCCGCGACTCGAACATCTTCTCGAACATCAGGATCACGCCCTCGCATTGCGTGGCGGTGACGATGGCGATCGACATCAGGTCGGCCGGGAAGGCGGGCCAGGGCTGGTCCTCCAGCTTCGGCACGTGACCGCCGAAATCGTCCTGGATCTTCAGCGTCTGGTTGGAGGGCACGATGAGATCGTCGCCCTCGACGCGGCAGACGATGCCGAGCCGCTCAAAGCCCATGCGGATCGAGCGCAGATGCTCGACCCCGGCGCGCGTGATGCGCAGCGGCGAGCGCGTCACCGCGGCCAGTCCGATCAGCGAGCCGACCTCGATATGGTCCGGCTGGATCCGGTAGGTGGCCGAGCCAAGCGTCGCCGGCCCATGGATGATCATGGTGTTGGTGCCGATGCCTTCGATCTTCGCGCCGAGCGCGACGAGGAAGTTGGCGAGGTCCTGCACATGCGGCTCGGACGCCGCGTTGCGCAAATAGGTGGTGCCCTTGGCGGCGACAGCGGCGACCAGCGCGTTCTCGGTCGCGGTCACGCTTGGCTCGTCGAGGAACACATCGGCGCCGCGGAGCTTGGGCGCGCGGAATTCCAGCCGGTCGGTCGCGGTGACCTTGGCCCCTAACTGCTCCAGCGCGAGCACATGGGTGTCGAGCCGTCGTCGGCCGATGACATCGCCGCCGGGCGGCGGCAGCATCACTTCGCCGCAGCGGGCGAGCAGCGGACCGGCCAGCAGGATCGAGGCGCGGATGCGGACGCAGAGCTCTGGATCGAGATCGGCGGCGCGGATGCTCGCGGCATGGATCACGAGCGTGTTGCGCGCGGTCCATTCGGCCGACGCGCCGACCGAGCGGATCAGCTCGACCAGCGTCTCGGTGTCGCGGATGCGCGGCACGTTCTCCAGCGTCACCTTCTGGTCGGTGAGAAGCGCAGCCGCAATGATCGGTAGCGCCGAATTCTTGTTGCCGGACGGCTCGATCGAGCCCGAGAGCCGCTGACCGCCCTCGACGATATACTGGATGGGCGCCACTGAATTTCTCGCTGTCCTGATGGGTGGGGCGGGCTGTTTCGGAGCCGGAAACTACAGAGAATTGAGCGCAGTAGCAATTCTGCACTTGCCGTGGTCGCGGGTCCGGAAGGGCCGCGTTTACAGCAGCCCGATGATATTGCCCACCACATAGAGGATCGCGATCAGGATCAGCGCGCCGATCACGAAGAACGAGAATTCGAAGGCGATGGCGCCGGTCCCGAGCACGGCGGCGACGCCGGCCAGCAGCTTCTCCTCGCGGAACACCAGCGCGAGGACCGCGAAGAAGATGGCGAGCAGGCCGAACGAGATCGCGGCGGTCGAAGCGGCCTGGCTGATCTGGCTTCCCGTCGATTTTTCACGTACCGGCGCCTCATATTCGACGCCTTTGGCCCGCGCGATCAGGCGGTCCTTGATGCGATGTCCGGTGTCGACGATGACCTTGTCGGTCGGCGGCGGCGGATAGAGCGCCGGCACGACCCAGTGGGGCAATATGGCTGCGATCAGCGCCAGCATGCCGACGAGGCATCCGATCACGCCCAATCGGCGCGGGGGGACCACAGATCGTATCGTCGCAGGGGCAGCCATGACATGACGCTTCCCGGCCAACCGGCCATAGGATTGACACGTCACTTCGTCGCGACAGGCGCCGGTTGGGTTCACCGGCGCAGCAAGCGCCTCAGATATCGATCGTCGCGCTGAGCGAATGTTCCTGGATGAAGTCGCGGCGCGGTTCGACCACGTCGCCCATCAGCTTGGTGAAGATGTCGTCGGCCTCGTCGACCTCCTTGACCTTCACCTGCAGCAGCGAGCGCACATTGGTGTCGAGCGTGGTCTCCCAGAGCTGCTCCGGGTTCATCTCGCCGAGACCTTTGTAGCGCTGCAGCGAGATGCCCTTGCGACCCGAATCGGTCACGGCCTCGAACAGGTCGACCGGACCGTGCACGACGTGCTCGCCGTCCTTGCGGCGCAGCTTGCCGGGGCGGGCATAGACGTCCTGAAGCTTCGACGCGTACTCGTCGAGCTTGCGGGCTTCGGCCGATCCGAGCAGTGCATCATCGATGACAGCCGTTTCCTTGACGCCGCGCACTGTGCGCTCGAACAGGAAGCCTTGACCCTCGACGAACTGACCGACCCAACCGCGCTCGACCTCTTCGGCCTGGTTGTCCAGCCGGGTTGCGATGTACTGCGCCGCGGCTGCGGCGTTCTCGGGATTGCCGTAAACCGACTTGTTGAGCACGCCGGTGATGGCGGCTTGCTCGACCACCTTGCGGTTATAGCGGCTGTGCAGATTGCGCAGAATGCTGCGGACGACGCGGGCGTCGTCGACCAGCGCGCGCAGATCGCGGCCGGTGCGGTCGCCGCCGGCTCCGGGAGTGAAGACGCAGTCGTCGAGCCCGGAATCGATCAGATAATCTTCCAGCGCCCGCTCGTCCTTCAGATACTGTTCGGACTTTCCGCGCGAGACCTTATAGAGCGGCGGCTGGGCGATGTAGAGATAGCCGCCGTCGATGATGTCGCGCATCTGCCGGTAGAAGAAGGTCAGCAGCAGCGTGCGGATGTGGGCGCCGTCCACGTCGGCGTCCGTCATCACGATGATCTTGTGATAGCGCAGCTTCTCGATCGAGAACTCGTCGCCAATGCTTGTGCCGAGCGCGGTGATCAGCGTACCGATCTGCTCGCTGCCGAGCATCTTGTCGGGGCGGACGCGCTCGACGTTCAGAATCTTGCCGCGCAGCGGCAAGACGGCCTGGAATTCACGGTTGCGGCCCTGCTTGGCGCTGCCGCCTGCCGAGTCGCCCTCGACGATGAAGAGTTCGGACTTCTCCGGATCTTTCTCCTGGCAGTCGGCGAGCTTGCCGGGCAGCGAGGAGACCGAGAGCGGGCTCTTGCGTGTCAGCTCGCGCGCCTTTCGCGCAGCTTCACGCGCGGCGGCGGCCTGGATCACCTTGCCGACGATCATCTTGGCTTCGGACGGGTGTTCCTCGAACCAGGCCTGCAGCGCCTCGTTGAGCACGTTCTCGACCACGGGACGCACTTCCGAGGACACCAGCTTGTCCTTGGTCTGCGACGAAAACTTTGGATCGGGCACCTTGACCGACAGAACGGCCGTCAAGCCTTCGCGGCAGTCGTCGCCGGTCAGCGCGATCTTTTCCTTCTTGGCGTTGGCCTCGGCATAGCCGTTGACCTGGCGCGTCAGCGCGCCGCGGAAACCGGCGAGATGCGTGCCGCCGTCGCGCTGCGGGATGTTGTTGGTGAAGCACAGCACGTTCTCATGGTAGCTGTCGTTCCACCACATCGCGGCCTCGACGCCGATGCCGTTGGCTTCCGCGCGCACCATGATCGGCTTGGGCACCAGGGCCTTCTTGTTGCGGTCGAGATATTTGACGAACTCCTCGACACCGCCGGAATAGTACATCTCCTCGCGCTTCTCGACCGCGTGACGCATGTCGGAGAGTGCGATGTTGACGCCGGAATTGAGGAAGGCGAGCTCGCGCAGCCGGTGCTCGAGGGTCGTGAATTCATATTCGATATTCTTGAAGGTCTCGGGCGAGGCATGGAACGTCACCTCGGTGCCGCGCCGGCCCGGCGCATCGCCGACGACCTTGAGCGGTGCGACCGCATCGCCGTGTGCGAACTCGATGTAGTGCTCCTTGTCGTCGCGCCAGATGCGCAGGCCGAGCTTGCTCGACAGCGCGTTGACGACGGAGACGCCGACGCCGTGCAGGCCGCCGGAAACCTTGTAGGAATTCTGGTCGAATTTTCCGCCGGCGTGCAGCTGGGTCATGATGACCTCGGCCGCCGAGATGCCCTCGCCCTTGTGGATGTCGACGGGAATGCCGCGGCCGTCATCGCGCACGGTGACGGAATTGTCGGCATTGAGCACGACGTCGACGCGCGTGGCGTGGCCTGCGAGCGCTTCGTCGATCGCGTTGTCGACGACCTCATAGACCATGTGGTGCAGGCCGGAGCCGTCGTCGGTGTCGCCGATATACATGCCCGGGCGCTTGCGGACAGCATCGAGACCCTTGAGCACGCGGATCGATTCCGCGCCGTATTCGCTCGCGTTGGACGGCTCGTTTTCGGCAGCAGGCTGCCGAGCAGGTTCTGTCATGAGA
>JAEWBW010000362.1 GCA_023390955.1 Pseudomonadota bacterium
CGGCTGCGCTGCGGCTGGCCGAAAAGCTGACGCCCAACGGCAGCCAGCCGGAATTGCCGGCGAACTCGTCGGAGCTCGCGCTCGGCCGTCTCGACCACTACCGCTACGCCTCCGGCGGCACCCCGACCGCAAAGCTGCGCGAGGGCATGCAGCACGTGATGCAGAACAATTGCGCCGTGTTCCGCACCGGCGACGTGCTGAGCGAAGGCCAGAACCTGATCGAGAAGGTCCACAGCGGCATCACCGACATCGCCGTTTCCGACCGCTCGCTGGTGTGGAATTCAGACCTGATCGAAACGCTCGAGTTCGACAATCTGATCTCGCAGGCGGTGGTGACGATGAACTCGGCCGCCAACCGCACCGAAAGCCGCGGCGCGCATGCGCGCGAGGATTTCTCCGAGCGCGACGACAAGAACTGGATGAAGCACACGCTGGCCTGGCTCGAAGACGGCAAGGTCAAGATCGAGTACCGCCCGGTTCACAACTACACCATGACCAACGACGTGCAGTACATCCCGCCCAAGGCTCGCGTTTACTGAACGACGCCGTGTACTGAGCGAACAGCGAAAGCTTTATCGAAATGGTTGAATTCGCACTTCCGAAGAACTCGAAGATCACCGGCGGCAAGACCTGGCCGAAGCCCGCGGGCGCGACCAGCGTGCGCGAATTCCGCGTCTATCGCTGGAACCCGGACGACGGCAAGAATCCGAGCGTCGACACCTATTACGTCGACACCAACGATTGCGGTCCGATGGTGCTGGACGGCCTGATCTGGATCAAGAACCACATCGACCCGTCACTGACCTTCCGCCGCTCCTGCCGCGAAGGCGTCTGCGGCTCCTGCGCCATGAACATCGACGGCCAGAACACGCTGGCCTGCACGCGCTCGATGCACGACGTCAAGGACGGCGCGGTGAAGGTCAACCCGCTGCCGCACCAGCCGGTGGTGAAGGACCTCGTTCCCGACCTGACCAATTTCTACGCGCAATACGCGTCGGTCGAGCCCTGGTTGAAGACGACCTCGCCGACCCCGCAGAAGGAATGGCGCCAGAGCCACGAGGACCGCGAGAAGCTCGACGGCCTCTACGAGTGCATCCTGTGCGCCTGCTGCTCGACCTCCTGCCCGAGCTACTGGTGGAACAGCGATCGCTATCTCGGCCCCGCCGCGCTGCTCCAGGCCAACCGCTGGGTGTCCGATTCGCGCGACGAGGCGACCGGTGAACGGCTCGACAATCTCGAGGACCCGTTCCGGCTCTACCGCTGCCACACCATCATGAACTGCGCCAAGGCCTGCCCGAAGGGCCTCAACCCCGCCGAAGCCATCGCCGAGCTCAAGCTCAAGATGGTCGAGCGCCAGGTCTAGGCAAAGTTATTCGCTTTCCCGTCCGAAAAGGCCGGGAAAGCACTCTACCTCCGCTAGATTTTAACATAAATTACTACCGAGTGCCCATTCGGGTGCATAGCGGAACTGCAACCTGCGGTCTTCATGAGAAGACGCTTCCTTATCGCCGGGAAATACTAGTAAGATTCGCTCCGGGACAGGAGCGATGCAGGGCGGCGCGCGCAACTCGCTGAGACTGTTGCAGTGGATGATGGCGGCATCCCTGGCGCTTCCGATTGCGCTATTCGTCATCGCCTCCACGATCTCCTACAATTCCACCAACGAGATTGCCGACCGCGAGATCGAGCGCACGCTGGACGTCGTGCACGAGCACGCGCTCAAGGTGTTCGAGACCATCGACCGCAGCCTTGCCGAGATCAACGAGATCGTGCGCGGCTTTCCCGACGAGAGCATCCGCGCGCGCGAAGAGGGGCTGCACAAGCGCCTGAAGCAGCTGACGGTGGCGCTGCCGCAGCTCAAATCGGTCTGGGTGTTCGACCCGCAAGGCCACGCGCTGGTCAACAGCCTGGTTTCCCCGGCACCCGGAATCAATTTCTCGGACCGCGACTATTTCAACGCTCATGTCGACCACGCCATCGGCACCTTCATCGGCGTGCCGCTGACGCCGCGACAGCCGTATCAGGGCTCGCGCTTCTTCGGCGTCAGCCGCCGCCGCGACAGCGACGACGGCAGCTTTGCGGGCGTGATCCAGGCTTCGGTGCTGCCGGAATATTTCGAGAGCTTCTACACGCGCATCGGCCGCGAGCCCGGCAACTTCTTCGCGATCGGCAGGATGGACGGCGTGGTGCTGGCGCACTTCCCGCCACTCGCCGGCGACATCAGGCTCGATCCGAGTGGCGCGGTCGGCCGGAACATTTCGGCGAGCCCTGACCACGGGCTCACGACCCTGCTCTGGCCCGCAGACAATATCGAGCGGCGTCTCGGCTATCGGCGCGTCTCCGAATATCCGATCTACGTCATGGCGGGACTGGAGACACAGGCGATCCGCGCCCGCTGGTTCGCCACCATCGGCCAGCATCTGGTGTTCGGCGTGCCGGCAACAGCATTGCTGTTCCTGTTCCTGGCGCTGGCGCTCCGCCGCACGCAGCATCTGCAGGCCGAGGCCGCGCGACGGCGTGATGCCGAGGAAGCGCTCAAGCACAGCCAGCGCCTGGAGGCGCTGGGACAGATCACCGGCGGCGTGGCCCATGATTTCAACAATCTGCTGACCGTGATCCGCGCCTCCATCGACCTGTTGAACCGGCCGCAATTGCCGGAGGAGCGGCGCCAGCGCTACCTCAACGCGATCGCGGACGCGGTGGTGCGCGCGACCAAGCTGACCGCGCAGCTGCTGGCCTTTGCGCGGCGTCAGGCGCTCAAGCCCGAGCTGTTCGACATCAGCGCGTGCGTGCAGTCGCGGCACGACATGCTCGCGACCCTGCTGGGACCAACCATCGAGATCGCGATGCGCCTGCCGCAGGAGGAATGCCTCGTCAATGCCGACGCCGGCCAGTTCGAGACTGCGCTGTTCAACATGGCGGTGAACGCACGCGACGCCATGCAGGGCCGCGGCCGGATCGTGATCAGCGTGGAGGCCGAGGCGAAGCCCCGTCGCGAGACGACACAGCCGATAAGCCCGAACGGCTACGTGACGGTCTCGGTCGCCGACACCGGGATCGGCATTCCTCCCGAGCAGATCACCCGCATCTTCGAGCCGTTCTTCACCACCAAGGAGATTGGCCAAGGCACGGGTCTCGGACTGTCGCAGGTGTTCGGCTTTGCCCGGCAATCCGGCGGAGGCGTCGCCGTCGACAGCGAGGTCGGCAAGGGCAGCACGTTTACGATCTATCTGCCGCGAATACCCTCCGTGGTCCTGCCGCAGCGTCTTGCGCCCGACACTGCGCCGGCGGTCGCCGGCAGCGGCATGTCGGTGCTGCTGGTCGAAGACAATATCGAGGTGGCGAATTTCGCCGCCGACGGTCTCACCGAGCTCGGCTACAGCGTCACGCTGGTTGACAATGCCGAGGACGCGCTCGCGGATCTCCTGGGCGATGCGGACCGCTTCGACGTGGTGTTCGCGGACGTGGTGATGCCCGGCATGACCGGCCTCGAACTCGCCTGCGCGATCCGCGACCGCGGCATCGGCGTACCGATCGTGCTCACCAGCGGCGACAGCAAAGTTCTGGCGCAGGAGGGCAGCATCGGCTTCGACCTGCTGCAAAAGCCCTATTCGATCGAGGAGTTGTCGCGCCTGCTGCACAAGGCGGCGCGGCTGCGGCGGGTCCAGGACGGCGCAGCGGAATGAGCGGGAACCATAAGGGAACCGGTTGATTTCCTTTGCGTTACCTCGCCATGTCCAAGCCGGCCGCAAAGCGTAAGCAGGGCGAGAAGCAGCCCATTGTCGAAATCAACGGCGAGAATGGCGAGAAGATCGCGCCGCCGCCGCCGGAGCTGGTCGAGCCCGATCCCGAACTTTCGCCTGAAGAGCTCGAGCAGGCGCGCAAGGACTATCTGCTGACGCGGTTCTGGCTCAGCGCGCGGGGCTTTTGGGGCCGCGCCGGCGACCGGCTGGCCTGGCCGTTCTCGATCGGTCTCGTCGTGCTGATCGTTGCGACCGTCGGCTTCCAGTACGGCATCAACGTCTGGAATCGCGCGATCTTCGACGCCATCGAGAAGCGCGATGCCGCGACCGTCTTCCATCTCTCCGCCCTGTTCATTCCGCTGGCGCTCGGCAGCATCGCGCTCGGCGTGATCCAGGTGTTCGCGCGCATGGGCATCCAGCGGCGCTGGCGGGCATGGCTGACCAACAGCGTGCTGACGCGCTGGCTCGCGAACGGCCGCTATTACCAGCTCAACCTCGTCAGCGGCGACCACAAGAATCCCGAATATCGCATTGCCGAGGATCTGCGGATCGCAACGGATTCACCGGTCGACTTCCTCGCCGGCGTGACCTCGGCGTTTTTGTCGGCCGCAACCTTCATCGTCGTGCTCTGGACCATCGGCGGCGCGCTGACGCTGTCGGTCGGCGGCACATCGGTCACCATTCCCGGCTTCCTTGTCATCGCGGCGATGCTGTACGCCGCGATCGCATCCGGCTCGATCCTGGTGATCGGCCGCCAGTTCGTGCAGGTCTCCGAGGACAAGAACCAGGCCGAGGCCGATTTCCGCTACACGCTGACGCGCGTGCGCGAGAACGGCGAGAGCATCGCGCTGCTGGGCGGCGAGGAGGAGGAGCGCGGCGGCATCGACCGCAACTTCACCACCGTGCTGCGGCAATGGGCCCGGCTCGCCGGCCAGCACATGCGCACCACGCTGGTGTCACAGGGATCGAGCCTCGTTGCACCCGTGGTTCCGCTGCTACTGTGCGCGCCAAAATTCCTCGACGGCAGCATGACGCTCGGACAGGTGATGCAGGCGGCGTCCGCCTTCACCATCGTGCAGAGCGCATTCGGCTGGCTGGTCGACAATTATCCGCGGCTCGCCGACTGGAACGCCTGCGCGCGGCGTATCGCATCGCTGATGATGTCGCTCGACGGTCTCGAGCGCGCCGAGCAGGGTGATGGCTTCGGCCGCATCAAGCGCGGCGAGACGACCGACGAGGCCATGCTGGAGTTGAACGACCTCTCCGTCACGCTCGACGATGGCACCGCCGTGGTCGGTGAGACCGAGGTCGTGATCGAGCCCGGCGAGCGGCTGCTGGTTGCCGGCGAATCCGGCACAGGCAAGAGCACGCTGGTGCGCGCCATTGCAGGCCTGTGGCCCTGGGGCTCGGGCAGCGTCAATTTCCACGCGGACCGGCGGTTGTTCATGCTGCCGCAGCGGCCCTACGTGCCCTCAGGCAATTTGCGGCGCGCGGTCGCCTATCCCGGCGCGGCGGAGGACTGGTCGGTCGAAGAGATCGGCGAGGCCCTGCACAAGGTCGGGCTCGATCATCTCAAGGAGAAGATCGAGGAAGAGGGACCGTGGGACCAGACACTGTCCGGCGGCGAGAAGCAGCGCCTCGCTTTCGCGCGGTTGCTGCTGCACAGCCCCGACATCGTCGTGCTGGACGAGGCGACCTCCGCGCTCGACGAGAAGAGCCAGGACAAGATGATGAAGACAGTGACGGACGAGCTGCCGAAGGCGACCATCGTCAGCGTCGCGCACCGGGTCGAGCTGGAAGCGTTCCACAGCCGCAAGATCGTGCTGGAGCGGCGCAAGGGCGGCGCAAAGCTCGTCAGCGACATCGACCTGATCCCGCGCAAGGGCAAGCGCCGCCTGCTCGGCAGATTCCTGCGGCAGCGGAAGCCGGCGAAGAAGGCGGCGTGAGGGGCGCACACAACGCTCTCCGTCGTCCCGGACACTACGCCCTGAGGTTATGGGTCCCGGGCTCGCTTCGCGCCCCGGGACGACAGCTAGATCGAGCGTTGGAGTCCCCGGCAAAACCGGTTATGGCTACGCCGCCTGCAACAAGGATTTTTGCGTGACGCCCGAGAACGACCCTTCGCCCGTGCCATTCGGCGCGCTCGCGCCGAATGCGGCGCAGGCTGCGATCATCCGCCTGGCGCAGGGATCGCGGTTGAAGCGCGGCGCATTCCGGCCATGGCTGTCGCGGCTGGTCAATCTGATGCGCGCGGGTCCCGTCGACGTGCAGTACCAGGGCGCCTCGTTCCGCTTCCATCACCAGGGCAGCGCGACCGAGCGCGGCGCGCTGTTCAACCCTGATTACAACATCGACGAGCTCGATTTCCTGCGCCAGCACACCCCTGACGGCGGCGTGTTCGTCGATGTCGGCGCCAATGTCGGCACGTTCTCCCTGGTGATGGCGCGCCATGTCGGACCGCAGGGCAAGGTGATCGGGATCGAACCGCATCCCGTGACGTTTGGGCGGCTCGCCTTCAACAATGCAGCGACAAAACTGGCGCAGGTGCGCCTGGTGCAGGCGGCTGCCGGCCCCGAGGACGGCGAGCTCCTGATAGAGACCGACGGCGGCAATCTCGGCGCCAGCCATGTCGTGACGGGCACCGCGTCCTCCGAAGCGATCCGGGTGCCGTCGCTGCGGCTCACCCGTATCCTCGACGAGGCCGGTGTGGCCAAGGTCGACGGGCTGAAGATCGACGTCGAGGGTTTTGAGGATTGCGTCCTCATGCCCTTCTTCAGGGACGCGCCGCCCTCGCTGTGGCCCCGCGCGGTCGTGATCGAACACCTGTCACAAAAGGAATGGCGCGAAGACTGTATTGCGGACATGGTCGCGCGCGGCTTCGCCATCACGAAAAAGACACGCAGCAATACGTTCCTGTCGCGCGGATGACCTATCGCCACGGAGGATTCGATGATCGATCACATTGGCTTCCCGGTTTCCGATTATGAGCGTGCAAAGGCCTTCTATGTGAAGGCGCTGGCGCCGCTGAATTACAGCCTGATCATGGAGGTCACGCAGGAGCAGACCGGCCACGATCCCGCCGCCGGCTTTGGTGCCGACGGCAAGCCGGATTTCTGGATCGGCGGCGAAGGCGCGCTGAACAAACCGGTGCACATCGCGATCCATGCAAAGGACCGCGCGACGGTGGATGCGTTCTACAAGGCGGCGATGGCAGCCGGTGGCCGCGACAACGGAGCGCCCGGCATCCGTCCGCATTATCACCCCAATTATTACGGCGCATTCGTGCTCGATCCCGACGGCCACAACATCGAAGCCGTCTGCCATACGCCGGGATAAAAGGTTCCACCGGCCACAGGAACATCGCAGAGCCCGCGCCGTTATCGTCCCTTGCGAAGGGAGTACGGTATGGCCAACGACAATGCGCGCGATGTGGATCGCGCCTGGGACCTGATGAAGAAGATCGGCTTTGCGATGATGGTCACGCGCGACGGCGACAAGCTGCGCGCCCGCCCGATGAGCGCCTATCTCGAACGCGAAGAGAATGCGATCTACTTCCTCACCGACGCGCGCCGTCACAAGGACGAGGAGATCGCGCGCAATCCGTCGATCAATCTGTCCTTCGCCGATGCCGGCAGCCAGAAATACGTCTCGCTGACAGGCACCGCCGTGGTGTCGAACGATCGCGCCAAGATCAAGGAGCTGTTTTCGACGCCCGCCAAGGCGTGGTGGGACAGCGCTGATGATCCCAACATCCGCGTGCTGAAGGTGACGCCCGACGATGCCGAGTTCTGGGACTCGCCGGGCACGGTGATTTCCTATGTGAAGATGGCGACCGCCGCGGTGACGGGCTCGCGCCCTGATATCGGCGACAATCGCAAGGTGTCGATGTGATGCCGATCGAACCGCCGGAGATTCCGCCGGCGACACCGGGGACTCCGACCGAGCCGCCGCCGGGCATCCCGCCCGGTGGCCCCAATCCCGAGATCGCGCCGCCGGTGCGCGAGCCCGGCGAGCCGTCGCGGCCGGACGAATTGCCCGGACGCATGCCGGAAGAGATTCCGTCGCGCGGACCGAACGGCCCGCAAACGCCAAATCCTGCGACCGCTGCGTGATGTGTCGCGGGATCTTTATTCATGCAATTGCAAGATGGGTCTGAATGCGCAATGAACGTGGATGTATTGATGTGATTTGCGTGCAGAAATAAATCCCGACGTCACGCCTTCAACCGCCACATTCCGGCCCAACGCGTATCCGTTCATCGTCCGACTTTCCTCAAAGAACCTTCCGGGGATTCAACTGTCATGACCAATCTTCGCTTCGTGCTGCTTGCGACGACGGCTCTCACCGCGATGCAATTCGCAAGCTCGCCGTCGCAGGCGCAGTCCGCACCGCTCGCTGCTGCGCAAGTTCAGCTGGCACAGGCCGCGCCGCCGGCCGAACTCGGCCCTGACGGAAAGCCGAAGCAGGCGCCGAAGGGTCCACCG
>JAEWBW010000387.1 GCA_023390955.1 Pseudomonadota bacterium
ACTCATCTGCAATGGGCCGTTATGAAAATTACCAATAGTTTCTGGCCCAGGCGAGATTCGCACCCTGATTGGTCACTTCTCACTTGCGATGAAATGCAGCGCCTTTTTCCAGAGGCAGATATTCATCGTGAGCGATTTTTCGGGATTACCAAGTCTGTTATTGCTATCAAGCGATGACGCGTTGCGAGCCTCGCGGGCTTAGAAGGCTGCGGTAATGACTTTGGTTCGGCGGCCGCGGGCGGTGTGAGAGCGCCTCTTGCTTGTATGACATAGTACGTTGGACTCTCGAGCGGGGGGCGAGGCGATGTCATTCACCATAAGCAATCAGGTGATTGCGGGGACGGTGGTCACTTTCATCGCAATTCACGCGATCGGGCCTGCGGCCGCGCGGGATGGCCTTTCCTTGGTGTTGCCCATTGACTGTCAGATAGGAGTTCTTTGCTTCGTACAGAATTACTTCGACCACGATAGGTCGGTTGGTGTTTCTGATTACCGATGCGGAGTGAGGTCCTACGATGGCCACACCGGCACGGACATTCGACTGATAAATCGAGAGCAACAAGAGGCGGGTGTGAGGGTTGTTGCTGCCGCGAGCGGCACGGTGGTGGCAACTCGCGACGGTATGAATGATGTTTCGACCGGCCAGAATGGGAGAGCTTCGGTAGCTAATAGGGAATGCGGAAACGGCGTTATTCTGGATCATGGCGGAGGCTGGCTGACGCAGTATTGTCATCTAGCGAAAGGAAGTGTCGCAGTAACGCATGGAACACGCGTTGTTGAGGGGAGCTTGCTAGGCCGTGTTGGACTGTCAGGCGATACGGAGTTCTATCATCTACATTTCGGAGTAAAGCGCGACGGCCGTGCAATCGATCCGTTTGCTTATTCTGAGAGCGAGGCTGGATGCGGAAAGGGCGAATCTCTTTGGGCAGAGGCTGCGCGATCAATTTTGCAGTACAGACCGACTGAGATTGTCACCAGCGGATTTAGCAGTACGCCGCCGGATGAGGACACCGGATCTAGACCGATTACATCAGAATCAGGAAACCTCCTTGCATTTGTCCGCATTATCGGATTGCAAAGTGGTGATCGGCAGTCGCTCACGATTCTGGATCCAACGGGGCGGGAGTTTGCTCGCCACGAACCTTCTTCGCTTGATAAGAACAAAGCTCAGTACTTGATACTTGCCGGAAAGAAGCGGAGCGGGGCGAAATGGCAGCCGGGTAGTTACACGGCAAAGTACGAGTTGCGACGTCAAGATCAAATTCTATTAAGTCGAGAATTTGCCCTGACGGTAGAGCCATAGGGCGCTCTGATTGAACAAGGTCGAAGGTCGAGGTCTCAACGAGGAGATCTCTTCTTCAAGCAAGACCAAGAAATGCGGGTAATTACAAGGGCGAGCAACACCCCCGTCAGGCCGCCCGCGATCTTAGTCAATGCGTCTACGATCCTTGCATGCCTGTCGGGCGTAAAGAGCTGCGCTATCTCCAAGCCTATCGCAGTTCCCACGACAGCCGAAGCAACGAGTTTCCACCTTCTCGGATTCGCGATGCCAAACGCTGCACCCATGAGGCAGAAGGCGAAAAAATGCTCAAGATGAGGACTCGCGCCGCCCGGACGCTCCCGGATGGGAGATAAGGTAGAAAATGTGACGACGGCAACTACCAACCAACCGCATATTAAGCCGAATTTCCTCATTCAGTGACCGATACTGCCAGATCGTGAGGATTGCAATTATCGAACCCGAGTCGAGACCTGAATTCGGGCTCGATCGGAGTCAACGGGCAGTATCTCTGCCGCAACCAGTTTGGTAAGCTGTGATGATCTTCTGTCGTCGTTCGAAGAAGGCGCGGTGAAAAGCCGCTCTTAATGGAGGGATCGATGTGGACATTGGTTCTGATAACATTGGCGGCAAATGCTGGGGGAGTGCACTCAACCTCTCAAATGCTTCAGTTCCCGACCCAGGAGCCGTGTGAGAAGGCGGCCAATGAGTTGCGGCAGCTTACGATTTCCATCAAAGAGAGCGACTTGGCAATTGTAGCGAAGTGCGTCCAACTTCGTTGATCGAAGGGGAGACAACATTTTGGGGCGGCGCCGATAACAGGGTTCTACGATCTCGTCGGTGGAGCCTGCTCGGATTTTGGTTCGGCAAGCGATTCCAATCGGGCATATTCAGCCGCGTGACGCTGACGTAGATCTTGGAGTTCACGACGCGTGTCGGGTACGTCGGGGCCGTCTTCTTCCAGGACTTCGACTAGGATCTCCAGATCCTCAATCTGCGCTCTCTGCCGCAATAGGTTTCCTCCTGAAGCAGGTAGCTCGGGTTGGGTATCGATGACCGGCATGAAATTTCTCTCGCAATATCAAGGGCCGTCTCTAAAATTCTTCGTTCGGAACGGAAGCAGATTAGCCTTAACGATCACTGAACTTTGCGCCTCGAAAAATTGACAAATGGTGCCAGATAGTTAGCATGTCTGTTCCGATCGCGAAGAGTGGTGTGTGTGATGTCGACGGCAATGCAAGTTATCGTGGAGGGCTATCAACGGCTGGGTGACCTGAAGTCCTTGGACGATCTGAGGGGGCACCGGAGGCGATTGGTGACGAACCTTAAGGCGCGGAGCGGCATTGATTGCGGCTTGGTCATACGCGACCTTGAGGGTGATATTGCAATCATTGAAGCAGCATTGAACCCACCCGGTCTTCCAACAGAGCCGACTGGTCCACGCCCGGAGCCTGAGGAGGGAACACCCTCGTTGTTCCTTTTAGCTGATACCCTCAATTTTAATCCTGTCGCGGCATGAACGCTTCCGTATGGAGGCGAACGTCGATTGTTTGACCTAAGGTGATGCCCTAGCAGTTTAAGAGCGAGGTTAGTCTGTCCCGACATGAACTCCGCTTCTGCCCAGCGTTCTAGGCCTAGGTCGGGCGGCAGAAGCGAAGGATTTTGGGAGCATTTCAGCAGGGCGCCGCGACGGCAAAAGCTGCCAACCAACTGGCGTGGCGCGACGGCCCCATGACGCTTATCCGGAGACCCCAGTGCTGTCCGTACGAGGTGGGACCCGGTGGGCATTACAATTGCCAATCACCACGAGAGGTCTAGCAGTCGGATCGTTCCGAAAGGGCACCCACTCTTAAGCCTCGTCAAGAAATCAGCGGCCCGGAACGGAGCGTGGGGCTGGCATCCGCGTGTTCGGCCCCGGGCCACAGCCTTAAACGAAATGCGAGGCCGTTCCCTGCATCTACGACGAAAAGGGGCCACAGGACAATGCGCAGTCCTGCAGCCCCGTCGGATCAAAGGTGAAATAAATCCCAGCCCCGATTGCAGCTAGATCCAACAACGTGCTGCGCTGCGGCAAAGCAGAACTTCTTTTCCCCGGTTAGAGCAAAGCTTTAATTCGCGGCCGGCCATGGGTAACCCGTCGCGAGGCCAATCGATCGCTTTTGCGGATTGGGTCAGTTACCGCCCGCGTGGCTGAGCCCCTACGCGCCCGTACCAGTATGGCCGAGCGCCGGATGGCAGTGGCACCGCCTGTCCAAGCGGATCGGCGTATGGTGTAGAGCTGGGCTGCGTCGCTACGGTGCAGCAATGCTGCACGTTGGGGGCCCGAGCTTTCTGACTCCCTGTGCCTTGCGCGAAGGCTGGTTCCACCACGAATGCAATGAATGCGAGCACGATCGAGTAGCGGGTCATCTGACGGCACCTTGGTCGGGTATAGGTAACCCATGCTGGGGCGTTAGTTTCCTGTCAGGCCGCGATAGCAAGACCACCAAGCCGTTAGAGTGCGTCGGTGGCGCTCCCTGCCGCTGGAATTGGGATCTGACAGGCGGGCTGGCCGGGCTCGCAGTTCGACAGCATATCAAACAATGATGAGATGCCACCGGGGTGCATTGAATGAGCCGCCGGCTTTACGGCCTCTATCCACCGGCGGCTCGCACCAGCCATTGAAATTCTGCCCTGCGGTCAGACGGTTGGCGCGCACAACAATGCAAGCTCCGGTCGATGCTGCAACCATCGTCTCGAATTAAGGTAACGCTGCAAGGTTACCGAGCGCTCCAGCTCGAGGCGGTCGCCGCTGATAGACCTGCCAGCGGTTTCATGCGCGCGGGACGAGTGTCATACCGCACGTCGCTCAGGTCGAGAAGATTACCTGGCAAGAATGTGTGGAACCACGCAATGCCCCGCGACCGCCATGACCAAGCGTGCACCACAGTACGTCGCGGCACAACCGCGAAGAACAAATACCTCATGTAGCAGATCGCCTGCGCTATCGCGAAAGCGGCGTGTGCCCATCTAGTCGAAGAGCCATTTCGCGATACGCATGGCACCCCACACTAAATAGGTGAGCCACCCGACCGTGACGATGGCGCTCAGCACCGCCCAAACGATGACGATCGGTGACGGAAGTCGAATTGAGCGGAATGCTCGGGTGGCTCGTGGCAGATTCATGATGCGTCTGGAACTCGCGGATTGACCTCGGCTTGATGTCTTTTGGGAGCTCTCTTATGCCCCCTCACTACGTCTCATGCGCTGGTGTCTTCGATGTGAAATCGCGTGCCTCATTCCGAAGCCGGCCGCGAAGCCGAAGGCAAAGATCACCATCAACAAAAGAGCCGCACGCAGGTTTGGATCCAGCATCTGCGTACCGCTCCTCGGTCAGCTCTCAACGACGCCAAACGACATCAGGATAACTTTGCAATCTCTCAAAGTTCCTCTGCCTCAAGCCTGAATCTTGCCGACAGCAAGTCGATCGCCATACAAGGCGCTCCGGTTGATCAATAGCAAAGATGCCAAGGTCCGCGTGATCCGAACGCAGCGCGATCAGCGCCGCCAGCCGCGGGACAGAATATTTAAGGTGGAAAGCCGAACGCCCCGTAGACTCTTATCCAGATCAATCCTTGTAAAGACCAAAATGTAGTCTCTCCTGCTTTCAGTTTGGCTTCGACAAGAATGGATAGCAGCAGATGCCGAGCCGTCCTCCGCGATGTTGTCAGGATCTACGGCTCTACCTTGGGGCGACGGACAGGGATGATGGCCGGCGCCGAACCCCGGTGATGTGTGTCGAGACCGTAGCTGCAGCAGGTGCAATCCAGAGAATATCCGCGCCTGCCGTCCTGGGCTCCCTATCAAGCCAAGGAGCAAGAGCCCCGCTCGAAGCGCATCGACTATGCCGCTCGTCCCATAGCAGCTGCAAACAAAGGTGCGGACGATAGATCCCGTCAGATTTCGATGTTTTCGTGTGCTACTCGCGGCCGCAAGGGAGCGGCGAACTGCCTTGAGGGAGTGAAGCTTGCTAGTCGCCTTGCCGTGGCCTACCTTTTGGCTCGATCTGGTCAGGAATCGTGCGTGCTGACCTCTCTGCCGCGCGAAACGCGCTACTTGCTTCACTGCGTTCACAAGAAGCTTAAGCTATGAGTTCGAGAGAAGCTCGTCCCGATCAGCAGGATCCGCCCAACTTGGCTTCAAGCGAGGTACAGTTCGCGCTTGTCATCTCACGCATGCTTGACACCGTGGCAGACGATCCGGAATTCAGACGTCAGATCGTCTATGAATTGGCACGCTACAAGCTTTCGGAACAATTCACCCATGCGGATGCGAAGAACATCGGTGAAATGAAGGCCGCGCTCGAGGTGGCGATCCGGGAAGTGGAGCGCTTTTCGCAAGAGCAGCCTCGGATTGAACGACCGGTGCCGCAGCAAGTCGAGCTGTCGATGCTCGCCGATATGAGCTCGCGTATCTCGCCGCCGGTTCCTGTTGCGCGGCCGACGAACATCATTGCAAGCGGAGCCAACGTCAGACCGATTGGGCCCGTGTTAAAGCGTGCGGCGATGGTCCTGGCTGTCGCAGGCGTCTTACTGCTAATCATCGCGCAAAGAGAGCATCTCAAAGCCGTCCGCAGCTTGTTCGTGTCTCAGCCGAAGGAGGTTGCGCAGGTATCGCTTGGAACGGAGCAAGCAAACTTGCCTCCCACGCCAGCGCCTACCCCCACGCCAGTTCCTACCTTGCCGCGCGCTCTTCCCGATGCATACGGTGTTTATGCGGACATGGGCGATCGTACATTCGTTGATTTGAATCTCCTCGCGATGAGATCGCCAGACATTCGGGTATCGATATCGGCCCCATTCAAGAAGCCAGACCAACGTCCTTTGCGAGACGGGCGCGTCAAGTTCGTTGTATATCGAAAGGATGTTGCATCTATCCCGGACCGAGCAGAAGTCCGGGTTGTGGCGAAGATCGCTCGAGACTTTTCCGGGGCAGCCGTCGGTAAGGTACTCAACGACGCCGAAGAAGCATGGGTAGTCCGCAATATCTCCTATCCCTTGCGGTCCTTTCCGGTGCCCGGGGCGTCGGAAATGTTCGAGCTGCGTAGCGAAAATCCCGATCAGGTTTTCGCCTCAGGGCACTATGTGCTCATCCTCAAGACGCAGGCGTATTACTTCCAGATCAGCGGGGACATCACCGATCCAAGTCAGTGCCTTGAGAGAGTCGTTTCCACCAACGGGACGTTCTATTCCCCGTGCAAGCTGGAGAAGCCTCGTTAGAGTTGGCGAACCGAACTTCACTTGGCCGTCGCTTCAACCGCTTCCAGTAGCTTCATGCTGCGATTTGATTCGCAAAAATTGGAGATGGCAACAGCATTTCTGTCTAGCAATTGAGTGTCTACGAGTGGCTTGTTGCGAAGCCCTGCATAGAATCCGCTCACCCAAAGGTTAATTGAGCGGGTTTGAGCGATGCTCTGATTCAGGTATTGCTCACACGTGATTTTCGAAACATCAATGGTGACTTGAGCCGCGGCTTCCTGGGAAGCCAGAGTTATTGCTAGCAATAGAAGACTAGAGAAGCCAGGGCGACACATAGGGAGGATCCTTTCGATTAAGCGTCACTCTTTGCCTGCACCCCGCGGCCGCGTTGATATGGATCAACAAGGACTCTCAGTGATTCACGCCGTGAAGGTGCACTTGCGACTAACGTCGCTCGTTCGGCCCTTTTTCGTTGGGGTGGATTGAACCCGTCACAACAGCGTCTGCGCCACTAGTCAAGCAGCCGCGGCAAATTGCTAGCTTTGCATTGAGCTGACGATCGTTCTCAGCTTCAATCTCATCGTAAACGCCCCACCAGGCTTCCGAGTAGGGACGCATCGCTGCAAGCACGCTTTGGCGTTCGCTATTCACGTTACTAGCGAGAGGACGGATTTTAGCGCCTGTTCCGGCCAGGGGCAGATTGGGGTCACGGCCTAGCCCATCCCATGCAATCTTGCCGGGGGTAGGCGGAGCGGTCGCGCACCCGGCGAGCAGAGCGGCTACAAACATTATTTCGGTGAAATGTTTGATCATGACGAGCCAGATGGCGGTACGCGTCACGAGGTTCCGCATAGCGGAACCTATCGGAAGTATGGTTAGCGGATGGTTAACCGACAGGCCATGACAGTCAAAGCCGCACGGAAATTCCCGCTTGAGACTCTTGTCCCCGCGCGCGCACCGACAGCTTCACGTTGGTCGTAGCCGGCGAGAACCGCCACGATGTCGGCACCTCCACGGTCCAGGTGACGATCTCCCGGCAGGACGCCAAGCCGGGATCCAGGCCGACGCCGGTCGCGGACGCCAAGCCGGCGCAGCCCGTCATGGTCAGCGCCGCTAATCATTCGGAATGACCGGGCGGCGGCCGGCCTTTGCGTCCCAAGGGCGCGAATGTCCCCTAAAAACGCTCCGCCGACCCGCCCGTCGCAGGCGCTGACCCCGGGGTTGACCCCGGGGGCGATATGTCCAAGAAAGGCCCCATTCGCACCCGGTTTTCGAGGCCGGTCGTGCTTGTCTGGACGGCGGGGTTTCCCGGCTGCCTGACCCTCTTTCGACGGGACTTGAGGCTTGGACCATGGCTGAGCGGGTCGCTCTGATCACCGGCGTTACCGGACAGGACGGCGCCTATCTCGCCGAACACCTCCTGTCGCTCGGCTACATTGTCCACGGCATCAAGCGGCGGTCGTCCTCCTTCAACACCGCGCGCGTCGACCATCTCTATCAGGATCCGCATGTTGGCGACGTGCCGTTCCTGATGCACTACGGCGACATGACCGACTCGACCAATCTGATCCGGCTGGTGCAGCAAATCAGGCCGACCGAGATCTACAACCTTGCCGCCCAGAGCCATGTCGGCGTCAGCTTCGAAAGTCCCGAATACACTGCGAATGCCGACGCGATCGGCGTGCTGCGTCTCCTGGAGGCGATCCGCGTCCTCGGGATGGAGAAGGAAGCGAAGTTCTACCAGGCGTCGACCTCGGAGCTCTACGGCCTGGTGCAGGAAATTCCCCAGAAGGAGACGACGCCGTTCTATCCGCGCTCACCCTACGGCGTGGCGAAGCTCTATGGCTACTGGATCACAGTAAACTATCGCGAAGCCTATGGTATGTTTGCCTCGAACGGCATCCTGTTCAACCACGAGAGCCCGATCCGCGGCGAAACCTTCGTGACCCGCAAGATCACCCGCGCCGTTGCCCGCATCGAGGTCGGCCTGGAAGACACGCTCTATCTCGGCAATCTCGAAGCCAAGCGTGACTGGGGCCATGCCAAGGATTATGTCGAGGGCATGCATCTGATCCTCCAGGCCGACAAGCCCGACGATTTCGTGCTCGCCACCGGCGAGACCCGCTCGGTCCGCGAGATGGTCGAGCTCGCCTTTGCCGAAGTCGGCCGGCGTATCGAGTGGCGCGGCGAAGGCGTCGATGAGACCGGTGTCGACGGCAAGACCGGCAAGGCGATTGTGCGGATCGACCCCAGCTATTTCCGTCCCACCGAGGTCGATCTTCTCGTCGGTGATGCCAGCAAGGCGCGTGAGCAACTGGGCTGGAAGCCGAAGCGAAGCTTTGCCCAGTTGGTGCAGGAGATGGTGACAAGCGATCTCGGCGAGGCGAGGCGGGAGGCGAGCGGTGGCCAGCACACCGTTTGAGCTGAAGGGCAAGAGCGTCTACGTCGCCGGCCATCGCGGCATGGTCGGAGCCGCGCTCGTGCGCCGTCTGGCGCGGGAGGATACCCGGCTCCTGACGGTGGACCGGGGCGATGTCGATTTGCGCGACCAGGCCGTGGTGTTCGACTGGTTCGCCAAGGCGCGGCCGCAGGTGGTGTTTCTCGCCGCGGCCAAGGTCGGCGGCATCGTCGCCAATGACACGCTGCGCGCCGACTTCATCTATGACAACATCGCGATCGCTGCGAACGTCATCGAGGCCGCGCATCGGCATGGTGCGGAAAAGTTGATGTTCCTCGGCTCCTCATGCATCTATCCCAAACTCGCGCCGCAGCCGCTGCGCGAGGACTCGGTGCTGACCGGCCCGCTGGAGCCGACCAATGAGCCCTATGCGATCGCCAAGATCGCCGGCATCAAGATGGCGGAGGCCTATCGCCGGCAGTATGGCGCGGACTTCATCAGCGTGATGCCGACCAATCTCTACGGCCCGGGCGACAATTATCACCCCGAATACAGCCACGTCGTCGCCGCGCTGATCCGGCGCTTTCACGAGGCGAAAATTTCGGGAGCACCCAGCGTCGAGGTCTGGGGTACGGGCACGCCGCGCCGTGAGTTTCTCTATGTGGACGATATGGCCGACGCATGCGTCCATCTGATGAAAACCTATTCCAGTGCGGAGCTGATCAACATCGGCGTCGGCGAAGATATTACCATCGCTGAGTTTGCGCGCGTTGTGGCCGCTGTCGTCGGCTATCGCGGCGCCATTACCTTCGACGCCTCGCGCCCGGACGGAACGCCGCGCAAGCTGCTCGACGTCGTACGGCTCACGAAGCACGGCTGGCGCGCGCAAACCGCACTTACCGACGGCCTAAGACACACATACGAAGCCTATTTGATGGCCTGATGGCTAGAACGCCGCAGAATCGCTGCCTGGGTTATTCTTCGTCGCGAGCGAGCCTGGCAAGCAGCGTGACAGAGTCGTGCAAGCGACCGACATCGTAAACAGTCTGGTCAAGATCCAGCGATACGTGAATTGCTTCGGGAATGCCGCCTGCGCCAGCGCAGGCTTGGGCGGCTCTTGCAACGTGCTCTGCCTGCTGGAGCTTGGCAACGATCTCGCCGAGCAAAGCCTTGATGATCGTTTCAGCGCCGTCAATTCTCATGATTGTTGTCCGTCTCGTGTTTGCGCCAGTTGATTGGTGCGCGACCGTCTCCGTTGGGACGCGGTAAGTTCGAATGCCACTTTGGGTCGGCGCAGATTGTTCAGTTCCTTCAAGAGCAGGAGGCGTCTAAGCTGAGCTCCATTCAACAGGGCTTCGAACAAGGAGAGGATTTCGCGCGCCTGAACGTAGGCCTCCATACTGATCGCGTGCTGATCAAAGCCATAGGATCGAAGTCGAGCTTCGATGTCGCGCGCGGCGGACGGGTCCAACTGCCAATCCAGTGCGTTGGTGATGGTATAGATTTCGGCGACATGCTGGAAATCCGGAGCAATGCCGGCGACGTCGACACGACGAAGCGTCATCTCGATCGCTTTTTGACGGTAGGTGCTCAGGAGTCTGTGCCGCAAGACTCGATAGCGCTGCATCTCCCATGAGAGTTCGGCGATGTCGATCGCCAGCAGCCATTCGATCGCCGATTGTGGGTCAAGATCGCGGAACATTGTGGTCTGAAGCGCGTGATAGTGGTCAATGCTCTCTCCGGGCAGGAGATGGGGCGCAGAAGAGAGCGCTTCGAACTGAGGCGGCAACACGCTCGCCGTCCTCGGCTGAGCGAGACTGACAGGACCGTTCATTGACCCCGCGCCTCCGAGTGCGGCCGCGGCACCAGAGTGGTGAGATTTGGTCCGTTCGCGACATGGACGGGACTCGCACCCCAAAGCTCCCTTGCGATCGGCAAAGGTTCAATCTGCAGATCTGTCCACCATGCCCTCTCGTCGCCGTGGCGATGAAGAGATTGATGGTGTGATCGGCAAAGCGGAACGGTGAACTCGTCGCTGACTTTCCGTCCTAAGGTTCGCGGTTGTGCAAACTTGAGATGGTGAGCGTCGGCGGGTGTCTTCTGGCAGACGACGCAGCCTTGGCTGCGGATAAAGGCGAGGTGATCCTTGCTCCGTCTCCGTGGCGGTTCCTTCGGGAAGGCCAGGCCTGCCGGCTCGGCAACGGACGAGTGGGGCTGAACTGTACTAGTGGTTTCTGAGGGTCCCCGATCGGATTGAGACCGTCCGATTGCCGGGATGGTTGGTATCTCCGGGAGATCGATATCGGAACTCAGGGCATTCTCGAGCCTCTTCTGGTATACGCCTTCAAGAATGCGAGCGTCGGCCTCAAGCAGGGTGTTCTTGAGGGGAAGAATTACCTTGGCCCAGGCGAGCAGGCCGTCGCCTTCCTCCTGCGCGGCAAGCTCGCCGAGGAGCCGGTCCAAAAGCTCGGCGGACCGTTCTGGCGGCAGGACTGGCGCGCGGTTCAGGATGCCCCTGGGAGGCTTCCCTTGCGCTCCAGATGCCCTCTGCGGCTCGGCAGCCCCAAGCGGTCCTGTAACGACGTCTGGTGCGTCCAGGTCGTCCTCCCCGGCGATCCCCACCAAGGCGAACAGCGCGTACCGCCGGGCGTAGGTCAGTGCCGCCCCCATGCGATGCGGCGCGTCGACCTCCTTGGAGGGGCAGACCGGAAGATCTGAGGAGATCCATTCCCCGGAGGCGTGGGCCAGGAGGGTGGTGAGGTGGATATGGCCGCTGGCTTGCTCCGTCCGAGTTGTCTGAATGGTGGCGATCTCCTGCTGGCTAAGGGTCTTGCGGACCATGTCCAGGCCCGAGGCCAGCGAGGCGTACCGGAAGGTCCTGTCGTCCTCCCGAGGGAAGGGCGATCGGATGACTGCGGTCAGGGTCTTCTCCGGGTTCATCAGTTCGGCTTGAGCCCGGGCCAGGGCGGCTGCGATGGTCCCAATGCGCTCACTGGACTGGTGCATGAGGGCCCTCCGTCGGCAAAACTTCGAAGCTAATGGCATTGGATTTGGAGCGCTTGGCCTTGAGGCCGTGGCCCACCGCCTCCTTGGCGTCCTCGGGCATAAGCTTCTTCAGATCGGCCTTCGCCGTCTCGTGTTCCCCATGTGCGTCCCGTGTCCGCAGGTAAGTTGCTGATAGTTGCGCCCATTGGTTGGACATCGACATGTCGACGATCTTGACCGCCTCCAGGCGAGGGCGCGGTGTTTCGATGTTGAACAGCGCTGGTGGTTCGCCATTTTGCACGCAACGCCAGAATTTCTTCTCAGCGGTGAGCAGAAGGTGTTGGTAAAGCGGGTCCGCGTAAACCTTGATCTCGACCCACTTGCCGCCGCCGGTGACGATCGAGAGCACCGCACTGCGTGCAGCTATCACCCACATGTTGTGTTGCAACTGGGCCATATGCTTATCGGCCGCGGCCTCTTCCGAGAAAGACCATGGCAACATGAACTTGGCCTCGAACACCGCACCGGTCTGTTCGATCACCCCGTCCAAGGTTGCTGCCATCCATTTGTGAATGGGATGGCGAACGCGTTTCTGGATGTCCTTGACTGTTTGGCCTGACGCCTTCTGATACCAGGCACGGTTTAGGACCTCCGTCACCGTCCCGAGCTGAACGATGAGGTTGTCCGACAAGTCTTCCGGATCGACCTCGCCGCGCTTCTCGTGCCATAGGCGTTCAAGGGCGTCTGCATCGTTACCCATGATGATGCGGGCGTCTGAGCCGCCGATGAAGCTGCGACGGTCATGAGGATTGAATCGAAAGAAAGAAGTGTGTGGCGCGACTACATCGCCGGTCTGAATGCTACGCAACGGTATCTCCTGCATGCATTGATGCTTAATGCTTGCGGCACCATCTGCCGCACCGCGTTAAGCCCCGCATCCGCGAGGTGAGATACCGGCGCCATCCGCTCCCGGCCGACTCAGTAACGCTCCAATCTAAGAGGATTGCCAGTCCTTTCTGCAGCAAGATTGTTGCTCGTTTTCAAAAAGAATCTTGATGGTTTTGGCTTTCCAAGCGACATGGACGCCAAGACAACGCGGAGCGCTGCATGGCGTCAAAACGACAAATCGAAGCCAATCGTAGGAATGCGAAAAGGAGCACTGGCCCGAAAACCCATTCGGGCAAGGTGAGGTCCAGCGGAAACGCAAAACGCCACGGGCTCGCTCGTGGCTGCGGAGATGAACAACTGAGGAGTAGGCAACTTTCGCCGGAAATGTATTCCCTGTTCCGAGCCGACGGGTACCCAGACGAAGCCGCGGCGTTGGCTCAAATTCAAGGCTATCTCGGTGAAGTTCGACGAGTTCGAGGCCAGCTACTGAGGGGCCTCTTAGCGAGCACGTCCGCTAATTTGACCAAGCAGCTGAGCAATCTCGACCGCTATGAGCGTTGTGCTAGGGCAAAGCAAAAGCGCACACTGCGCCTTCTCTTCTGGATAAACTGACTTCGCGACTGATTGCGACGCGGCCCGCTCTTCATGTTGCTCGCTTCTTGAAAACCGATTGAACGGCAAGAGATGCCGCGCGGCAAAAGCGCAGGCTCATATTGTGGTCGGGCCCGATCAACTCTATTGTTTTTCAGATACTTGGCTATGGAAACCGCTTTTCCCAGTGAACTCATGCGCATGAACCGAAAGATTGCTGCGATTTTCGCCGCAGATATCGCCGGATACAGCCGGCTTGTCGCCGAAGACGAGGAAGAAACGCTGCGGAGGCTCGCCTCGTATAGGTCAGTGACTGACGATTTTATCGCCAAGGCGGGAGGAAGGATCTTCAATACCGCGGGGGACGCGGTTCTTGCGGAGTTTCCCAGCGCCGTCGAGGCCGTCCGATGCGCGATCGATATTCAAGAGAGTCTGCGAACGAGGAACCGCGCGTATCCGGCCAGTCGCCAGATGAGCTTTCGCATCGGGATCACAATCGGTGACGTTGTCGAGCGCGACGGTGATTTGCTGGGCGACGGTGTCAACATCGCTGCGCGCCTGGAGTCGTTGGCGGAGGTTGGGGGGATCTGCGTTTCGCGAGCGGTCCACGAGCAGGTGGCGAACAAGCTGTCCGTTGAATTTTCCGATATGGGGGCCCAAGAGGTCAAGAATATTCCGACGCCCGTGCACGCATACATGGTGGCGATGAGAGGCGAGGACGGAAAATACATCACTGGCGTCAAGAGAAGTGCGCCGCGATCTGCGCCGAGCGGCGCGTGGATGTGGCCTCTCTCTATCACGCTGATTTGCTTCGCTACG
>JAEWBW010000395.1 GCA_023390955.1 Pseudomonadota bacterium
GGGCAGCGGCTGCAGCACGGTCACGTTGGGATCGTACTGATAGGCGGCAAGGATCGTCAGGCTGGTGTCCTCACCGAGGCGCCAGGTGAAGGATGGCGCGATGAAGGCGCGATCCCGGCTGGTGAAATCCACCTGACCGTCGCCGATCTTGCCGAGACCGACGACGCGATAGAGCAGCGAGTGATCCTCATTCACCGGTCCGCCAACATCGAATGCACCCTGCACCGAATTGCGCACGCCGAAGCGCACCAGCGCTTCGCCGAAGGCCTGGTCGGTCGGACGCTTGCTGGTGAGATCCCACAGGCCTCCGGGACTGCCCTGCCCGTACAGCGACGCCGCCGGTCCCTTCAGGACGTCGATGCGCTCGAAACCATAGGGCTCCATGCCGTAATTGTTGACGTTGAGCCGGAGGCCGTCGACGAATTGCAGGCCCTCAAATCCCCGGATGTAGATCTGGTCGCGGGTGAATTGCCCGTCGCGGAAATAGGTGCCGACGCCGGCGGTGTATTGCAGCGCCTCGCGGACGTTCTCAGCGTCCCGATCGGCCATGTCCTGACGGGTCACGGTGGAGACGGTGCGCGGCAATTGCAGCAGCGGCGTCGTCGATTTGGTGCCGGTGGCCGTGCCATGGGCGACATAGCCGTCGACGCCGTCGCGGGTCTGGCTGACATTGCCACTGTCGATCGCTGGTTTCGGCGGAACTGCGCTTGGCGTCGCGGACGCGCGGCGCGCCGCCCGGCGCGCGGCGTTGCTGGGCTTTCGGCTCTCCGCAGCGGCGGGCCGCGCGGCAGATTGCTCCGGCTGCACCACGACCGGCGGCAGCGCCGGATCACGCGGCGCCTGTTGCGCCTGGGCCGGCAGGCCCGCCGCCAGAACCGCGACGGCACCGGCCGCAAGACTCATTTCAAATTTTGGAAGACCTGAACGAACAACAACTGACTTAACTCTGGACACAACTATCCCCTGACGCGCGAATGGATCGGCAAGGCCGGCCCGCACAAAAGCGCGAGCCGCACATCACCGCGCACGACACCGGTCAAGACCGACGGCAGCAAATTGACTGGCTAAACCGCTCGAGCCCCACGGCAACGTGACACGTCACCGCGACAAATCCCCAAGCTGAAGCGCGAATGCACGACAGTTTGGCGATTTCGCTTCGGATCACCCCGTCCGACGCGCTTCGCTCGTGACCACGACTGACGGCAGGTCTCCTGGCTCGCGGGTCGTCGCCTTCTGATCGCCTTCCCAGGTCCGAAGACCCAGTGGCCAGTGAACAGCAGGCTCGCCGCTTACAGTTGCGGGGGCAGCCGCGGCATTGGAGCAGAACTCCGCACCGCATTCCCTATTGATCTCCCGAAGGAGAACCGTCGCAGTCACAATAGGTTTATCGGGAAAGCGCTGTCAACACCGGGCAACGCGCCAGTGGCGCGGTGCACAGGTCTCGGCCACCACGAAAGCACGCTCTAGCTGCAACCAGTGATGCGCGCGACTGCCTTCATGTATTTGAGATGAAGCGCACCGCTGCCTCCCTCCGAAGGCGCGTTGCGAGCCGTGAGGCGGTCCGAGTTCAAGCAGGTCTCGAGGTCGTGCCTGACGTGAGAACACCATCCCAGGGCACTCTTCTCCGCCTCCTCCTTCGAGGGACCAAATCCCACGAAGGTCTGCACGCGACCGGCTTCACCATCCTCCGTCGAAACAAGATTGATTTCCGAGATGTAGAGAGACGAGCATTGCGCGGCCTGGGACTCCGCGCCCACAGCGCAGATCATCCCGAATGCACACACGGCCATCATCACGGCGGCTCGATTCATGTGATTTCTCCCTGTAAAGGATCACGGAATGGAGTGCGATTTCACGACATCGTTCTATCGGCCCTGTCGAAACTTCGCCGCACCGCCGCCGATGGCACTTGATCTGGATCAAGATTGGTTGCTCCGTGCGAAGCGCCGCGACCGCCGGCGCTCGGGCCCCTATCGCTCCGCAATGGCAGCGATCAACTTCATGATGTCATCGACCTGTTCTCGCACGCCCTGAAGTTTTCCGCTCGTAAAGCCGAGCTCTGCGTTTGCCCGCGGAATCTGGGTGTCGAACCTCACGGACGTCACTTGAGATACATTGACGTAGATCCTCTCGCCGCTTGGTTCGGTCAACGCGATCCAGGACATTTCGGCGCGTTGCTCGTCCGTCACCAGCCGCATGATTTCGGCGACATGCTCCTTTACCCCCTGCACTCTGCCGCTTGCCAAGCCGAACTCGGCATTCGCACCGGAAATCTGGGTGTCAGACCGGATGAACGTTATCTGCGCGATGTTGAGATGAAGCGACTTTCCATTCGGCTGGGTCAATGCAAGAGAGCCCAGCCGTAGGCGCTTTGACTGTTGCGCGCGCGCCGCGAACGGACACGCGGCCGCAAGACCGAGACCCATGATGAATGCGCGCCGCGTCCTCATGCCGAACATCGTGGCCCCTCCCGTCGGACGACGTCCCCTATCTCACTCCGTCCTGCACGTCCTGATCCGCCCAGTCCTCCCATTCCACGTTGTTGATTGCGAGATAGCGGGAGATGGCGACGCCGAGGGTCGGAAAGAAGTAGTGCTCGCCGAGCTGCGTGTACAAGCCGAACCGCTTCAGCTTGTCCTTCACGGGATCCTTGAGTTCGGCGAAACAGAGCTCGATGCCCTGCGCCTGCAAGGTCTGGTCGAGCTCGGCGACCACGTCGCAGGCGGTGACGTCGACGCTTGTCACCGGCTCCGCCGCCACAACCAGCCAGCGTACGGGCGTCGGCGACGTCGCGACCGCATCGAGGGCACGCTCCCTGAAAAATTCGGCGTTGGCAAAAAACAGCGGCGCATCCCACCGGAACAGGACCAGCCCGGGGACGCGACGCGCATCCGGATATCGCGTGATGTCGTGATAGCCCCTGACGCCGCGGGCGCGCCCCAGCACGGCGGAGTGCGGACGCCAGCCGTCCCACAGGAACTCGATGATCGCGAGCACGATCGCAAGACCGATGCCCTGGACGACGCCGAGCACGGCAACACCGACGAAGCAGACGATCGCGAGCCAGAACTCCCACCGCTGGATGCGATAGATCCGCATCAGGTCGGTGATTTCAAAAAGGCCGATCGCAGCGGCAATGACGACGGCGGCCAGTGCGGCAGTCGGCAAATGCTGCAGGAGATTTGGCGCGACCAGCAGAAGCAAGGCGATGGCGAGCGCGCCGACGACGCTGGTGAGCTGCGTATGCGCGCCGGCGGCCTCGGCAACAGGCGTGCGCGAACTGCTGCTGCTGATCGGAAAGCCCTGGAAGAACCCGGTTGCCAGATTGGCGGCGCCAAGCCCGACCATCTCCTGGTTCGGATCGACCCGGGCCCCAAGGCGCGCGGCATAGGCGCGTGACAGCACGCTGGTGTCCGCAAACGACACCAGCGCGATGGCGGAGCCGCCGAGAAGCACCGGGACGATATCGCTGGCGGTGATCCACGGGATCGCGAAGCCCGGAAGCCCCTGGGGAAGAGGCCCCAACACCTTGACGCCATGTGTCGACCCGAGATCGAGCATCCCGACCACGATCGTCGCTCCGACGACCGCGATCAAAATGCCCGGCAGCCTGGTATTCTTGAGAAGCAGGATCACGGCCAACGTGGCGCCGCCGATGGCGAACGCGACCCAGTTGATCTCGCCGGCAAGGATCGCGGCCCCGATCGCCCACACGCTCCGCAACGGCCCATCGCCTTCGATGGAAAAGCCGAGGAGCTTGGGCAGCTGGCTGATCAGGACGGTCAGGGCGATGCCGTTCATGTAGCCGTAGCGGATCGGCTTGGAGAGGAGCTCGGTCACAAAGCCCAGGCGCGCCACGCCGGCCAGGATGCACACCGCCCCCGAGACAATCGCCATCGCGCCGGCGAGCGTTACGGCCCGCACGGGATCGCCGTGGGCCAGCGGTGTAATGACCCCGAGCAGTATTCCGGCCAGCGCCGAATCCGGGCCGAGCACGAGGATGCGGCTCGGGCCGAACAGCGCGTAAGCCAGCAGCGGCACGATCGTGGCGTAGAGGCCGTAGATGCCAGGCAGGCCCGAGGCGACCGCGTAGGCGATGCCCACCGGGACCAGCATCGTCGCCAGGACCAGCCCGGCAAACACATCGCGCGGAAGCCAGGCTGCCTCATACCGACGGATCGTCTCGAGTCCGGGCAGCCAGTGCATCATGGGTGGTCCCCTCCCGCAGGTCGTTTCACATCCGCTGCGCCGCAGCAGCAATTGATTGGTCTGACAGTATCGCGTTCAGCAATCACCCGGCGGACGTTGATCAAGATCAATGGTTGCCGACCGGCAAGCCTGCGGCGTCCTAAAACCGCCCCGCGAGCGTGACGCGAACCGCACGCGGCTCCGCGGGATGCAGGTGGCGGTCGGCCACGCCGCCGATGGGCTCGCCGGGCAATCGGGAGAGATAGTAGTATTCAATCTGATTGGTCTGCGCGTTGAAGAGATTGAGCACGTCGAGCTGCAGCCTCACGCCATTGTCGAAGCGGTAGCCGGCGCGCGCATTGAAGATCAGCGACGACTGCGATTGCACGCTGGCGTCCTCGATCAGTGGACGTGGTCCAAAATATCGTCCCTTGAGTGCGCCGAACCAGCCCGTCTCATGGCCAAAGGTCACGCCGCCGCTCGCGATCCAGGCCGGCGCGCCGGGAATGGAATTGCCTGCCATATCGAAATCGGTAAAGCGGGCGCGGGTGTAGGCGACATCGAGGTCCAGCGCGAGCCATGGCAGCGGCTTGTACTGATTGACCCACTCCACGCCGACGCGGCGGCTCGGCCTGCTCGGCTCGGTGGTGCCGGCATCGCCGACGAACAGCAGCTCCGAGTCGAAATCGAGCACGAACACCGCGACCGAGCTGGTCAGCCCTTCGATCGCCTTGGTCCGGATGCCGAGCTCGGCGCCGCGCGAGCGGACCAGCAGCGGCACCCGATCGAGCGGTGTCACCTTGTCGTTAGGGTCGACGGTGATGGTGGCGCCGCGGATGTCATTGCTGTGCAGGCCATAGCCGGCATTGCCATAGAACTCGGTCTTGAACCACGGGCCGAGCACGAGACCGGCCTTCGGGCTGGTCATCGCGGCCTGCGCATTGCCGGAATTGGCAGGCGTGTCGCTCAGGACGCGGCCGGCGAACACATCTTCGCGGAGACCCACCGTCGTGCGCAGCCAATCGGTCCAGCGTGTCGTTGAATCGGTCCAGAGGCCGACATTGCCTTCGCTGACCCGGTCTTCCCGAACGGTCGAGAGCCAATTGCGCTGACCGGTCTTGAACAGGCCGACATGGATGTCGTCGTAGCGGGACTGGACGCCGACGCGCGTCTGCGTCTCGAAGCCACCGAACCGCCAGTCGAAGGCATGGCGCGCGTCGAAGCCGCCGAGCGTGCGGCGATCGAGCTGGTTGAACTGGTCGCCGTTGATCGGGTTGTCCAGGACATAGGTGAAGTTGTTGAACAGCTGCAGATCGGAGCGGATGACGTAAGCGCTGACATTGCTCTGGCCGTATTCGCTCGAATGCGCCCAGTTGCCGGAAACGCTGAAGCGACTCGACGTGCCGCCATCGGTCGGATCGAGCGAGCCGAAGCGATCGATCCGTCCCTGATCGACCGCGCGCTGCGCCACCTGATCGGTGGAATTCCAGCCATTGGAATAGCCCATGGCCGTCAGCGTCAGCCCGTCGGTCACGGTACCGCGGCTGTAGCGCAGCACGCCATTCACCTTGCGAACGTCATCCGGCACGCTCCATGGCCCGTCATATTTGACGCCCTCGATCGCGGCGAGCAGCGCGCCGTCGCCGATCGCGGTCGAGCCTGCGGCCAGTGCGCGGCGATAGCCAAAGCTGCCGAAGGTCATCTCCGCCAGATTCTTCGGCAGCCGGTTCATGTAGTCGATCGCCACGGCGCCGGCGGAGCCGAAGTCGCCGACATCGGCGAAATAGGGACCCTTGCGCACATCGACCGAGCGGATCAGCTCCGGGATCAGGAAGTTGATATCGGCGTAGCCCTGGCCATGGCCATGGGTCGGCATGTTGACGGGCATGCCGTCCACGCTGATCGCGAGATCGGTGCCGTGGTCCAGATTGAAGCCGCGCAGAAAGTACTGGTTGGCCTTGCCCTCGCCGGAGTGCTGCGTGACGATGAGACCCGGCACGATCTCCAGCGCTTCGCCGACGCGCGAGAACGGCACCGCATTGACCTCTGCGCCGGTGAAGCGAATGGCGCTCGCCGCTGTTGGCTGTAAAGAGGCCCTGCCCTCCGACGAAGGACCGGATGTCGCGCTGTTCGCACCGGCGGGCGCCGGGCCGTCCGAGCGCGGTGCCGCCGCTCGCTTGCGTCCGCCATTTTGCGACGGCTTGGAACGCGTGACCCGGTCGCTCGGCGGCGCATCGGAATTGGTGACGGTCAGGGGTGGGAGCGTGTCGAACCTGTGGGCAACGCGCTCCTGCGCAGCGCCGGATTCCGCGCATACAATGCCGGAAGCAAGACAAAGCGCTCCCGTCCAGGCCCGACGCACTGACAATCCCCAATCTCAATCAAACCCGGCAAGCAGGATTGTAGGACCGCCGGTATGACGTTTCAATATCTTTGTCATACTCACGCCATCGACTCAATCGGGCAGACCCGCAGCCTGCAAGGCGACCACAATCCGCTCGCACAGTTCCGAGGAGCGAAATGGAATGGCCACCCGGCCGTGCGCGGCCTGGTAATGCGGCTGAAGTTGCAGCAACTGCACCGATGCCTGCCGGGCCTCTTCAAGACGCCCGGCGCAAACGGCGTTCGCAATGAAGGCTTCGAGGGAATTAGCTCCGAACTGGAGCACCTTGGCTGCCGACACACAGCCCTCGCCATATCGCTCCTGATGAAAGTGGGCCCACGAGATTCCGAGCCAGGCGCTGACGCGCAGGCCGTCCAGCGGGCTCAACCTGATCATTCGCTCAAAGCCTTCGATCGCGCGCTCGGCCTCACCGCGCATCAGCGCGACCCATCCCAGGGACAGCCAGCCCACCGCGAGATTGGGATTGAGTGCGACCGCTTGTTCGACCATCGATAATCCGCGGTCGTACTCGTACCCGAAATATGTCAGCACATGGCCGCATCTGGCCAGGGCGAAGGCGTCGGCATCTCCCACCGACGTTCCCGAGCGGGCCAGCTGAATTGCTTCCGCACGCAATTCCTGCCCCAGGGGCAAGCCGCTGGTCACCTGCTCGACAACAAACGTCCAGGCGGCCATGGCATATGCCGCAGCGTAGTCCGGATCGCGCGCGATGGCCTTCTTGAAGAACTCCCGCGCCTGCCGCTGCGTACGTCTCTTCGTCGCGAGTTCCATGCCGCGCAGGTACATGTCGTAGCTGTCCAGGCTCTCCGTGGCCTTCTGCCGTGATCGTTCAATCTCGGCCTGTTCAAGTTTCGGGGCGATGAGACCGACGACGCTCATTGTGACCTGGTCCTGCAGCCCGAACACGTCCTCGACCGCGCCCTCGAAGTGGTCGGCCCACAGATGCCGCTCGGTCGCAGCCTCGACCAGCTGACCGGTGATGCGAATGCGGTTTCCTGCCCGTCTGACGCTGCCCTCCAGCACGTAACGGACGCCGAGCTCCCGGCCCACCTCCCTCGCGTCGACGGCGCGCCCCCTGTACGTGAAGGACGAGTTGCGCGCGATCACGAACAGCGAATTGAAGCGCGACAGCGCCGTGATGATCTCGTCGACCATCCCGTCTGCGAAATACCCCTGCTCCGGATCGGAGCTCAGATTGGCAAACGGCAGCACCGCAATGGACGGCTTGTCGGGCAGCTTGAGCCTCTGTGGCTCCGCCTCGGGACCTGATCTGGTATCGGCGTCGGAACGCTGTCCCTCTTCGCGTACTATGCCGATGAAACGGAAGCCCTTGCGCGGGAGCGTTTTGATCAGGCGCTGCGCGTCACCAGTATCTCCGATCACACTCCGCGCGGCGTTGATACGCGTCGTCAGCGCCATGTCTGACACGACGCGCCCGTTCCAGATGGCGTTGATGAGATCGTCTTTGCTCACCACGCGAGCCTTGTTGCGGATCAGATATTCGAGCAGATCGAAAACCTGGGGCGCCGTCGGCACAATATCGGGCCCACACCGCAGCTCGCGCCGGTCGGTGTCAAAAACATACTGCTCGAAGAAATACCGCAATGGTCATTCCCCGTGGCAGACCGAGGCCGCGACCGCGGTTCTCTCACGAGAAAGATAATCGTCAGTGGCGGAAAATGTAAGGCGGGTAACTTGAAACCCACCGACGAAGTCACATAGACTGCCACCGTGGGGACCAAGCAGACTCCCCGTGAGACTTCGGTCCAAGCTCTGCGCAGCACGCACGATGTGGAGCTTGCGCATGGACACCGAACGACAGACCCCTCACCGATATTCTCTGGCCATCGTCTCGCGCGGCGATGCAGCCACACGCCGCGACGCCACGCCGCAGAACAGCCGCTTCGTCCGCGTCTTCGAGGCGCTCGCAGCCAGCGGCATCGATGCGCAACCGGCCATCTACGACGAGAGTTTTGCCGACGCCGTGCGCGAGCAGTTGCTCACGGTCGACGGCGTGCTGGTCTGGGTCGATCCGATCCACCAGGGCAAGACCCGCGGCGAGCTCGATGCCCTGCTGCGCGACGTCGCCGCACGAGGCCCCTGGGTGAGCGCGCATCCCGACGTGATCCTGAAGATGGGCGTCAAGGAGGTGCTCTACCGCACCCGGCATCTCGGCTGGGGTGCGGACACCCATCGCTATGACACGGCCGCGTCTTTCCGAAGCGAATTTCCGCAGCGCCTGCGCAGCGGCGGTCCGCGCGTGCTCAAGCAAAATCGCGGCAACGGCGGCCAGGGCGTCTGGAAGGTCGAAGTGTTGCCGGATGCGGACAACACCGTTCGCGTGCTTCACGCGCTGCGCGGCAGTTTGCCTGAGCATATGCCGCTCGACGCGTTCCTCGCGCGTTGCGAGCCCTATTTCGGCTGGGGCGGCTGCATCATCGACCAGCCGTTTCAACCGCGCCTCCCCGACGGCATGATCCGCTGCTACATGAGCGGCGCAAAGGTCGCGGGCTTCGGACACCAGTTGATCAAGGCGTTGATGCCGCCGCCGCCGGAAGGACCGGATGCACCCGAGGCGCAACCGGGTCCGCGGATCATGCATGGCCCCGATGCGCCGCCCTTCCAGGCGCTGCGACGGGTGATGGAGGACGACTGGACGCCGGGGATGATGGAGCGGCTTGCCATCGACGAGGCGTCGCTGCCGGTGATCTGGGACGCGGATTTCCTGTTCGGGCCTCGCGATGCCGCCGGCGCCGACACCTACGTTCTCTGCGAAATCAATGCGAGCTCGTGCTTCGCGATCCCGGATGAGGCGCCCGCTGCGATCGCACGAACGGTCGCGAGCCGGCTCCGGCGTGGCGCGACGTCAGCAGCCAGCCGGTAATTCTCCGGTGTTCGCGGCGAAATGTAACAATGTTCCCGGTCGACACGTCGGCGGGGCGCGTGATACCCGGTCATTACTCACTGGAACCGGAATCGCCGCGTGCCCGCCTCGACCTTCAGAATTGGCCGTCTTCTGCCGCGCTCGCTGCGCGCTGCGATGACCCTGTTCGTGTTGGGCATATACCTCGTCGCCGGCGCGCTGCATGGCGTTTGCGATCTCGATCTCACCAGCACCTCGTCCAAGGTCGTCGTCTCCCTCGTCGACAAGAGCACTGGACATTCCGACCGAGCCTCGCTGGCTGACCACCATTGTCACGGCTGCTTCTCCGTATTCATTTCTGCGCCGCTGATCGCTGCGGTCGCGGTGACGCCAAACGCCGAGATCATTCCGGCGTTGCAGATGGCCCGGCGCGGCCTGCCGCCCGGGATCGATCCTCCCCCGCCGAAGTCCCTGACCTGAAAATGATCGCTGGGCGCATCGCGCCCTGACTCCGTCTTTCGTCAGGTTCTCATCATGTTTTCAAAATGCGTCACGCGTCTTGCGTGCGCGACGGCGTTGCTGGTCAGCCCCTGGCTGACGGCGGCGTCGCATTCGCAGACCCTCAATCTCGGCGCAGCGCTTCAGCGCGCGCTCGCTTCCAGCCCGCGCCTGACTGCAGCCGAGCGCGATGTCGGCATCGCCACCGGCCAGCGCATCCAGGCCGGAGCGCTGCTCAATCCGGAACTGTCCTACGAGCAGGACGATTCCTTCGGGTCGGGAAAATATCGCGGCACGAAATCGGCCGAGACGACGCTGCAGATCAGCCAGCTGTTCGAGCTGTTCGGCAAGCGCGAGGCGCGGATCGCCGCAGGCCAGGCCGGCGTCGAGGGCGCGGCGATCGAGCGGCAGGCGGTGCGCCTGCAGATCCTGTCGGAGACGGCGATCGCATTCCTCAACGTGCTCGGGCTGCAACGGCGGATCCAGATCCTCGACGAGCAGGTCGCCGCGATCGAGCGGCTGCAGCCGCTGCTGCAGCGCCGGGTCGACGCCGGCGCATCCTCGCCCGGCGAAACCGGCCGCGCCGAGGTCGCAGCCGCGCTGGTGAAAGCCGATCGCGAGCGCACCAAGGCCAATCTCTCGAGCGTGCGCCGTGAGCTCGCGGTCCTCATGGGCGATAGCTCCGCAAAATTCGCCAGCGTCTCGGGACGGCTCGACGCCACAACGCGCGCCCCTTCGTTCCAGGCCGTGGTCGCGGCGATCGACGCCAACCCGCAGCTGGTGCGGTGGAATGCGGTCTATGCCCAGCGCAACGCCGAACTGCTGCTGGCGCGGCTGAGGCCCTATCCGGACGTTCGCCTCGCGGCCGGATGGCGTCACTTCAACGAGACCAATAGCGATGCGGTGCGTCTCAGCCTGTCCGTGCCGATCCCCGTGTTCGACCGCAACCAGGGCAACATCCTCTCGGCGCAGGAGAGCCTCGCCAAGACGCGGGCCGAGCGCGAGGCCAACCGCAACACGCTGATCGTCGTGGCGGGGCGCGCCTACGACACGGTGCAGGGATCGCTGCGGGAGCTTGCGATCCTGCGCGAGTCCGGCATCCCCAAGGCGCAGGCCGCCTCCAGCGAGATCGAGCAGGGTTATGGCGCCGGGCGCTTCTCGCTGCTCGAAGTGCTGGATGCACAGGCCAACGTCACCCAGGCCCGGCTGCGCGAGCAGGAAGCGCTGCAGAACTACCACGTCGCCGTCGCCACCATTGAAGGCCTCGTCGGCAATCCCTTTGCGCTGGCGCGGGAGAGCGCACGATGAAAACGGCCAGCGCAATCGTCCTCGTCGTGATCGCAGCCGCCGCCGGTGCCTTCGGTCATCGCTGGCTGACAACGGCCGGCGCGCCCGCGGCGTCCGAGCACGCCGACGACCACGGTCACGCAAAGGCAAAGCCGGAAAAGGCCCCGAACGAGCGCGTCGAACATGACGAGCACGGCGCCGACCGCATCCTGATCAGCGACGTCAAGCTGGCGGCTGCCGGCGCCGTCTTCGCCGAAGCGGGACCGGCGACCTTGACCGAGACTCTCTCCTTCAACGGCGTGCTGCGCGCCAACCAGGAGACGGTGGTACAGGTCACGCCGCGCTTTCCCGGCATCGCACGCGCCATCAAGAAGCGGATCGGCGACGTCGTCGGCAAGGACGAGTTGCTGGCCTCGATCGAAAGCAACCAGAGCCTCACCGTCTACGAGCTCAAGGCGCCGATCGGCGGCACCGTCATCGACCGACAGATGTCGCTCGGCGAATATGTCTCCGAGCAGAAGCCCGCCTTCGTCGTGGCGGATCTCTCGACGATCTGGGTCGATCTGTCGATCTACCGCCAGGATCTGCGGCGGGTGCGGCTCGGCGACGAGGTGCTGATCGACCCGGACGACGGCGCCGGCGACATCAAGGGCACCATTTCCTACCTCGCGCCGGTCGGCGCCAGCGAGACCCAGACCGCGATCGCGCGCGTCATCCTGCCGAACCCCGCCGGACGTCTGCGCCCTGGCCTGTTCGTCAGCGCACGCCTGATCCTCGCCGAGCGGAAAGTGGCGGTCGCCGTACGCGCCGGCGCAATCCAGACCTTCGAGAACAAGACCGTCGTGTTCGTGCGCGAAGGCGACGACAAGCTCGAGGCCCGTCCGGTCGAGCTCGGGGATTCCGACCAGAAATTCGTGGAGATCCGCGCCGGCATCTCGCCGGGCGAGAAATACGTCGCCGAAAACTCCTTTGTCGTGAAGGCGGAGATGGGCAAGGGCGAGGCCGAGCATGATTGAGCGCCTCATCGCCGCCTCGATCCGGCAGCGCTGGCTGGTGATCCTGTTCGTGCTGGGCTTCCTGGCCTTCGGCGGCTGGAATTTCACGCGGCTGCCGATCGACGCGGTGCCTGACATCACCAACGTCCAGGTGCAGATCAACACGCAGGCGCCCGGCTATTCCCCGCTGGAGACCGAGCAGCGCATCACCTTCCCGGTCGAGACCGCGATGGGCGGATTGCCCAAGCTCGAATACACCCGCTCGCTGTCGCGCTATGGCCTCAGCCAGGTGACCGTCGTGTTCCGCGACGGCACCGACATCTATTTCGCCCGCCAGCTCGTCATCGAGCGCATTCAGCAGGTCAAGGACCAGCTGCCCGCCGGCGTCGAGGTCGCGATGGGGCCGATCGCCACCGGCCTCGGCGACATCTTCCTCTACACGGTCGAAGCAAAGGACGGCGCGAAGGCGCATGGCGGCAAGGACTATACGCCGAGCGATTTGCGGACGATCCAGGACTGGATCATCAAGCCGCAGTTGCGCAACGTCCCCGGCGTCATCGAGGTCAATTCGATCGGCGGCTTCGCGCGGCAATTCCACGTGCTGCCCGATCCCGGCAAGCTGATGGCCTACAAGCTCGGCTTCCGCGACGTGATGACGGCGCTGGCCGCCAACAACGCCAATGTCGGCGCGGGCTATATCGAGAAGAACGGCGAGCAGTACCTGGTCCGCACGCCCGGCCAGGTTGCCAACATTGCTGAAATCGAGGACATCGTCATCGGCTCGCGCGGTGGCGTTCCGGTCCGCATCAAGGACGTCGCTGTTGTCGCCGAAGGCAAGGATTTGCGGACCGGTGCCGCGACGCTGAATGGCGAGGAGACGGTGCTGGGCACAGCGATGCTGCTGATGGGCGAGAACAGCCGCGCGGTGGCCCGCCGCATTGCGGCCAAGCTCGAGGACATCGCGAAGTCGCTGCCCGAGGGCGTCGTGACCCGAACGGTGTACGACCGAAGCCACCTCGTCGAGGCGACGATAAAGACCGTCCAGACCAATCTCGTCGAAGGCGCCCTCCTCGTCATCGCCGTGCTGTTCCTGATCCTCGGCAACATCCGTGCCGCGCTGGTGACGGCCTGCGTCATCCCGCTGTCGATGGCGATCACCATCACCGGCATGGTCGAGACCAAGGTCAGCGCCAACCTGATGAGCCTCGGCGCCATCGATTTCGGCATCATCGTCGACGGCGCCGTCATCATCGTCGAGAACTGCCTGCGGCTGCTTGCGGCCGCGCAGCATGAGAAGGGCGGCTTGCTCACGTTGCGGGAGCGGCTCGACACGATCCGGCGCGGCTCGGCCGAGGTCATCAAGCCCAGCCTGTTCGGCACGCTCATCATCGCGGTCGTGTACCTGCCCGTGCTGACGCTCACCGGCGTCGAGGGCAAGATGTTCACGCCGATGGCGCTGACGGTGCTGATGGCGCTCGCGGCTGCCGCACTGCTCTCGGTCACCTTCGTGCCCGCGGCGGTCGCCATCGTCGTCACCGGCAAGGTCTCCGAGAAGGAGAACGTTTTTATGCGCGCGGCCAAGCGCGTTTATCTGCCCCTGCTCGACCGTGCCATTGCGTTCCGCGGCCTGGTTGCGTTCGGGGCTGTCGTGATCGTGGCAGGAAGCGTGTTCGCGGCGAGCCGCATGGGCGGCGAGTTCATCCCGAGCCTCGACGAAGGCGACGTGGCGCTCGCGGCGCTGCGGATTCCCGGCACCAGCCTGACCATGTCGGTCGACCTGCAAAAAGCTCTCGAACGCCGCGTCCTGCAACTGCCCGAGGTGAAGGACTTCTTCACGCGCATCGGCACGGCCGAGGTCGCAACCGATCCGATGTCGCCGGCCCAGACCGACGGCTACATCATGCTAAAGCCGCGCGCGCAGTGGCCGAACCCCGAGAAGTCGAAAGTGGAACTGATCGAGGAGATCGAGAAGGCCGCCAACGATATCCCCGGCAGCAACTACGAGGTCTCCCAGCCGATCCAGTTGCGCGTCAACGAGCTGATCTCGGGCGTGCGCAGCGACGTCGGCGTCAAGATCTTCGGCGACGATCTCGACGTGCTGCAGGGCGCTGCAAAGCAGGTTCAGTCAGTCATCCAGGGCATCCGCGGCGCCGCCGACGTCAAGATCGAGCAGGTCGCAGGCCTGCCGATCCTCACCGTCAAGCTCGACCGCCGGGCGCTGTCGCGCTACGGCCTCAATGTCGGCGAGGTCCAGAACATCGTGGAGATCGCCGTCGGCGGCAAGAGCGTCGGAAAGCTGTTCGAGGGTGATCGCCGCTTCGACATCGTGGTGCGCCTGCCGGAACGGCTGCGCGGCAATATCGAGGCGATCCGCGCCATTCCGATCCCACTGCCCGCCGAGGATCCCGGCGCGTCGGCGATCACGAAGACCGCGTGGTCGGGCACTGGCGGCGCGCAGCCGCGCTACGTCCCGCTGTCTTCAGTGGCAACGGTGGAATCCGCGCCCGGGCCGAACCAGATCAGCCGCGAGAACGGCAAGCGCCGCATCGTGGCGACGGCCAATGTGCGCGAGCGCGACCTCGGCTCCTTCGTGTCGGAGGCGCAAGACGCGGTGGCGCAGAAGGTCAAGCTTCCGGCCGGCTACTGGATCGGCGGGGGCGGCCAGTTCGAGCAACTGGTCTCGGCGACCAAGCGGCTCACCATCGTCGTTCCCGTTGCCCTGCTGCTGGTGCTGCTGCTGCTGTTCATGGGCCTCGGATCGCTGGCCGACGCGCTGCTGGTGTTCAGCGGCGTACCGCTGGCGCTCACCGGCGGCATCGCGGCGCTGCTGCTGCGGGACATTCCGCTGTCGATCAGCGCGGGCGTCGGCTTCATCGCGCTCTCCGGCGTCGCCGTCCTCAACGGCCTCGTCATCATCGCCTTCATCGAGCGGCTCAGGCACGATGGCAAGTCGGTGCTCGAGGCCGTGCACGAGGGTGCCGTGACGCGGCTGCGGCCGGTCCTGATGACAGCACTGGTGGCCTCGCTCGGCTTCGTCCCCATGGCAATCGCCACGGGCGCCGGCGCCGAGGTGCAGCGGCCACTGGCGACGGTGGTCATCGGCGGGATCATCTCCTCGACGATCTTGACACTGCTGGTGCTGCCGGCCCTCTACGTCCTGTTCAGGAAGGACGGTCCGGCGGCGCCGGTCAACGCGTAGGAAGGCGGCCGTCCCAGTGGGCGGCTTCCTTTCGGCCTTGACCAAAATAGGGTACCCCCCTATCTTATAAGCATGTCACATACCGTCAAACACAAGTCGAAACTGCTGGCGCGGGTCAGGCGCATCAAGGGCCAGCTCGAGGCGGTCGAGCGGGGGCTCGAAGCCGAGCTCGGCTGCGCCGACGTGCTGATGCTGGTGGCCTCGGTGCGCGGCGCCGTCAGCGGCCTGACATCGGAACTGCTCGAGGACCACATCCGCCATCACGTCGTTGACCCCGCGCATGAGAAGGATCCGGAGAAGGCCAAGGGCGCCGCGGACCTGATCGAAGTGGTCCGCACCTATCTGAAGTGAGCTACGAATGACCGATCTGTCCCAACTGCTCCAGCAGAGCAGCGCCCACGCATGGCTGTTTGTACCGAGCGCCATCCTGCTCGGCGCCCTGCACGGCCTCGAGCCCGGCCATTCCAAGACCATGATGGCGGCCTTCATTATCGCCGTCAGGGGCACCGTGTTTCAGGCCGTGCTGCTCGGACTGTCGGCGACGATCTCCCACACCGCAATCGTCTGGGTGATCGCACTCGCAGGTCTCCACTTCGGCAAGGACCTGTCGGGTGAACGCAGCGAGGCTTATCTGCAGATGATGTCGGCCGTCATCATCATCGGCATCGCCGGCTGGATGATCTGGCGCACCTGGCGGGACCAGCACCACGCGCACGACCATCACCACCACGATGAGCCGCAATCGATCTCGCTGGTCGGCCGGTCGCTGCTGCTGGAAGTCTTCGAGGACGGCGTGCCGCCGCGGTGGCGGCTGCGTAGCGAGAGCGGTGCACTGCCGCCCGCAGGCGACGTCAGGGTGACGACGATCCGCAGCGACGGGGCCGAGCAGTCATTCGCCTTCACTGCCCGCGACGGATATCTTGAAAGCCTTGACGAAATTCCCGAGCCGCACGCCTTCAAGGCACGCGTCGAACTCGGCGGTGACTCCACCGAGCTCATGTTCGAGGAGCACGATCACGACCACATGGACCTCGGTAAGGCAGACGATGCGCATGCGCGCGCGCACGCCGCCGACATCCGCAAGCGTTTTGCGGGACGCAGCGTGACGACGACGCAGATCGTGCTGTTCGGTCTCACCGGCGGCCTGATCCCCTGCCCAGCCGCGATCACCGTGCTGCTGCTCTGCATCCAGCTCAAGCAGTTTTCGCTCGGCTTCGTCCTGGTGCTCTGCTTCGGCATCGGCCTTGCGATCACCATGGTCTCGGCCGGCGTGCTGGCGGCGCTCAGCCTGCGCCACGTCGAGCGGCGCTGGAGCGGCTTCAGCCGCTTCGCGCACATGGCGCCTTACGTCTCGGCCGCCCTGATCGTGTTCGTCGGGCTCTACACCGGCTGGACCGGCCTGCACGAGATCATGTCGTAGGCGGGATCAGGCGGCCGACGCGCTGCGATCGAAGCGCGCGAATATCGCACTGGTGAGCGGGCCGAGCAGGCACCAGAACACCAGGCTCGTCATCGTCACCGCGACCATGAACTGATGCGACAGCGAGGACGGCACGTTGGTCTCGACCTGTGCGAGCTCCGGCGCGCCGATCAAATGCGGCAGGATCAGCAGGACCACACCGGCGATCGCAGCCGGGACCGAACGGCGGAAGGCGATCAGGGCTAGGCCTGACGCAGTGGCGAGCACCGCGGCGCCCCACCAGATCTGACGCGACAGCAGCGGAGCGGCCGGCACGCCCGGCAGGTCCGGTGGCAGGCCGAGGCCCGGCGCGAGGGTGAAGACGGCAAAGCCCGCCAATCCCCACATCAGGCCTTCGTGCCAGGAGACGCTCGTCCCGGTCGCGCCGCTGCGGACGGCAAAGAAGCCGGCCAGCAACAATGCGAAGCCGATCGCGGTCAGCACGTTGGCGGCAGCGGTATAGGCGTTGCGCTCGAACCCGTCGCGCGGCTCCCAAGCCTCGGTGCCGTGGTCATGGCTTGCATGGTCGTGAGCTGGAGGGCTTTGGGCTGCATAGTCGTGACCGGCGGCAGCGCCCTGTGGCGCCGCGGCGGCGTCGTGATGGTGACCTCCCCCGGCCTTCTCGAAGACCTCAGCCTTCAGGATCAGGGGGACCGTGCCGAACTGCTGGGCGACCGTGACGACCAGACCTACGATGAAACCGGCAATGACCGACGAAAAGACGATCGAGCGAAACGTGGTCATGCCACCCCGATCAGTGGCAGGGGAACGCGTTCGAATGGCGCACGTCGTGCGCGGCGTTGTGGATGACGTCGATATGGGAGAAGCCGACCACGCCCACGATGAAGAGGCCGAGCACCATCGCCATCATGGCCTGCGACAGCCGTCCCACCTGCGCGGCGGCAATCGGCAAATGCGCAACTTGGGCAGTCATTTGGGCCTGGGGTTGATTCATGGCTGCTCTCCGCTCTCAATGTGATGGCCTTCTAGCAGCTTCCGGGCGATGTCGCGACTGGTAAGATGCAGGCTTGTGCCGGCCGGAATTCCTCTGCGGGCGATCTTGGCGCCGGCGGCAGCCCTGAAGACGGCTTCGAATCGACGGAAATAGCCGAGGCAGTCCTCCGGCACCGGCTCAGCACCGAGCAGGGTCCGGAACGCGCCGCGGTGGACGGCGCAGATCGCCTCATGGCCCGCGACCGGAAACACCAGCGAGGCGATATCGGCGCGCCAATGGGCGTCGGCGCTCACGTCGGGATCGCCCGCCCCTCATTCGGATTGAGCAGGCGCACGATCTCGCAGACGCCGACGAGGCTGATCAACCAGCCGATATCCAGCAGCCCAAGGCGCGCCACGATCACTGGCGTAAAGGCGTCGGCTCCGCCAAGGACTGGCGTCACGCCGAACAGCACGAGCTCGTAACCGGCGAAGGCACATGCCAGCGTTACCGCAAGGACCATCGGCGTACGGCTCTCCGGCAGCGCGCGGAGAACGGCCGATGAGATCGCGGTCGCCGTCAGCGCGGCGGCCCCGATGGCAAAGCCCCAGGCGATGGTCGAGGCATCGATCGGATAATGGAGCGCGCCAAACCCGATCACCTGATTGACGAGCCACGCCCCGATCACCACGAGGAGCGCCGGTCGCAACGGCAACATCGCAGCCGCAACGACAGCAAATGCGGCGAAGGGCGTCGCGCAGGCAAGCGCGAAGCTTGCCAGCGCGCATGAGATCGTCAGCAG
>JAEWBW010000493.1 GCA_023390955.1 Pseudomonadota bacterium
CTTCTGCAGCGTCTCGACCGAACCGGGCTCGGGATCGTCGGGCATGATATAGGGCTTTGACACCACGGGCTCGCCGGTCGGTGCGGTCGTGTCGTCGGGCTGCCGGTCTCGATCGGTCATCAGCTCAGGTCTCATACTCGTTTCAAGGGATTGTTGGCCCGGATATCGTGCCTTGAGCCGTGAAAATCAAGCGCCCGTGATCGGTCCGGGGCGCAGATCAGCCGCCCAGAAGCCGGCTGACGATGCGGGCGGCATAATCCACGGTCGGGATCACGCGGGCATAATTGAGCCGGGTTGGGCCGATCACCCCCAAAACCCCGACGATATGGCCGGCGGCATCCCGATAGGGCGAGATGATGGTCGAGGAGCCCGACAGCGAGAACAGCTTGTTCTCCGAGCCGATGAAAATGCGCACGCCCTCGGCGGTCTCGGCGCGTCCGAGCAGGTCGATCACGCCGCGCTTGGTCTCCAGATCGTCGAACAGCAGCCGCACCCGCTCGAGATCCTCCAGCGCATGCAGATCCTCCAGCAGATTGGCGTGGCCGCGCACGATCAGCTGGCGGTCCTCGCTCTCGCCGCCGGACCAGCTCGCGATGCCGGCTGCGATCACCTTCTGGGTCAGCTGATCGAGCTCCGCACGGGCCTCTCCCAGCGCGCTTTCGAGCTCGAGCCGGGCTTCGGCCAGCGTCCGGCCGCGGATTCGCGCATTGAGAAAATTGCCGGCCTCCGTCAGCGCCGAGGAGGGAACTCCAGGCGGCAGCGTCAGCACGCGGTTTTCGACCTGAGCGTCCTCACCGACCAGGATGACCAGCGCCTTTTCCGGTTCCAGCCGGACGAATTCGATGTGTTTGAGCCGCGCATTGGACTTCGGCGTCAGCACCACTGCGGCGGCCCGCGTCAGGCCCGACAGCCGCGTCAGGGCTTCGCCCAATGCGGCCTCGACCGATTGCGCCTGTCCGACCGAATGCAGCTGGCTCTGGATCGCCTGCCGCTCGGCCTCATTGAGGTCGCCGACCTGCATCAGGGCGTCGACGAAGAAGCGCAAGCCGAGTTCCGTCGGCAGCCGGCCGGCGGAAGTATGCGGCGCATAGATCAGGCCGAGCTGTTCCAGATCGGCCATGACATTGCGCACCGAGGCCGGCGACAGCGGCATCGCGATCAGGCGCGAGATATTGCGCGAGCCGACCGGCTCACCCGTCGCGAGATAACTCTCGACGATTTGACGAAAAATGTCGCGAGATCGCTCGTTGAGCTGGGCCAGACCTGCGCGCGGCGCGATCAGATGAATCGGATCGTGATGGGCCACAGCCGTTAACTCCTCTCAGCTTCAGGTAATTTGTCCATCCTGAGGGCCTCTGACAAGCACCTCTTTCACCCCCAGGGTTTACCCCAAGGGGAAAAGGCCTTGCCGCCTCCCCTTCCCCCTCCTACAAGCACCGCGAACAGCCATTTCCCGCCCAGATTTCCGGAGGATTCCCCCTGCGGCCAAGCCGCCGTGCGCCCGATGAACTGCGCCCCGTGACGCTGGAGCGTGGCGTGGTCAAATATGCGGAAGGCTCGTGCCTCGTGAAGTTCGGCGACACCCATGTGCTCGTGACCGCGACGCTGGAAGAGCGTCTGCCGCCGTGGCTGAAGGGCCAGGGCCGCGGCTGGGTCACCGCCGAATACGGCATGCTGCCGCGCGCGACCTCGGAACGGACCCGCCGCGAAGCCGCCGCCGGCAAGCAGAGCGGCCGCACCGTCGAGATCCAGCGCCTGATCGGCCGCAGCTTGCGTACCATCGTCGATCTCGAAGCGCTCGGCGAACGCCAGATCACCGTCGATTGCGACGTGATCCAAGCCGATGGCGGCACGCGCACGGCCTCGATCACCGGCGCATGGGTCGCACTCGCCGACTGCATCGCCTGGATGAAGACGCGCAACATGGTCAAGGCCAACGTGCTGCGCGACAACGTCGCCGCGATCTCCTGCGGCATCTATCAGGGCAAGCCCGTGCTGGATCTCGATTATGCCGAGGATTCCGAAGCCGAGACCGATGCGAACTTCGTCATGACCGGCGACGGCCGCATCGTCGAGGTGCAGGGAACCGCCGAGCGCGAACCGTTCACGCAGGACGAGTTCCTGGCGCTGATGGCGCTGGCCCAGAAGGGCATCGCGCGCCTCGTGGACTTGCAGAAAATCGCGGTGGCGTAGTCAATAGGCCATGCACCGCCGAATCACCGGAAAGCTCGTGATCGCGACCCACAATCCCGGCAAGCTCGCCGAGATGAAGGAGTTGCTCGCGCCCTACGGCATCGAGGCGGTGTCGGCCGGCGAGCTCGGCCTCCCCGAGCCCGACGAGACCGGCAACGATTTCCGTAGCAACGCCGCGATCAAGGCGATCGCCGCGGCGCAGGCAACGAAGCTGCCGGCGTTCGCCGATGATTCCGGCCTCGTGGTCGATGTGCTCGACGGCGCGCCCGGCATCTACAGCGCGCGCTGGGCCGGACCGTCGAAGGATTTTGCCGCGGCGATGGCGCAGATCGAGCGCCTGCTGCAGGAACGCGGCGCCACCACGCCCGACAAGCGCAAGGCCCATTTCGTCTCGGCTCTTTGCGTCGCCTGGCCCGACGATCATCTCGAAGAGGTCGAGGCGCGCGTCGACGGCACGCTGGTCTGGCCGCCGCGCGGCACCGCCGGCTTCGGCTACGACCCGGCGTTCCTGCCCGACGGTTACGACCGCACCTTTGGCGAGATGACCAGCATCGAGAAGCACGGCCTGCCGCCGCTCGGTCTCGGCCTGTCGCACCGCGCCCGCGCTTTCGTCAAACTCGCGGAGATCTGCCTTGAGCCGCGCTGACAAGGACGCCTTCGGCGTCTACGTGCATTGGCCGTTCTGCCTGTCGAAGTGCCCCTATTGCGACTTCAACAGCCATGTCCGCCATGCCGCGATCGACGAAGCGCGCTTCGCGAGCGCCTTTGCGCGTGAGATCGAGACAACCGCACAGCGTACGCCGGGCCGCGAGGTCACCTCGATCTTCCTCGGCGGCGGCACGCCGTCGCTGATGCAGCCGGCAACCGTCGGCGCTGTGCTCGATGCGATCGGCAAGCACTGGCATGTCGCCGGCGATGTCGAAGTGACGCTCGAAGCCAATCCGACCAGCGTCGAAGCCACGCGCTTCGCCGGCTATCGCGCCGCCGGCGTCAATCGCGTCTCGCTCGGCGTCCAAGCGCTCGACGATGCATCGTTGAAAATGCTGGGACGGCTGCATAGCGCGCGCGAGGCGCTCGATGCCGTCGCGATCGCGCGCCGTTCGTTCGACCGTTATTCTTTTGACCTGATCTACGCGCGTCCCGACCAGACGCCGCAGATGTGGGCCGACGAGCTCCGTCACGCCATCGACGAAGCCGCCGAGCATCTGTCGCTCTATCAGCTCACCATCGAGGAAGGCACGCCCTTCTTCGGCCTGCACAAGGCCGGCAAGCTGAAGACGCCGGACGAGGGCCTTGCGCGCGTGCTCTACGACGTCACGCAGGAAACCTGCGACAAGCTCGGGCTGCCCGCCTACGAGATTTCCAATCACGCGCGTCCCGGCGCCGAGTGCCGGCACAATCTGGTCTACTGGCGCGGCGAGGAATATGCCGGCATCGGCCCCGGCGCGCATGGCCGCATCGACATCGACGGCGTGCGCCATGCCACCGCCACCGAGAAGCGTCCTGAAGCCTGGCTGATGCGGGTCGAGACCAACGGCCACGGCAACATCACCGACGATCTCCTCAACAGCGAAGAGCGCGCCGACGAATTCTTGCTGATGGGATTGCGGCTCGCCGAAGGCATCGACCCCGAGCGTTATGCCGCGCTCTCCGGCCGTGCGCTGGACCCTGGCCGCATCGCGCTGCTGCGCGAGGAAGGCGCGATCACGGTCGACACCACAGGGCGCCTGCGTGTGACGAGCAGCGGATTCCCGGTGCTGGATGCGGTGGTCGCAGATCTCGCGGCCTGAACTCGCGTCATCGTCGTCCTGGCGAAAGCCAGGACCCATAGCCACCGAACATGGTTTGACGAAGACTCGGAATTGTCCGCTTCGCGCCGCAACCCCTCCCTGGGGTAATGGGTCCTGGCTTTCGCCAGGACGACAACTGAGAGCTACGCCCCAAAACTCTTCGGCGAGCCAGCAACCGCAACGCCACCACCCGTCGTCACCTTCATCACCGCAAGCCCGCGTTCGTTGCTGCCGTCGGCGCGGAAGCGGAACAGGCCGTCGATGCCGGCAAAGCCGGAGGGGTTGGTGAGCACATCGGCCGAGAAGCGCTGCTGCCCCTGCGTGCGCGCAAGAGCGGCGACCAGCGCCACCGCGTCATAGGCAAGCGTCGCGGTGCGCACCGGCTCGGCGCCGTATTTGGTGCGGTAGCGGCCGGAGAAGCCGCGGAAGCCGGCCGGATCAGGCGCGGCGTAGAGACCGCCCTGCAGATTCGCATTGGCGTAGACGCGCGGATTGTCCCACAGGCCGGTGCCGAGCAGCTGGATGTTGCGCAAATTCGCGCCTGCCGCCGTGAGCGCATCGGCCATCGCGACGACGGAATCGCCGTCATCGGCGATGAACAGCGCGTCCGCACCGCCAAGCGCCTGTGCCACCGTGCGTGCCGGCGTGGCGCGATCGCCGCCATATCTCTCGAACGCGACGACGCGCCCGTTACGCCGCGGCACCGCGGTTTTGAACGCCGTTTCCACCACGTTGCCATAGGCATTTTCCGGCAGCAGCGCCGCGAAGGAGCGTTTGCCGATGCTGGCGGAGTATTCGACGATGCGGTTGACGTCGGATTCCGGCAGGAAGCTGAGCAGGTACACACCGCGGCCGGCAACGCTGGCATCGGTCGAGAACGCGATCACCGAAATGCCGCGGGACCGCGCGACCTGTGCGACCGCCGGAACCGACTGCGCGAACAGCGGTCCTAGAATGATCTCCGCGCCTTCGTCGACCGCCTGCTGCGCGGCCTGTTGCGCCCCCTGCGGCGTGCCGTTGTCGTCCTTGATCAGGAGCTGGATGTTCGGGTTCTGGAACTCGGCCAGCGCCATGTCGGCGGCGTTGCGCATGGATTGCGCGGCAAGCCCGGCATTGCCGGCCGCCGAGAGCGGCAGGATCACGCCGACCTTGACCTGGCCGGTGCCGACGGCCTGGGCCTGCTGCGGCGGACCGGCAGGCCCCGGCGCGGGCTCCGACGAGCTGAACGGATTGGAGAACTGGTTGAGGCTCTGCTGCACGCCGGCGCAGGCCGACAGCAGCGGCGCACCGAGCAATAGGCCGAGCGCGCTCCGCCGGGTCGCCCCCGACAGACGGGACCCGGAAGGGGGAATTCTTGGATGGCGCGGGCCCGGCATGGCAGCTTCTTCGTGACGGCCGGCCTTTGCAGGCCGGTCAAAGCGTCTCCTCCGCAGGGACGAGACGCGGATTCAACCATAGTGTCGGCAAATAGTTAACCAAAACAAAAGGATAATGATCGCTTAACGCGTTCGCCAGTGTTCCGGAAAGCTGTTTGCCCCTCTGCCTCACACTTTCATCGCGCGTTTCCGCCGCGAATATGGCGCGGGCGCTCGATCCTCGCGCCCGTGACTTGCGGGAATCTTGCGCCCGCCACATCGAACCGGCGCGATCTTTTTCAGCGAACCGGTTCCCAGCCCTGTTTCCAGCCCCGGAGATCGCGCCTAAGTAGACATTATGCGCGCAAAGGCCGCCCCGATAAATACGCCTGAAGGTGACACCGCGCGCGGTTTTGCCATCGACAGCCATCAGTTCACAGCGCCCAAGGCGGCGCCGGGCCTCTATCTCGTCGCGACGCCGATCGGCAATCTCGGCGACATCACGCTGCGGGCGCTGGAGACGCTGGCCGGCGTCGATGTCATCGCCTGCGAAGACACCCGCATCACGCGACGGCTGACCGAACGCTATGGCATCGCGGCGCAGCTAAAGCCCTATCACGAGCACAATGCCGAAGCGGCACGCCCGAAGATCCTGGAGGCACTGGCGCAGGGCGGCTCAGTCGCGCTGGTCTCCGATGCCGGCACGCCGCTGATCTCCGATCCCGGCTTCAAGCTGGTGCGCGAGGCGTCGGCGGCCGGCTACGACGTGTTCGCGCTGCCGGGCCCCTCCTCCGTGCTGGCGGCGCTGTCGGTCGCGGCACTGCCGACCGACCGTTTCTTCTTCGAAGGCTTTTTGCCGGCGAAATCCGCCGCCCGGCGCGCGCGCCTGACCGAGCTCGCCCGGATCGATGCGACGCTGGTCGTGTTCGATTCCGGCAACCGCGTGCAGGACACGCTGTCGGACCTCGCCGACATCATGGGAGCGCGCGAGGCCGCGATCTGCCGCGAGCTGACAAAGCTGCACGAGGAGATTTCTCGGGCACCGCTCTCCGAGCTTGCGCGCAATGCCGACACGCTGGAAACGCGCGGCGAATTCGTGCTGGTGATCGGCCCGCCCGCGGCCGATGCCGAGGCGATGTCAGCGGACGCGATCGACGATCTCCTGCGCGCGCAGCTCGCGACATCGAGCGTCAAGGATGCGGTGGCGCATGCGGTCGAGCTGTCCGGCCGCCCCCGCCGCGAGGTCTATGCCCGCGCGCTCGAGCTTGCGAAGGAATTGCGGGGCGGCGATGCCGAAGACTGAGGACGCCGCGCCTTCCGAACCGAAACTCGCCTCGCCCGAGCGCGTCGCGGCGTTCCAGACCGGCATTTCCGCGGAGAGCCGCGCGGCCGCTTATCTCATCGCCAAGGGTTATCGCATCCTGGCGAGGCGCTTCCGCACCCCGCATGGCGAGATCGACATCGTGGCGCGGCGGCGTGGCCTGATCGCCTTCGTCGAGGTCAAGGCCCGCGCCAGCCTCGACGAGGCCGCCTATGCCGTCACGCCGCGCCAGCAGCAGCGCATCGTCAATGCCGCGCAAGGCTGGCTCGTCGCGCATCCCGAGCATGCCGAATTCGAATTGCGATTCGACGCCATGCTGATTGCGCCGAAGCGACTTCCGCGCCATGTGTTGGCGGCATTCGACGCCTCGACCTGAAAGGCAGACCATGAAACTGAACGTCGCCGTCCAGATGGACCCCATCGCCCGCATCAACATCAAGGGCGATTCCACCTTTGCGCTGCTCCTGGAGGCGCAGAAGCGCGGCCACGGCCTGTCCTATTACACGCCCGACAAGCTCTCGATGGTCGGCGAAGAAATCGTCGCGCCGGTGCAGCTGCTGACCGTGCGCGACGAGCCCGGCAATCATTTCACGCTCGGCGAGCCCCAGCGCAAGGCGCTCAACGGCTTCGACGTGGTGCTGCTCCGCCAGGATCCGCCGTTCGACCTCGCCTACATCACCTCGACGCATCTGCTCGAGCGCATCCATCCGAAGACGCTTGTCGTCAACGACCCTGCCTCCGTGCGCAATGCGCCGGAAAAGCTGTTCGTGATGAACTTTCCGCAGCTGATGCCGCCGACGCTGATCTCGCGCGATCTCGATGAAATCAACGCCTTCCGCGACAAGTACGGCGCGGTCGTCATGAAGCCGCTGCACGGCCATGGTGGCGCGGCGGTGTTCCGCGTGATGCCGCAGGACATGAATTTCGGCTCGCTCTACGACATGTTCTCCGTGACGTTTAGGGAACCCTGGGTGATCCAGCAGTTCATCCCCGAGGTGAAGCACGGCGACAAGCGCATCATCCTGGTCGACGGTGAGTTCGCAGGCGCCGTGAACCGCGTGCCGGCCGCGGACGACCTGCGCTCCAACATGGTGCGCGGGGGTGCGGCGAAGGAAACCGAGCTGACCCCGCGCGAGCGCGAGATCTGCGCAACCGTCGGCCCGGCGCTGCGCGAGCGCGGCCTGCTGTTCGTCGGCATCGATGTCATCAACGGCAACCTCACCGAGATCAACGTGACCTCGCCCACAGGCATTCGCGCCATCGCACGGCTCGGCGGCCCTGACGTGGCGGCGAAGATCTGGGACACGATCGAAAAGAAGCGCGCGAAGTAAGGACGCGGAGCTCGACGCTCTTGAGACCCGGCGCCCTGCATCTTTCGCTCGCTGCTGCCACGCTGTTGGCGTGCTCGTCGTCAGCCAATGCCGCCTGCGTCGCGAACTACCGCTTCCACGTCTCTTCGGAGGGCCCGTGGCAGGCCCATGGCGCGATCGGCCAGGGCAAGAGCTGTACCGGCAGCTACACCGCCGGCGGCAATCTGGTGTTCAAGCGCCTGTGGCTGGCGAGTCCTCCGGCACGCGGCAAGATCAAGCTGCATGAAGGCGGCAGATACACCTACACCGCGCCCACTGGTTTCACTGGAGCCGATCCCTTCACATTGCGCGTCTGCGGTAACGAGGGCGGCCACGAAGGCTGCGCCAACATCGTCTACAATATGACGGTGTCGTAGGCCTCTGGCTCACCTCGCGCGCTAACCACGCGTTCACCATGTCGCTTCCGGCACACATCCGAAACGCCTGACGACGCGCGTGGTTCTACGGGATTGCAGCGTTTCGGATAACGCGCTGTTCACCATGCGGCCAAAACAAGCTGCGTGACCGCCGATCACATTCGGCCTTGCAACACCCCTTATACTTTTACTGGCCTACTCATCGTTACGGGGGAACCTGCCACGTGCGCGGTTCGTGTAACCCGAGTGATGAGTAGTAGCGTATGAACACCGCACGCATTGTTGTTCTGGTCATCGCGCTGGGCGCCGGCGGCGTCGCCGCGTATCTGGCGAGTGGCAACGACAACAAGCCGGCACAGGTTGCTGCCCCCGTGGCCACGCCGCTGCCGACCACCGAAATCCTGGTCGCGAAGTCCGACATCGGGCTCGGCCAGACCGTCAAGCCCGAAGACCTGCAGTGGCAGACCTGGCCGGCATCGGCCGCCAGCGGCGCCTTCATCCGCCGCGACAGCCGGCCCGAGGCAACGACCCAGCTCGCCGGCTCGATCGCGCGTTTTCCGATGATGCAGGGCGAGCCGATCCGCGAGCAGAAGCTGGTGCGGGCCGAAGGCTCCGGCTTCATGGCCGCGATCCTGCCCTCCGGCATGCGCGCCGTCTCGACCGAAATCTCCGCCGAAACCGGCGCGGGCGGCTTCATCCTGCCGAACGACCGCGTCGATATCCTCCTCACCCGGCGCAACAAGAACTCCGACGGCAATAACAGCAGCGGCGAGGTCGTGTCGTCAGAGACGATCCTCTCCAACATCCGCGTGCTCGCCATCGACCAGGCGCCGAAGGAAAAGGACGGGCAGAACACCGTCCTCGGCAAGACCGTGACGCTCGAGCTCAAGCCGGAGCAGGCCGAGACGCTGGCGAAGGCACGCCAGAGCGGCTCGCTGTCGCTGGCGCTGCGCAGCCTCGTCGACATCAACGTTTCAGACAAATCCGCAGACGATCTGCCTGCGAAACGCGGCGCCAGCGTGAACGTCGTTCGCTACGGCGTTTCGAGCACATCGTCACAGAAGTGATGGGGACATCGGGGATGACTATTGGGGGTAATCGGGCGACGGCGCGCAATCGGGGGATCAGCGCGCGTCCGCTCGTGACGGGAATCATGCTGCTGCTCGGCGTCGCCTCGGCGTTCGCCGCGGATGCGCCGATCGGCGACCAGACGCCGCTGCAGACGCCCGATCTCGGCGTGTCGCCGGTGGCGTCGATCGCACCGGCACGGACGCGTTTCCTCGCGCTCGGCGTCGGCAAGTCGGTCGTCATCGACCTGCCGCGCGACGTCAAGGACGTCCTGGTGGCCGATCCCAAGATCGCCAATGCGGTGATCCGTTCGTCGCAGCGCGCCTATATCATCGGCGGCGCGGTCGGCCAGACCAACGTCGTATTCTTCACCGCCGACGGCCAGCAGGTCGCCTCCTACGACATCGCCGTGAAGCGCGATCTCAACGGCGTGCGCTCCGCGCTTCGCGCGGCGTCCCCGGGCGTGCAGATCGAAGGCGTCGGCGACAGCGTGATGCTGACCGGATCGGTGTCGAGCCCGGTCGAGGCCCAGCAGGCCGGCGAGGTCGCCGCAAAGCTGGTGGGCGGCTCGGAAAAGGTCGTCAACAACATCGTCGTGCGCGGCCGCGTTCAGGTGTTGCTCAAGGTCGTCGTCGGCGAGGTGCGCCGCGACATCGTCAAGCAGCTCGGTGTCGATCTCAGCGCCAGCCTGAATGCCGGCACGGCCGTGGTGAATTTCAACAACTCCAACCCGTTCTCGGTCTCTGGCGGCCCGCTCGTTACCAGCAACGGGCTCGGTGTTACCGGACTCGCCAAAGGCGTCGCAACCGTCAACGCCACGATGCGCGCGATGGAAAGCGCCGGCGTGATGCGGACGCTGGCCGAGCCGAGCCTGACCGCGATCTCCGGCGAATCCGCCACTTTCATCGCGGGCGGCGAATTCCCGATCCCCGCGGGCTATTCCTGCGATCCGGTCACCCACGTCTGTACCACCCAGATCACCTACAA
>JAEWBW010000507.1 GCA_023390955.1 Pseudomonadota bacterium
CTCCCCGACCCTCCCCCGCAAGCGGGAGAGGGAGCGCACCGCCCTGGTGGCGCCTATCAGGCTTTATCCCATAGAGCACTAAGGCCGCAGATCCATGTCGATCCGCACGAAATCGCCGCGATAGGTGACTTCGCCGAGATAGATCACGGTGCGATCCCTTGTGGTGAAGATGCGACGGACTTCGGCCACTGGCGAGTTCAGGGGCACACGCAAGAGGCGCGCCGCCTCGATGTCAGCAGTGCCGATCGTCAGGGTCTGGCGGGCGCTGGCGATCGCGGGGTCCCGGAGATCGTTGAGGATCGGGATCACGGTCTCGTTGCGAAAGCGCTTCGGTGATCTCCGAAAGATTTTTTCATCGAGATAGATCGAGATCACGCAGTAAGGCTGCTTCTGGCGCGAATGCAGGCGGCGCATGAAGACATACTTCTCGGCCGGCTTGCCGTCCTCGGGGAGCAGCGGCGCATTGCTGCGGCTCTCGGAGATATTGATGATCTCCGGCGAGGTGTCGCGGTACATGTCCGCCAGATCAGACAGCGTGGTCTCCACCTTGAGCCAGCGATCCTGCCGCACCGTGCCGGTGACGAAGGTGCCGCGTCCCTGCTGCGCCTCGATGACGCCGTCGCGGGCGAGCAGCTCGACGGCCTGCCGGATCGTGACGCGGGAGACTCCGAACTCGGCCGCGAGCTCCTCGTTGGCCGGCAGGCGAAAGCCCTGGGCCCAGGTGCCACGCGCGATCCGCTGCCGGAAGATGTCGGCAATCTGCGCGTATTTGGGGACGTGACTGTCGGAACTCAATTCCATCTCGTCCTCCGAAAATCAGGCGGCCCGATCAGGCCATGACTTAAGCCATGACATGGGCTGCACCGCGTTCGCCGATCATCAGGCTGGTCGCATTGGTGTTGGCCGAGGTGATCTGCGGCATCACGGAGGCGTCGATCACGCGAAGCCGCTCGACGCCGCGCACCCGCAGCTGCGGATCGAGCACCGCACCCTCGTCTCGGCCCATGCGGCAGGTGCCGACGCAGTGAAACACGGTGCCGCCGGTGTTGCGCGCGAAATCCCACAGCCCGGCATCGTCGCGTGCGGCCTCGCCCGGCACCATCTCGACATCCCACAGCGGGCGAAACGCCTTCTGCTGGTAGATCTCGCGCAGGATCTTCAGGCCCGCAACCATGGTCTTCCGGTCGATTTCCTCGGCGAAGTAATTCGGCGCGATCCGCGGCTGCGCGAACGGATCAGTCGAGCTGATCGCAAGCTGCCCACGCGATTTCCCATGGCATTGCCAGACCGAGGCGGTAAAACCGGAATAGCTGTGCAGGGGCTCGCCGGGTTTGTCGACCGAGAGCGGCATCACGTTGAACTGCACATCGGGGCGGCCGCCGACGGCATATTCCGTGCAGGCCGCGCCGCCCACCTGTCCCGCTCCCACCGTCAAAGGTCCCGTGCCCGCCAGCATCCACTGCAATCCCATCTTGGTAAGCTCGACGGGGTTGCGGACCTGGTCGTTGAGCGAGATCCGCTCCTTCAGCCGCACGATCAGCCGGGCCTGATAGTGATCCTGCAGATTAGCGCCGACTTCGGGCGAGTCGGCAATGACGGGAATGCCGTGCTTTTGCAGGAGATCGGCCGGACCGACGCCGGAAAGCTGGAGGATCTGCGGCGACTGCAGCGCGCCGCCGGACAGGATGACTTCCCGGTCGGCCGTCGCGCTGTGGACCTGGCCCTTGCTGATCCACTCGACGCCGGTCGCAACGCGGCCATTGAACGTGACCTTGCTGACCTGCGCATGCGTGATGATGGTGAGGTTCGGCCGGTCCGCGATCGGGCGCAGGAAGGCGGACGCCGAACTGGTCCGCCAGTGTTTACCGATGCCGAGCTGATAGGTGCCGACGCCGAGCGTGGTCGCGCCGTTGAAATCAGGATTGCGCGGCAGGCCGAACTGCACGCCGGCCTCGACCCAGGCATGCGATGCCGGATTATCATTGCGGAGATCAGAGACCTCGAACTCGCCGAGACCGCCATGAAACTGGCTCTCGCCGCCGCGATAACGCTCGTAGCGCCGAAAGTAAGGCAGCACGTCGCGATAGCTCCAGCCATCGGCGCCGAGGCGTTCCCAATCGTCAAAATCCTCGTGCTGGCCGCGGATGAAGATCAGCCCGTTGATCGACGAGGAGCCGCCGAGCACGCGCCCGCGCGGCCAGACGATGGCGCGGCCGCCGCTGCCCTCAGACGGCTCGGTCTTGAACAAGCGCGAGAAGCGCTCGTTGTAGATGGTCCGGTAATAGCCGACCGGGAGTTTCAGCCAAAAGTTCCGGTCGGAGCCACCGGCTTCCAGCAGCAGCACGCGGCAGGCCGGATCGGCCGACAATCTGTTCGCAACCACGCAGCCGGCCGAGCCTGCGCCGACGATGATGTAGTCGTAGCCCTGCCTCGACATCAGAGCGTCCGGTATTGTTCGATCGACGCAAGATCGGGCGTGATACCGAGGCCCGGCTCGTCGCCGAGCGCGATCATGCCGTCGCGGACATCGAGCACGGGTCCGCAGAAGCGATCCCGCAGCGGGTTCTCGTTGCTGTCGACCTCCAGCAGGCCGTCGCCGCCAACGCCTGCAAGCAGATGCGCCGATGCGAGGAGCCCAATGCCGGCGCCGAGATAGTGCGGACAGAACATTTTTCCCGATTTCAGGATGTCGCGGGCGATGCCGGTGCAGGCCGACAGCCCGCCCCATTTGGCGATATCGGGCTGCACGATGCCGAGAACGGGTTCGCCCAGCACCTCGGCAAAGCCAGCATGGCTCGCGATGTTCTCGCCGGCGGCGAGCGGATAGCGAATTTTTCCGTGCAGCTGCTTCCACTCCTGCCGCGGGCGGTCGGCGCGGATCGGCTCCTCGAGCCAGGCGAGACCGAAAGACTCCAGTTGCGGCGCAAGCTCGAGCGCCTGCGCGATGGTCCAGCCCTGGTTGACGTCGGCGGCGAGCAGGCCGTCGCCGACAAGCCGGCGCAGCGCCGTGAGGTTGGCGCGGTCCGTTGCCGGATCAAAACCGATCTTCAGCTTGAGGGCGCGATAACCGCGGTTCAGCGCCGCCTCCGCGGTCTTCTCCGATCCAACCGGATTGATGCCGCTCGCATAGACCCTGATCCGGTTCCCGGAACCGCCGAGCAGCTTCCACAGCGCAACATTCCGACGGCGCGCGTGAAGGTCCCAGATGGCGAGATCGATGCCGGCGATCGCCTGCGCGAACGGACCCGCTTCGCCGGATTGCAGCGCGAGCACCGCGGTTCCCTGCGTCAGGCGCTCGAAGGCATCCGATGGCGCGCTCGCCTTGAAACCGACAAGGGCCGGCGCCAGCACTTCGTTGACGAGGCGAACACGATGTTCGGCGCCCGGCGCCGGAAAATTGCACCACACCTCGCCCCAGCCGACATGGCCGTCGGTGTCCTCGACCCGCACGAACACGGCCGGACGGTCCGCCATCCGCCCGAACGAGGTGATGACTTCTGTTGTGAGCGGATAGCGATAGCCAAAGGCCTGGACGCTCCGGATGGTGAAGGGCGGCGATGTCATCGGAGAAAAACCTGCTACGCAAGCGACGAAAGACGCTATTGTCTGGTCATCCTATTTATAATATGACCTCTGAAAACATCAACCGCTATCTGGGTGGACGCGTCGAATGGACGGAGCTGGGGTGAGACGCTTTGCTCTCGGATTGACACCGTGGATCGGTGCGATCCTGCTCTGGTACGCCGTGCGCTGGAGCGGCTTCGTCAACGTCTCGCTGATCCCCGCGCCGCACCAGGTCGCCGCGAAGTTCTACGAGCTCCTCACCAAGGAAGGGCTGCTGATCGACGTGTTCGCCTCGACGCGGCGCGTCTTCTTCGGCGTCTCGCTCGGCATCCTCGTCGCGGTGCCGGTCGGCTTCCTGCTCGGCTGGTATCGCCCGGCCCGCACCTTCGCCGACCCCATGATCAACTTCTTCCGCGCGCTGCCGCCGATCGCGCTGATCCCGCTGGTGATCGTCTATTTCGGCGTCGACGAGGTCGCAAAGCTCGTCATCCTGTTCTACGCCTCGTTCTTCTCCGGCGTGATCGTGATGTATGAGGGCGTCTCGCAGATCACGCCGCTCTATATCCGCGTGGCGCAGACGCTCGGCGCCAACCAGGCGGAAATCTTCCGCAAGGTCATCATTCCCCTCACCGTCCCGCATATCCTCACCGCGCTACGTGTTGCGCTCGGCGTCGCCTGGGCGACGCTGGTGGCGTCCGAACTGATCGCGGCCCAGCGCGGGCTCGGCGCCATGATCCAGAATGCCTCCACTTACTTCCTGCTCGACGTCATCTATGTCGGCATCATCTGCATCGGCCTGATCGCGCTGATTATGGACATGATCCTGCGCAAGATCACCGCGCGGCTCCTGGTCTGGCAGGATCGGGCCATCGCATGAACAAGCGCGCACAGTTCGACAATGTTTCGCTGTCCTTCGAGACGGCAAAGGGACGGCTCAACGTCGTCGAGAATGTCAGCTACGACATCAACGACGGCGATTTCATCGCGGTGATCGGCCCGTCCGGTTGCGGCAAGACCACGATGATGAGCATGCTCGCCGGCTTCCAGAAGCCGACGACCGGCAAGGTGCTGTTCGACGGACGTCCCGTCGCCGGCCCCGGTCCCGAGCGTGGCGTCATCTTCCAGGAATATGGCGTATTCCCATGGCTGACGGTGAAGCAGAACATCGCCTTCGGCCTGACGCTGAAGGCTAATCATGTTCCGGCCGCGGAACGCGATGCAATCTGCGACCATTATCTCGGCCTGATGGGCCTGTCGGACTTCGCCAACTCCTATCCGAAACATCTGTCAGGCGGCATGCGCCAGCGGCTCGCGATCGCGCGCGCCTATGCCGTCAAGCCGCAATTCCTTCTGATGGACGAGCCGTTCGGTGCGCTCGACGCGCAGACCCGCTCCAACATGCAGAACCTGCTGCTCAAGGTGCTCGCGACCGAAGGCAAGACGGTGATGCTGATCACCCACTCCGTGGAAGAGGCGATCTACCTCGCCTCCCGCATCGTGGTGGTGACGGCGCGCCCGGCGCGGATCAGGGAGATCATCGACGTTCCCTTTGCCTATCCGCGCGATGAATCGATCCAGGAGCGGCCTGAGTTCGGCGAGCTCCGAAGCTACATCAAGCAGCTCGTGATGGACGAGTATCGCGCCCAGCAGGCGCAGATGCGTCCGGTCTCATTCTCGGAATAACAACCTCGGAATAACAACACAGTGGAGGACGACCTATGGATCGCAGACAATTTCTGACCACGACCGCCGGCCTTGCCCTCGGCAGCACCTTCACCGCCGCAGCGCCCGCGATTGCGCAGGCCAAGACCAAGGTGCGCGTCGGCTATCTCCACACGGTTGCGGTCGACGGCCAGATCTGGACCGGCATGGATCGCGGCTCCTTCGAAAAGCAGGGACTTGATCTCGAGCTGCGGCAGTTCAACACCGGCCTCGAAATCTTCCAGGCGCTGATCGGCGGCAGCCTCGACGTGCTCGCCACCGGCGCTGTGCTCTCGAACTTCCCGGCCCGCGGCCAGGGCAAGGTGTTCCTGATCAACGACATCGAGGTCGCGACCGCCCAGCTCTGGGTGCGCGGCGACCAGGGCATCAAGTCGTTCGAGGACCTCAAGGGCAAGCGTATCGCAACCGCGACCGGCACTACCGCGCATGTGTTCCTGGATACCGCGTTGCGCGCCAACAAGGTCGATCCCAAGGAGGTCGAGCTGGTCAACCAGACCATGCCGGCGGCCGTCACCGCCTTCATCTCCGGCGCCGTGCCTGCCGTCGCGCTCTGGGTGCCCTTCAATGTCACGGTTCGCGACAAAGTGCCGGGCGCGGTCAAGCTTGCGGACGCGTCGGCCTATTATCCCAAGGCCGCGATCATCGGCGGCTGGGCGGCCGCCAACGATTATTACGAGCCCAACAAGGAAACGCTGGGCAAGCTGATCCGTGGCTGGGCCGATGCCAACGACTACATCGTCGCCAACAGCGGCGAGGCGATGGAGAAGCTGCAAAAGGGCCATTACAGCCAGACGCCGATGGCCGACATCAACGAGTCCTTCAAGGCCCAGAAGATGTTCACATCCAAGGACTGGAAGCGGATGTATTCCGACGGCACGGTCACCAACTGGCTGCAGCAGTCGACCGACTTCTTCATGGCCAATGCCGGCATCAAGGACTTTACGCCGGCAAGCAAGTACTTCGATCCGAGCCTCTATCTGAAGACGATCGCCTAGGTTCGATCATCGGCGAGCCCGCGAGCGCGGGCTCGCCATTACTCGTCCAGCAGATCCAGGAACTCTTCGCCCCGGGCCAACGGCCCCTCTGTCCCGCCCTTGTTCGGATAGACGATGCGGTCGCCGTCGCTTTGCAGCGACCGCGCCTTGGCCTTGCGCAGGCGGCCCGGCAGGAACGTCGCCGCGAGCGCTTCCGGTCCGACGTCGAGCCTGAAAATTCCGCGCTGCCGGCATGCGATCCGCAGGCGCGCCAGGCCGAAGAAGTCACGCGCGGCTTGCGGCAGTTTGCCGAACCGCCGGGACGTTTCGTCTTCGAGATCGTCGAGCTCATCTTCGTGGAGGCACCGCGCGGCACGCGCGTAGATCTCCAGCCGCACGGATTCGGACTGCACATAGCTTGCCGGCAAGAGGTCCAGCACGGGCAGATTGAGGTCCGGCACCCAGAGCGCAGCCATCTCGTCGTCGGCCTTCTCCGACGCCATCTTCAGGAGATGGCTGTAGAGCACCGGCCCGAACACCTGGACGTGGCCTGATTGCCGCTCCGACAACAGGTCGCCCGCGCCCCGGAGATCGAGATCGCGCGCGCTGATGGCAAAGCCCGCGCCGGGCTTGCTGAACTCTTCCAGCACGGACAGTCGCTTTGCCGATTCAACCGAGTTGGATTCAGTCAGCAAATAAGCGAATGCACGGATGCCGCCGCGTCCCACGCGCCCGCGGAGCTGGTGAAGCTGGGCGAGGCCGAATTTCTCCGGCCAGCACACCACGATCGTATTCGCGCGCGGGATGTCGAGGCCGCTTTCCACGATATTGGTCGCGAGCAGGACGTCCGCCTCGCCTCCGACAAAGCTCATCATCCGGTCGTCGATCTCGTCGGCGGGCAGCCGCCCGTGGAGACTGACGATGCGCAGATCCGGCGCCACGGCCTGCACGCGCGCCAGCATCGGCTCGAGATCCTGGATGCGCGGGCAGATCAGAAAGCTCTGGCCGTGGCGGCGCTGCTCGCGCAGCAGGGCCGCGGCGATGGCCGCATCCGACAGCGGCGCGAGCTTGGTCGCGACCGGAAGCCGATGCACCGGCGGCGTGGCGATCACGCTGAGATCCCTAAAGCCGGCAAGGCCCGCCGCCAGCGTACGCGGGATCGGCGTCGCGCTCATCCAGAGCGTATGCACGCCCTTGGCGAGACCCGAGAGCTTTGCCTTCTCGGCAGCGCCAAAATGCTGTTCCTCGTCGATGATGACGAGACCCAAATCTTTGAACTTCACGTCCTTTGCAGTGAGCGCCTGGGTGCCGACGACGACCTTCAACTTGCCGCTCCTCAGCAGCTCCTTGGCCTCTCGCGTCTCCGAGCCCGAAATGGCACGCGACAGATTCCCGACCTCGATGCCGAGCGGCTCGAACCGCTTCTCGAAAGTCGTAGTGTGCTGCCGCGCCAGAATGGTGGTCGGCACCGCGATCGCGACCTGCTTGCCCGACAGCACGACGGCCGCGGCTGCGCGCAAGGCGACCTCGGTCTTGCCGAAGCCAACATCACCGCAGATCACCCGGTCCATCGGGTGGCCGGAGGCGAGGTCATCCAGAACGTCGCGGACCGCCTTGGCCTGATCGGCCGTGGTGAAATAGGGAAACCGCGCGACGAAGCGCTCGTAGGCCGGCCCCGGCGGCACCAGCTTTGGCGCGCGGCGGCGCCGCCGCTGGCTGATGTGCTTTGCGAGCTGCTTGCCCGCGGCCTGGATCTCCTGCTCGGCCTCGGTGCGCCGGCCCCACCACGTGGCGCCATCCGCCCGGTCCAGCGTCAGGCTGCCCCGCTCCGATGCGTAGGGCCAGATCAGGGCCAGGTCGGAGGCTGGAACCAGCGCGGCGTTGTCGCCCGAAAATTTTAGCCGGATCATCTCGCGCGAGGCACCGCCGCCGGTCGCCACCTGCTGTAGTCCGTCCAGCATCGCGAGGCCGCGCTGCAGATGAATCACGACCGAGCCCAGATCCGGCACGTCAGCCTGATCGAACGGCGCGCTCCACGCGCGCGCCATGGGCTGCGGATGATGCGCCCTGCTGCCGAGCACGTCGGACGCGGTCACGACGACGAGCGGCTTGCGGCCGGGCAGGACGAAGCCTGCGTCGAAGTCGGCGAGAATGGCGACCTCGCGTCCCTTGGCATCGATCGCCTCGTCCCAGTCGGAGAACGTCTTCGCCTTGACCCCGCTCATGCGCTCCATGATGCGCAAATCCTCTTCATGGGCCGCGACGAACACCAGGCGGGAATCGTCGCGCCTGATGTCATCGACGAAGAGGCGAAGGGCTTTTCGGGCCGACGCATGTTTCGAGAAGTCCGGCGTGGCGCGGAACGTCGCCTTGGCGGCGAGCTTGACCATGCGCTTGGTCGCGTTCTGCCACTCGCGCTTGCCGAGATATTCGCGCTCCGCGTCCGCACGGCCGGCGGCGTCGGCGATGGTGCCGAGCCAGCTGTCGGCATGGGCCGGAACGGCCGCATCCGCGATCCATTTGGCCTTGCCGCAATAGTCGAAGAAGCTCGCGCGCTTGCCGCGCTTGTTGCCAAAGGCGAGCTCTTCCGACATCGGATCGACGATGAGTTCGTCCGCTTCGAACACGGTGTCCTGGCTGACGGGATCGAACGCCGCGATCTGGCGTATCGCCTGGCCTGAATGCTCGATCCTGAACGGACCGAGCGCACCGGCAGGGAATATCTCGAACGCGTTTCCGGAGAACAGCGCGCCACCGGGATAGTTCGGATCGTCCTCAGGCTCGTAGCCGAGGGCTTCGAGACGGGCCGGCAGATCCAATATTTTCGTGCCCGGCTTCAAGGACAGGCTCAGCTTGGACCAGCTCGCCGGCGATGGCAGACGCTGCATCACGGCCTCGGCCGTGGTCACGACGAAGACCTTCTTCTTGGGCTTGGCTAGCTGCCGCAATACAGCGCTTCGCCGGCCCGCGACTTCCCGCGACGGTTCGAGCTGATCGAACGGCAGCGTGTTGAGCCTTGGAAAGACCAGCACGTCGCAGGACGGGTCGAGCGCATGGATGACCGAGCCGAGCCGCTCCGCCCTGTTCTCGTTCTCGGCAAGGAAAACGATGCCATCGCGACCGGACGTCTTCCATGCATCGAGCAGGTGCAGAGCCAGCATGCCGAGCGGCGACGAGGAAGAAACAGACGCGCGCGCTGCCGGCTTTTTGGCGGTCTTTGTCGTCTTCGGCGCCTTTGACGTCTTCAGCGCCTTGCCACTCTTACCGGCTTTCTTATTGGCTTTCTTGGCCCCCGCCTTTTTGGAATTCGGCACGTCTCAATCCATCTCTGTTGACGACCGAGCTTCAGCGTTCGCGCACGACAATAGGCCGCGCGCGCCCCACTTCGGACGCCGGTCAACAACCGTCCATAGGCCATTTTGTTTCGAGATGCACGCGTTCCGAATAAGCTTCTGTTGAAGGATTTTCGCTTGCAAAAGCCGCTTGGGAGGCCGCAGCGGATCTACCGCTTGCGCAGGTCCGACGGGCTATGGCCGAATCGGCGGCGGAAGGCCGTGCTGAAATGCGAGGAGCTTCGGAAGCCGAGGCGATAGGCGACCTCGGTCACCGACAGCGAACGCAATTCGGGGCGGGTCAGCACATCGTAGCAACGCTGCAGGCGGCGATCCAGAATCCATTCGGAAACCGACACGTCGGTGAGCCTGAAAAGATAGTGCAGATGCCGGAGCGAGACGCCGTTGTTCTTCGCGATCTTCTCCAGCGTAAGATCAGGGTCGGCGAGGTGCTCTTCGATCCAGGCCTTGACGGAACGCAAGCGCGCCTTCTGCGCGGTCGCATCCTCCGACAGCTCGTCCTTGTCACCCATGTCCAGTGCGAGGGCCAGCACGTCCATCAACTCGTCGCCCAAGCGTGTTCGCGCGGTCTCCTCCAGCGGCGCACCTTCGGATGCGAGCGTCGCGCAGAACTCGGCAGCGATCCGCCCCAGGCCCCGCCCGGTCGCCATGGTCATCGCGACCGGAATCTTGCTGGTGTTGAAGCGCGCCGCGAACTCCGCGCGCGGGATCTCCAGATAGAGCGAGCGCACCTTGCCCATGCATTCGAGATCATAGGCTTCGGATGCCGAGAAGATCGCGCCGACGCTCGGATTGGAGAGCAGCGTCTGCCCGGCCTGCAGGACGTTGATCTTTCCCTGCTGAACGAACTCGACGTAGTAGCAATCCTTGTCCAGCTTCGCGATGTGCCGCTCGCGCCGCGTGATCCGCTGCTCCGACAGCAGCACGTCCGTCATCGTGACGGCGCCGAACTTCGCTTCACGGATGAAGCCCTGATAGTCGGACCGCTTCTCGGCATTGACGTCGACATGGACATAGACGTCGCAAATCGCGCCCTGCCAGGCGGCATAGCGCTTGGACGGCTCGAGATCTTCCGTGGTGAACACGAGGTCCATGATGTCCCAATAAGCATGCAAGAAAGATTGGCATACAAGAACGCACGGCATGCAAGGACGACCCCTTGTGCGTCGCACAAAGGATCGTAGTGCGATTCTAGGTGACCAGCGGCTGCGCGCAAGTCAACTTTGCACGCACACGCAAAACCTTTGCGCTCCGGGGCAAGCGCCGTGTGGGGCGGCGAGCTATGAACAATAAAAAACGGCTCACAGATGGGAGGATGCCTGCGCGTGCGCCGATCCGGCAGAGGCGCGTGCGACGTCCTTTAAGGACTGCAGCAATGCGCGTCGATCTGCCTTCTCCGATGACTACGCGGTTCACGCGACCGATCAAGTCCATCGCCGATATCGAGGCTCTTGAGCGAGAGCCGTACGATACGCTCGTGCCCGCGCGCAACCTCTACGATCTCTTCCAGGCGACCGCGCGGTTGCATCCTGACCGGGGCGCGCTGACGGTGCTTACACCTCGCACGTCAAGCGAGGTCAGCTTCACCCACCGCCAACTGCTTGCCGAAATATCCCGCGCCGCGAACTTGTTCAGGTCATACGGGATCACGCCTCACGGCCCGACCGTCGCGATCCTCTGCCCGATCCTGCCCCAGCTCTTTCCTGCCCTGCTCGGCGCCCAGGTTGCGGGCGTTGCAAGCTCGATCAACTATCTCCTCAACGAAGACACCATCGTCGACCTGCTCGAGGCGCAGAACGCGACGGTGCTGGTGATTCCATCCGAAGCGGCCGACGCTGCGATCTGGCAGAAAGCGATCAACGTCGCCGCACGCGTCGCATCGCTCCAGAAAATACTGGTCATGGGGGAGAGCCACGGTCTCCCGGCACGCCTTACGCGCTACGAAGATGCGGTCGTGGTCCACAAGGATACACTCGACTTTGAACCATCCGACGATCGCGACACGGTCTGCGCGCTGTTCCACACCGGCGGCACCACCGGCCGCCCAAAGCTGGTGCGGCTGACGCATGGAAACCAGATCCATGGCGCCTGGGGCTTTGCGCAACTCCACGGGCACGACGAACGCGATGTCGTCCTGAACGGTTTCCCGCTGTTTCATGTCGGTGGCACCATAACGGTCGGCTTGTCGATCCTTGCCGCCGGCGGCCATGTGATCATCCCCTCGCCCTATGGCCTCAGGAGCCCGGAGGCGATCCGCGACTACTGGCACACGGTCGACCGGTTTGGCGCGACGGTGGTGAGCGGCGTGCCGACCTCGATCGCAGCGCTCGCCGAGGTGCCGATCGGATCATGCAACATCAGCACGGTCCGGATGGCGCTGACCGGCGGCGCGGTCTGTCCCAAGGCGGTGGGCGATCGTTTCCAGGCGCGGACCGGGATCACGCTGTTTGAGACCTACGGCATGACGGAAACCGCGGCCGCGATCGCCTTCAACCCCGGCCTCGGCGAGCGGCTTCAAGGTAGCGTCGGCTTCCGGGCGCCATTCTCCCGGACCAGGATCGTCGCGCTCGGCGACGCCGGGATGAAGACGGAATGTCCGCCGTTGAAGAGCGGCCTGGTGCTGGCGAAGGGTCCGCAGGTGTTTCCGGGCTATCTCGATCCCAAGCAAAGCCGGGATATGCTGACGGACGATCACTGGATCGTCACAGGTGACATCGGCTATCTCACCCAGGACCAGCGGCTGGTCCTCACCGGCCGCGAGAAGGATCTGATCGTCCGCAGTGGACACAATATCGATCCCGCCGCGATCGAGGATGTCGCCAACGCCTTTCCCGGCGTGCAGATGAGCTCGGCCGTCGGCATGCCCGATGCTTACGCGGGCGAGGTCCCCATCCTGTTCGTGGTGCCGTCGCCGAACCAGAGCATCGATCTCGCGCGCTTGCGGGAGCACCTCGACGTCAATGTCCACGAGCCGCCGGCGCGGCCGAAACGCGTCGTGCTGCTGGATGCCCTGCCCGTCACCGCCGTCGGAAAAGTCTTCAAGCCGACGCTGCGCGATCTCGCCGTGCAGGAGAAGGTGCGAACGGAAATCGAGCGCATCTTTGGTGCGGATACCCACGCAGACATCGACGTGGACAAGGACGACAAGCTCAACACGCTCGTTCGCATCTCGGTCACCTCGACCGACAAGGCGCGGCTCGACCAGCTTGCCGAAGCCCTCTCCACACTGCCGCAGACCTATCGGATCGAAGGTGTTTCGCCATGAACATCGCCCGATCCGGAATTGATGAGAGCAAATGATGAAGCGAATTCGGCTCAGCCAGCAGGAAATCGTGTTCGCGGTGTTCGCGGCGCTGTTTCTGGTGTTCTCGATCTTCCTGAAGGGCTTCCTCTCCGCCGACAACATGCTGACGCTGCTGCAGAACGTTGCGGTTCTCGGCATCCTCGGCCTTGCCATGGCGATCGTCGTGATCGGCCGCGGCATCGACCTGTCGCTGATCGCGGCGCTCGCCGTTCCCGGCGGTCTCGTGCTGCAGATGGTTCAAAACGGACATTCGCTGCCGGCCTCGCTGCTCGCGGCCGGACTGCTCGCGGTCGCGATCGGCCTCGTCAATGGCTGGCTGATTGCCTATGCCGAGGTGCCGCCGCTGTTTGCGACGTTGGCAAGCGGCATCTTCGTTGCCGGCCTCGGCCAGTCCGCGCTGTTCTCGCTCGATGTCGTGCAATGGAGCGACGGCATGGCCGGGTTCGAGCGGCTCGGGCAAGGCAGCATTTTGGGCATTCCCACCTCGATCGTGATGTTCGCTGTCGCCTGCATCGTGGTCTTCCTGCTGCTGCGCCAGACCCGGTGGGGCGCCTATATCTACGCCGTCGGCGACAATCCCTTTGCCGCGCGCGTCACCGGCATTCCGTCACGGCCGATCATCGTCCTGCAATATGTCATGGCCGCGCTGATCGGCTGTTTCGCGGGCCTGGTGATGGCGGCTTCGGTCAACTCGATGCCGACGCGCATCTTCAATTCGACGCTGATCTACGACGTCATCCTCGTCGTCGTGCTCGGCGGCATCGGCCTGTCGGGCGGCCGCGGCGGTGTCGTCAACGTCATCATCGGCACGCTGCTGATCGGCACCATGCTCAACGGCATGACCATCCTGGACATTCCCTATGCCGGCCAGAATCTAATCAAGGGCGTCGTCCTCTTGGTCGCCGTCATCACCGACACGTTCCTCAATCCACGCAACGAAGAAACGGCCCAACAAGGCGACATCTAGCTCGCCGAAACCTGAGACGATCAAAACAAGGAGGAAACCATGCTTGACGTTCGTAAGCTTGCACTGGCGGGTATCGCGTTATCCGCGGTCATGACCGCCGCAGTCCCCGCCCTCGCGCAGCAGGGGCTCGACGAGCCCTTCCAGAAGCCGTTCCGCGAGGCGCTCAAGGGCAAGACCGTCGCCTATGTGCCGGTCGCCATGAACTTCGACCTGACCGAGGGCTGGTATGCCGGCCTGAAGAAGGAGCTCGAGCCCTACGGCGTCAAGTTCGAGATCCGCGATCCCAACTGGAACACCAATGCCGGTGCGCAGGCTGTCACCTCGCTGATCTCCGAGAAGCCGGCCGTGATGGTGATCCACAATCCCGACGTGCAGACCTACGCAAAGCTGCTGCAGCGCGCCGAGAACGAGGGCATCTACGTCATCCAGATCAACATGGGCTCGGCCTATCGCAGCTCCGCCTTCGTCGGCGCGAATTGGATCGAGATCGGCGAGCGCCAGACCGAAGGCGTGATCAAGGCCTGCCAGGGCAAGTCGAACAAGATCGCGATCATCCAGGGCGCGCTGTCGGCGGCCGCGAGCGCCTACACGCTCAAGGGTGTCGAGAACGTTCTGGCAAAACATCCTGAGATCAAGGTCGTCTCCAGCCAGGCGGCTGACTGGGACGCGGCCAAGGCCAAGGCCATCACGCAGACCGTGTTGAAGCAGAACCCCGATCTCTGCGGCATCGTCGGCTTCTGGGACGGCATGGACATCGGCACTGCGGCCGCGATCAAGGAAGCAGGCCTCACCGGCAAGGTGTTCCTGGCGACCTCCGGCGGCGGCGAGCGCAAGGGCGCCTGCGAGCTCGTGAAGAACGGCTCGTTCGACCTGAACATGAGCTACGACGTGCCGACGCAGGCAGCGCAGATGGCCGGCACCATCAAGTGGCTGCTGTCCTCGGGCGCCAAGGCAGGCTCGGTCAAGGGTTCGGAATATACGACGCTGATTCCGATCACCAAGGAAAACGCCGACAACCAGATGACCTGCTGGAATCTGTCCGACCTCAAGAAGTGATCGCACCATGACGACGCGTCCCGGGCACATCCCGGGACGCACTCCCTTGTCTTGTTGGAAATGACGGAAGGCAGATGCGCGAGACCCTGACTCGGCTGCGATATCGTTACTGGCCGGACCATCTCCTTGGCGAGATCCTGTCCAAGAGATGGACCGAAACTGCAATTCCGGTGATCCTGCTCCTGATCGTCGGCTTTGCGCTGAGCCGGTCGCTCGAACATTTCCTGACGCCATCGAGCCTCGCCGACACCGCACGGCAGGCCGGCGAGATCGGATTCATCGGCCTCGGCATGGGGCTGGTGGTCATCGTCGGCGGCATCGACCTCTCCGTGGGATCGATGTTCGCACTGACGAATTTTTGCGCCTTGTTCCTGCTCGACGTTCTCGGCTGGCCTGTCCCCGCCGTGATCGTCGCAACCATGGTGTTCGGCGGCCTACTGGGTGCCGTGAACGGCGTCCTGATCGGCTATATGCGGCTCCGGGCCTTCATCACCACCCTGATCACGCTGATCATCTACCGCTCCGCCTATGATCTCCTGATCCAGCGCTATTCCAACGCGATCGCGTCGGCCTTTCCGGAAATCCCGTCCTGGGATTTCATCGGCGGTGGCAGCCTGTTCGGCATCCCCAGCGTGGCGCTGGTCTATATCGCCATCGCGATCTTCGGCCACATCTTCCTGACGCGGCTTCGGCCGGGCTGGCACATCACCGCAATCGGCGGATCGCGCCGCTCGGCCTACAATTCCGGCATTCCCGTACGCCGGACCATTGCACTCTGCTATGTCGCGAGCGGCGTGCTGACCAGCATCGGCGCCATTTTCTTTGCTGCGCGCCTTGGCACCGTCGGCGGCGACATCGGCGTCGGCCTCGAGGTGATCGTGCTGACGGCGACCGTGCTCGGCGGCATCACGCTTGGCGGCGGCAAGGGCTCTGTCGTCAAGTCGCTGGTCGGCGTCCTCATCGTCCTCCTCGTCACCAACGGATTGACCGCGATGAACGCCCGCGGCGGCGCCAACCGCATGGCGCTCGCCAGCATTCTTTTGGTGGCCGCGATGGTCGACATCCGCTGGCAGAAGAACCGCACCCGTATCATCAGCAAGGTCTATGTCGCGCCCACCTACCATGCGCTGCCGCCACCGCCGCCGACCGAGATCGGCGAAGGCGGACCGTTTGAGCAGAACGACAAGCTGCGCGAGGTCACCTCGATCGGCCTGGGACGGATCGAGGCGCCGGAGGACGTCATCCTCGATCGCAACGACGTGCTCTATGCCGGGTCACGTCACGGCGACATCATCCGGTTCTTCCCGCCCGATTACGAGCGTATGGAGGTGTTCGCGCATATCGGCGGCCAGCCGCTCGGCATGGCCTTCGACCGCGAGGACAATCTCTATGTCTGCATCGGTGGCATGGGTCTCTATCGCATCAAGCCGGACGGCACGGTCGAGAAGGTCACGGACGAGACCAACCGCAGCATGTACTCGGTGAACGACGACAGCCGGCTGCGGCTCGCCGACGATCTGGACATCACCGACGACGGGCTGATCTTCTTCTCCGAAGCGACCGTCCGCTACGAGATGGACGAGTGGCCGGTGGACGGGCTTGAGGCCCGCGGCAACGGCCGCATCATCTGCTACGACACCAAGACCGGCACCACGCACACGGCGCTGCGCGGGCTAAAATTCCCGAACGGCGTCGCGGTCGCCAGCGACCAGCAGTCGATCCTGTTCGCGGAAACCTTTGGCTGCTCGATCAAGCGCTACTGGTTCGCCGGTCCGAAGAACGGCACGGTCGCGACGGTGATGGACAATCTGCCGGGGTATCCCGACAACATCAATCTCGCCTCCGACGGCAATTACTGGCTGGCGCTGGTCGGCATGCGCAGCCC
>JAEWBW010000114.1 GCA_023390955.1 Pseudomonadota bacterium
GGGCCGTCGTCCTTCGAGGCTCGCTTCGCTCGCGCCTCAGGATGACGGAGATGGTGTCCGCAACTCTCTCCTCGTCATTGCGAGGGGCTCGCGACAAAATTGCGCAGCAATTTTGCGCTGATGCGACGAAGCAGAGTCATTCCGCTGAAGGATTCTGGATTGCTTCGCTTGCGCTCGCAATGACGCAGTGTGTTGCGCCGGCATTCTCCGCTCTCGTGTCCCGGACGCGCCGCAGCGTGCAACGCTGCTGCGCAGAGCCGGGACCCAGAAGACTCAGAATTCTCGTGCAGCGTGGGCCCCGGCTCTGCAGCGCACCGCTAAGAGGCGCTGCGCTGCGTCCGGGGCAACAGTGTTCGTTGCAGACACGCCATCTCATCTTCGCAGCAGATGCAATCGACCCGCGCAACGTCTCACCACTGCTCGTGATGCGGTGCGTTCGAAAACCTGATGTATGTTAACCCGCGTGAATGCGCGTCGCTTCCGAACCCGCTAGCCTCGGGCGTCCTGGTCCGAGGTGGTTCATGTCCGGTTCTGAAATGACGGCTTTGCTTTGCTCCGTGCTCGACGAAATCTGCCACGCACTCGGCCCAGACGACAAAGGTACCCGTGCTCACGTCGCGTCGAAACTCATGCACGCGGCGTCACAGGGGTCGCGCACGGCTGACGAACTTCGAGCAGCAGGCCGCGAGGCGTTGCGCAACGCACCGACGATGTGGCGGTGACACAAGACTCGCAGCGCGGCAAACTCAGCCGCAATTCCAGATCGGGCCGATCGGGGTTCGCGTGTAGCAGGCGCCGAAGCTGCCGCCATTGTAGCGGCCGCTGCCGGCGCCGAATCCGGGCCGGCCGAAATAATGCCAGTCGCCATCCCAGCCGTAATAATAGGGAACACGGTCGATGTACCAGGGACGCCGGTTCTCGCGCGCGTAGCGCCGCACCGCGTCCTTCTGCTTGTAGAGCGGCAGGGCATTGTTCAGCGGCTGGCGATAGCCGGGCAGGAAGCCGTAGCCATGCCACACCGGCTTCGGCTTCTTGGACGCGGGTTCAGCCGACGCAGTGACCGACAACAGCGAAACAATGGCAACAGATAGACACAGGATCTTCGACATCATCCGCGATCAATAGACAGTCGCGCGCGCGATGACCATTCAAATCGAGGTGGGCTACGAGATCACGCCCTTGCGGATCAGAAAGCAGCCATAGCCCCGGCTGTCGCCGATCTGCACGACGCCGAAGCTCGCGGCGGCCGCGCGGTAAAATTCCGGCCGCGACAGCTTTCCGGGAACGACGCGGCTACCGACCGCGCGCTCGATCTCCGTGAGCACGGCGCGCTGCACGTCCGGCACGCGATCGGGATCGTCGACCGGCGCCATCACGCGCACGGGATCGGGATCGAAATCATCGAGCGGATAGACGCTCATGATGGCGCGAACCGCCGTCTCCATGCTCATGCCCGGCAGCTGGATCAGGCGCTGCGAGGCCGTCGTCGCCGCAATCCTTGTGGCGGGATGGTTGGCGTCCACGACCACGAGGTCGTCGCCGTGGCCCATGGAGGCGAGCAGCCAGAGCAGATCGGGCGTCAGGATCGGGTCGATCGATTTCAACATGCGGGCCAGTTCCGGTGATTCCTGTTGTTCCATGCTGCCCAAAACCTGCCCTGTCAGCAATTCCTTAACCAGTATTCACCTCCGGCGTGACCTGGATCACGCTGGACGGCTGGGTGAGCCGGATCACGCTCTCCGGCTCGAACGCGCTCTACTTTGGCCGCAACCAATCTCGTATCGAGATCAAGTGCCAAAGGAGCACGCCATGTTCCGCCTCAAGTCCGCTTTGATGACCGCAACCCTGCTGGGAAGCCTGTTCGGCTTCGCGAACGGCCCGCTGGCCGCCCAGACCGCTCCCGTCGCACCCGCCATCCCGGTCGCGCAGCAGAGCCCCGAGCAGCGCGTGGCGCTGGTCATCGGCAATTCGAACTACCGCAACGCGCCGCAGCTCGCCAACCCCGACAATGACGCGGAGTCCATGGCGCAGTTCCTGAACTCGGCCGGCTTCGAGGTGATCTCGGCGACCGACCTGACCCAGAACGACATGCTCAAGGTGGTGCAGGACTTCTCCGCCAAGGTCGCCTCGCGCGGCCCGAACACGGTGGCGATGGTTTACTACGCCGGCCACGGCGTGCAGCTCGCCGGCGAGAATTATCTGGTGCCGGTCGATGCAAAGATCTCCAGCCCGAACGAGCTCATCAGCAACTCCGTCCGCCTCGTCGACGTGATGTCGACGCTGGAGACGATCCCGAGCCGGATGCGCATCGTCATCCTCGACGCCTGCCGCAACAACCCCTTCCCGTCGGTCAACGACGCCGGCCGTGGCCTCGCCATCGTCGACGCGCCGAACGGTTCGATCGTCGGTTACTCGACCGCGCCGGGCGCCGAAGCCCAGGACGGCACCGGCGGCCACAGCCCCTACACGCAGGCCTTCCTCGACGTCGCGCGCGAACCGAACGTTCCGATCGAGCAGCTGTTCAAGCGCGTGCGGCTCGCGGTGAACCAGACCACCTCCGGCGCCCAGACGCCGTGGGAGAGCTCGTCGCTGACCTCCGACTTCACCTTCTTTGGTGACACCCAGCTTGCCTCCAGCCGCGCGCCGGTGAAGGCGCCGGTGGTGCAGATGGCCGCCAATTTGCCGAGCCGTTCGGCCAAGCAGGCCTATGACTACGTGCTCTCGGAAGGCCAGCCGCAGTACTATCAGGAGTTCATCCAGATGTACCCGCACGACCCGCTGTGCGACCACATCCGCTGGCTGCTTGCGAACCTCGTGACGGCCCAGGCCTGGCACAAGGCGGTGCTGCTGAACTCGCCGCTCGGCTACCAGACCTTCTACAGCAACTACTCCAACAGCATGTATGCGCAGTCGGCGTTGCAGCTGCAGCTGCAGCCGAAGCAGATCCCGCTGATGCAGGCGACCAAGTTCCTGGCTCCGCAGAACATGTCGATGAACCTGAAGCTGACCAATCTCGGCCAGAACAAGTATCAGCCGCTGCAGATCAACAACAACAATGGTCCGCAGATCAATGGCAACCTGCCGGTCGTGCAGAAGCCGCTCGACAGCAACGTCCTCGGCAAGCCCGGCCAGGTCGTCACGCTGCCTGGCAACAATCAGCAGAACCAGCAGACGGGAACGCCGTCGCAGGTTCCGGGCAAGGTCGTGACCCTGCCCTCGCCAACGACCACGCCGTCGAACACCGGTACCCCCGGCAAGATCGTGACCTTGCCGCCGACCAACACCGGCATCAATGGCGCCAACATCGGCAACGCCAACGGTACGAACGCCGGCACGAACAACGCTACGCCTGGCAAGATCGTGACGCTGCCCCCGAGCAATACCGGCAAGGGTGGCCCGGTGATCGTCAAGCCGGTCGACGTGAAGACCAACGTGCAGACGCAGAACCTGCCGATCCGCAACAACAACACCGGTGTCGTCAAGCTCAACAACAACAAGCCGGCCGGCAACATCCAGGTTCAGCCCAACCGTCCGCAGTTCAACACGCTGCCGAACCGCCAGGTGACCAACAACACCAGCTTCCGGCAGTCAATGAACCAGGCCCCGTCGAACAATGGCGGCATGAACCGCCGGAGCTTCCACTAACCACGGCGCCGGCGAGCGCGCAAAAAAAGGGGGCGGAGCAGCGATGCTCCGCCCCTTCTTCATTTTGGTAAAGTCAGGCGACCAGTTCGGCGAACAGGTCAGCGTCGACATTGCCGCCGGAGAGCACGATGACGACGGTCTTGCCGGCGACGTCGAGGCGACCGGCCAGCAGCGCGGCAAGGCCGACGGCGCCACCGGGCTCGACCACCAGCTTGAGCTCGCGATAGGCGAACGCCACGGCGGCGCCGACCTCGGCGTCGGATGCGGTGACGCCGCGCGCCAGCAGGCGACTGTTGATCGCAAAGGTCATCTCGCCGGGGATCAGCGCCATCAGCGCGTCGCAGATGGTGCGGCCAGCGGGCGGATGGGGCTCGCGATGACCGACGGCGAGCGAGCGGGTGTGATCGTCGAAGGCTTCGGGTTCAGCGACGATGATGTCGGCCTTGGGATAGCGCGCCTTCACCGCAGTCGCGACGCCGGCGATCAGGCCGCCGCCGGAGGCCGGCGCCACCACGATGTCGGGCACGAGCCCGCGCGCCGCCATGTCCTCGGCGATCTCGCGGCCGGCGGTGCCCTGCCCCGCGATCACGAAGGGATCGTCATAGGGCCGCACCAGCGTGGCGCCGCGCTTCTCGGCGATGCCGCGCGCGATCGCCTCGCGGTCGTCCTTGTCACGATCATACAGCACGACCTCGGCGCCGTAGGACTTTGTGCGCTCGCGCTTGGAGAGCGGCGCATCCGCCGGCATCACGATGGTCGCCTGCATGTCGAGGATTTTTGCGGCCGCCGCCACGCCTTGCGCGTAGTTGCCGGAGGAGAACGCCACCACGCCGCCGGCGCGATTGGCCTGCGGGATCGAGGCGACCTTGTTGAAGGCGCCACGGAACTTGAACGAGCCGGTCCGCTGCAACATCTCCGGCTTCAGGAAAACCTTCGCACCGACGCGCTCGTCGAGCACGGGGAAGGACAACAGCGGCGTGCGCACCGCGAACGGCGCGACCACCTTGGCGGCCGCCTCGATATCGGCGGCACTGACAGGCGGACTCAGCTTTGTTTGGGTCATGCCCGCATT
>JAEWBW010000556.1 GCA_023390955.1 Pseudomonadota bacterium
ACAACGAATACGGCTTCGACTATCTGCGCGACAACATGAAGTACCGGCTCGAGGACATGGTCCAGCGGCCGCACTTCTTCGCCATCGTCGACGAAGTCGACTCGATCCTGATCGACGAAGCCCGCACTCCGCTGATCATCTCCGGTCCGCTCGACGACCGCTCGGAGTTCTACAACACCATCGACGGCTTCCTGCCGAAGCTCGACAAGGGCGACTACGAGGTCGACGAGAAGCAGCGCACCGTGACGCTGACCGAAGGCGGCATGGAGAAGATCGAGACGCTGCTGCGCGATGCCGGTCAGCTCAAGGGCGAGTCGCTCTACGACGTCGAGAACGTTTCCGTCGTGCACCACATCAACCAGGCGCTGCGTGCCCACACGCTGTTCACCCGCGACAAGGACTACATCGTTCGCGACGGCGAGGTCGTGATCATCGACGAGTTCACCGGCCGCATGATGCAGGGCCGCCGCTACTCCGAAGGCCTGCACCAGGCGCTGGAAGCCAAGGAGCACGTCCAGGTTCAGCCCGAGAACCAGACGCTGGCCTCGATTACCTTCCAGAATTACTTCCGCATGTACGAGAAGCTCGCCGGCATGACCGGTACGGCGCTGACCGAAGCCGACGAGTTGTTCGACATCTACAAGCTCGAAGTGGTGGAGATCCCGACCAACCTCTCGGTCGCCCGTCTCGACGAGGACGACGAGGTCTAACGCACCCAGAACGAGAAATACGCGGCGATCCTCGCCGAGATCGAGCGCGCCAATGCCCGGCTGCAGCCGGTCCTGGTCGGCACGGCCTCGATCGAGAAGTCGGAAGTGATTGCCGATTACCTCAAGAAGCACGGTTACCGGCAGATCGACTTCGGCAACGAGAATTCGATGCAGAAGCTTTACGCCGCGGCCCGCGCCGGCAAGCCGGCAAAGCTGTTCGCGGTGCTGAACGCGCGCTTCCACGAGCAGGAAGCCTACATCGTCGCCGAAGCCGGCGTTCCTGGCGCGATCACGATCGCGACCAACATGGCCGGCCGCGGTACCGACATCAAGCTCGGCGGCTCGCTCGACATGCGCATCCAGCAGGAGACCGCAGACATCGAGGACGAAGCCGAGAAGGCGAAGAAGATCGAGCAGATCAAGGCCGACATCGAGCACTTCCGCGACATCGTGCTGAAGGCGGAGGAGACCATCGAGATCGAGCCGGCGAAGGGCTCGAAGCCGGCCAAGACCGTGACCAAGCCTGGCGGCCTCTACATCATCGGCTCCGAGCGCCACGAATCCCGCCGTATCGACAACCAGCTGCGCGGCCGTTCCGGTCGTCAGGGCGACCCCGGCCGCTCGAAGTTCTTCCTGTCGCTGGAAGACGATCTGATGCGCATCTTCGGCTCGGACCGTCTCGACAGCATGCTGCAGCGTCTCGGCCTGAAAGAGGGCGAGGCGATCATCCATCCCTGGATCAACAAGGCGCTGGAGAAGGCGCAGCAGAAGGTCGAAGCGCGCAACTTCGACATCCGCAAGAACCTGCTCAAGTTCGACAACGTCCAGAACGACCAGCGCAAGGTGATCTTCGACCAGCGCGTCGACCTGATGAAGGACGAGAGCGTCGCCGAGACCGTCACCGACATGCGTCACGCCTTCATCGACGATCTGGTGGCAAAGCACGTGCCCGAGCATGCCTATGCCGAGCAGTGGGACGTCGCCGGACTGAAGGACGAATTGAAGCGCGTGCTCGACCTCGATTTGCCGGTCGACGACTGGGCCAAGGAAGAGGGCATCGCCGACGAAGAGCTGCTCAGCCGCATCGAGACCAAGGCCGACGAGCACATGGCTGCCAAGGTCGCGCAGTGGGGTCCCGACGTGATGCGCTACGTCGAGAAGACGATCCTGCTGCAGACGCTGGATCATCTCTGGCGCGAGCACCTGATCATGCTCGACCATCTGCGCCAGGTCATCGGCCTGCGCGGTTACGGTCAGCGCGATCCGCTGCAGGAGTACAAGACCGAGGCGTTCAACCTCTTCCAGGAGATGAGCGCGCATCTGCGCGAGGCCGTCACTGCGCAATTGATGCGGGTTGAGATCGTGCCGCCGGAGCAAGAAGCCCCCGTGCTACCGCAGATGGAAGCGCACAAGCTCAACCCGGACACCGGCGAGGACGAGATGGCCTTCGCCAACGTCTCGCTGGCCCCGCAGGCAACGGACGCGGCACTGCGCGATCCCAAGAACCCCGCAAGCTGGGGCAAGGTCGGCCGCAACGAGGACTGCCCCTGCGGCTCGGGCAAGAAGTACAAGCACTGCCACGGGCGGTATGCTTGATGCGAGCTTTGGTGCTTCGCCAACGGATTGGCGGAGCACCTCAGTACGGCCGTCCGTCTTCAATTGATCTCGTCATTCCGTCGCCGAAGCCGGCTCCGTCAGCGTTACGCGCCGTCGAAGTCCAAAGCCCGCGCATAGCAGCGTCACCGGCAGTAGGACAGCCGCCCAGAGATAGAGCTGATTGATCTCCTTCTCCAATCGCTGAATCTGGACATAGGTCTGGTAAACCGAGTCCTTGGTGGGAAGGAGCTGCAGCTGATTGATCTCTGCCTTCCGGCTCGACACGAGTGAGCCGAAGGCCGCCAACTCAATCAGGAATATTGCCACGAATATCCAGCCCCATTTGCGTCTGGGTCCGATCGCGATCGTTTCATTCGACGTCATTGATGTGCCCCGCTCTGCTGTCCCCGCCTCGAATACGCAACCGCAAATCTTGATGCCTCTATTGCGGCCTCAATTCTTGGAATCATCCGCCGCTCTTTTGTTGAAGGGCCGCTATGCGCCTTCGCACCGATGTCACCAGATCTGGATAGGGCAGGCACGACTTCGGATAGGGGGTCATCGCGCCCGACGATTTGTCGTCATTCTCGCCGATGAGTTCCTTGAGCTGGTTGATGTCGTTGGATTTGATCCGATCCATGCAGGCTGACGCCTTTATCGCGCGTGTCACCTTCTCGACATCGTCGGCCAGGCGAAGGATCTGGTACTTCACGATCGACCGTTCGAAGAACTCGATGGCCTTCTTGTAGTCTCCGGCTTCATAGAAGTCGTTGCCTTCTCTCCATATGGCGGCTCCGTCACCGTGAATCTGCCTTACTTTCGCAGGGTCGGTCACGCGGGGGAGATTCTTCGGCTCCCAGTAATCGCCCGCATGGGCGGCGGGCAGGTTCGGAATCGCGGCGAGAACGAGGGCGCTGACCGAAATTGAAAGGCGGGTCGCTCGAAGGTGCGGAATCAAGGGCAACTCCTTGTTGAAAGCGATCGAAAATACTGGAATCAATTCCACGGACTCATCATCCAAATTCGTTTGCGAAAAACTTGCCCTAGCCGCCGCACCTTTCGATCGCGGCTCGCCAGCCGGGGGCATTGACCTTTGGAAGCTGGTAGCTTGCCGTCCTGCTCGAAATCGTCAATGGAGATGCGCTTTCGATCAGGTCGAGCAGGCGCGACAGGTGCCGGTCCCATCGCTTCCCGAACAGCTCCGGGTCCTGCCGTGAATAGCCGAGGTCCCACTGGACGAAATTGGTGGCGTCATCGCCACCCGAAAATTCCTCGAATTCGCCGGCGAGCCGCATCGTCCTGCGGCCATTCCCCAGTGTGATGGTCGCTTTCCCGGCCTTGCCTGCCTTGCCTGGATATTTCGCATGCAGGCCCAGCGCGCGTCCGCAACCGAGCACGAAAATGGACGTACCCTGCTCCGCATAGCTCAGCGAGGGGAGATCGCGGTTATCAAATTCGAGCTTCCAGGTCCCCGCGGCCGCAAGCGAGGGGACAGCAAGGAGAGCCAGGGCGAGAGCGGCTGCCTTCATGGTCACTTCCGGCGGGAACTGGGGACGATCTTGATGTGACGTGCGAGCGCCTTGATCAGCTCGGGATCCTCGATCACGGGCGGCGGCTCCGGCTTGCCCTTGAGGGCCTCGTCGATCGTATATCGCGCGTCGTCGCGTGCGGCGATCTTGTCCCGATGGAAGGAGATGATCTCGGCAAAGGGATATTCGAGCCCTTCCGCGGTCAGCTCAGCGACCAGGGCTTCCGCGGCGGTCCAGCTTGAGGCGCGCCTGAGCACGTCGAGCAGCCGCAGCCGCGTGTCGACCGAATTGATGCGGGAGCCGGCCAGATGCTCGGCGGCCTTGAGCCGCAATCGTCTCGCTTCGTCCGCTTGCTTCCTGTCGTCGGCGGTCCAGGCGGCGTGGAGCGTATACTGGAATGCCGATCGGCGATCGCCGAGATAGGCTTCGAACGCTGCGCGGACCAGAAAGCGACGGGCGGCCGGATCGGGGGCGGGATCCAGCGAGGCCGAGCTGAATTGAGGCGTGCTGGTGAAATGGCGCGCCTTGTCGTCACCATACGAGATGTCCCATGCCACATATCCGCAGTAAGGACATTCCTGCAGCCAGCTCTCGACGGTCGAGCGAACCATGCCCGGAGGTCGCTGATCGAGGTCGGGCGAGCCTCCCATGGAGTTGGTGCTCATGAGCACGGTATGCCCGGACGTCTTTCCGCAGCAACAGCAGCGCAGCGTCTCCTTGCTGTAGCTCGTCATCAGCGCGACGCTCCCCATTGCCGCCTGATGTTGCCGCGAACGATCTCCGCGGCGCGAAGCAGCTTTTCGAGCAACCCGGATTGGCCGGGGCCGTACAGCACGTCGTTGCGTCCGGGGAGGTTCTTGATCCGGCCCCGGTAGGTCGACGTCCTGGAGTCGAGCAGGACCTTCATGACATCGAAGCTGCGCTCGACGAAGGCCTCGGCCCGGTCCGATCGCTCGAGCCCGTAGCCGAGCGCCAGCTCGATCAGGATCCACAGCAGGGCCGCGGCATCATTTCCGTATACCCGCTCGGTCGTCGCGAGCAGACGCCTGAGCAAGGGCTCAGCCTTCCAGAACTGATCGGATTCGAGGCAGGCCTGCGACATGGCTTCCAGCGCCTTCTGGACCTCGAAACTGTCGGGACCGCATATCTTTTCGATGCTGGGCAACGCCTTCTCGAACACCGAGAAGCCCCTTCGGGTCATGTCGGCCTGTACGGCGCGGCGCGGTGTCTGGGAGTTGGCGACATACATGACGGCGAGCGCGACGAGCCGGTCCCCGAACTCCTTGCGGTTCGGGCCGAACGCGGCCTCGTTCGCCTTGACGCACCGCTCGAGATAACGGTCTGCCTGCTCGCGGTGGTCGGTGCGGAGGCATACATCGACCAGCCTTGCCAGCGTCGCCGCGACATCGGCGGAATTTTCGCCGTCGAGCCGCGTCTTCGCGGCCAGGCTGCGCTCCAGCAGCGGCTTGGCTTCGGCGAATCTCCTCACATGCACGTAGGTCGATGCCAGCCCGTCGCACTCCTCGGCGACCCAGGGATCGAATTCGCCGAACAGCTCCGTCTTGATATCGAGCCGCTTGCGCATGAACGGCTCGCGGATCCAGAAGCCGACCGGATTGTCCTGGTCGATCCATTTGTCGAGGTCGGGAAGGATCGCAGCCGGTCCGTTCAACTCCTGGCGAATGGCAATGCAGCGCGAGAAATAGGAGACGGCGTCGGCCGGCTCCTCATACTGGCAGATCAGCCTCGCCAGCGTATTGAGCGCGACGGCGACCTCGTCGCTGACGGTGCCGAATTTGGCTTCCAGCCCCGCGATGTGCGCGAGGTGCTTGTCGACCATGTGGGACGTCATGAAGGGCGCAATATTTCCGCGGATGGACAGGCGCCGCGGTCCCGGCGAACCCGGCGGCCTCCGGCCGTAGCCGAAACCGGGCCGGCTGATATGACCCAAACGGGTCAATCGCCGTCTTTTCCGGGTTCCGGTGCTTGACGCGGGGACTGCGCCAGACCACGCGTCCTTCGCCTTAATTCGAGCTGTCGATCAGGCTCTCCAGCAGCCGCTTCAATTCGCTGGTCGATTTGCCGCCATAGCTCTCCAGGATGTGCTCCTCCTGGTCGACGGCGAGCGTGTTGAGCTTCTTGCTCAGCGCCTTGCCGCGATCGCTGATGAACATCAGCACCTTGCGGCGGTCGTTGGGGTCCTGCACGCGATAGACCAAGGTGTCCGACACCATGCGGTCGATCATCTTGGTCAGCGTCGGGTGGTTGAGCAGCACGGCTTCCGCGAGCTCGCCCATGGAATGGCCGTTGCCGTCGGACAGCACCTTCAGGATGCGCCATTGCTCGACCGGCACGCCCTCCTTGCTCAACCGCAGCTCGAGCTGCCGGTTGATCTCGCGGTTGGCTTGCGCGAGCAGGTAGGCGAGGTGTTCGGTGATGGGGGAATTCTCTTTCGGCGGTCTGGTCACGGCGCGACTTCGTCTTGATCCAAATGAGTGAATGTCTTGCAATCGATGCTGCATCTATATGCACTTCAATTGTTGAATATTCAATATTTTCAAAATAGGATCATTGCCCAACAAACGGGCGGATGCCGAGGCCGCCTGCCGAATGTTCAGGTCTGTTGCAGGGTTCTGTTGCAAGACAGGAGTTGGCGTGCGCGCGACGGTAGACTTCCCGGCTTACGGCGGTGCCATCCTGCCGCCGTCCATGCTGTTTCGAAATTCGTCGTCGTCGGGGGCGGATTTCGACCTGTCTCCGTTCGACGTGCATTTCATGAAGCGCCGCGGCGCCCGCAACAAGCTCCGCATCGGCAACTTCCTCACCTTCACCGGCTCGCCCGGGATCTGGGGCCCGAGCTCCACCAACAGCGCGATGCTGGCGGTCGCCGAGATCAACAAGCGCGGCGGCATCCTCGGCCGTGAGTTGGAGCTTTCGATTTATGATTCGGGCGGTCCGATCGACGACGTCGTGCGTCGCGCCGAGCAGGCGATCGCCTTCGACGAGGTCGATCTCATCATGGGATCGCACATCAGCGCCGTGCGCGTTGCCCTGCGCGAGGTCACCGGCAACCGCATTCCCTATATCTACACCCCCGTCTACGAGGGCGGTGAGCGTACGCCGGGTGTGATGACGATCGGCGAGACGCCGCGCTGGCAGAGCCGGCCGTCGATCCATTGGCTGGCCGAGGCCAGGAAAGCGGCGCGCTGGTATCTGATCGGTAGCGACTATGTCTGGCCCTGGCAGTCGCATCGTACGGTCAAGCGCTACATCAAGGAGACGGGCGGCCAGGTCGTCGGCGAGGAGTTCGTTCCGGTCGGCGAGGACAATCATGAGGCGCATCTGGCGCGGATCCGCGCCGCCCGCCCGGATGTCGTGCTGATCTCGCTGATCGGCACCGACAGCATCACTTTCAACCGAGCCTTCGCGGAAGCTGGTCTTGCCACGTCAACGCTGCGGCTCGCCGGCGCGATGGACGAGACCGTGCTGCTTGGCATCGGCGCCGACAACACCGAAAACCTGTTCTGCGCGTCCGGCTATTTCAACGGCATGGTCTCGCGTGCCAATGACGAGTTTCTCAGCGGCTACCACGCGATGTTCGGGTCCAATGCGCCGCCGGTCGGCTCTGTCGGCCAGTCGAATTATGAGGGCCTTCGCTTCCTCGAGGCCGTGGCCAATCGTGCAGGTTCGCTGGGCTTCCATCCGCTGCTGAAAGCTGCGCGCAACACCGTCTACACGGCCGCCCGCGGTCCGGTGACCCTGCGCGACGGCCGCGCCGAGATGCCGATGTATCTCGCCGAGGCCGACGGCCTCGACTTCAAGCTCATCAAGACGCTCTGAACGCAGCACGTGTGCGGCATGTCGGCTGATCTGCGAAATAATCCTTGAAAAGGAAAATATTTCCGTCTGTAATATCGAGGCGAGGCCGGCCGGGCTCTCGCCGTGCGGCGCGCCTTGGCAGGTTTGCGTCCGAAGTCAGAGATCAAGAAGCTTCAAGGAGAGCGTCGTGACAGTTGTCCTTCCCACGCCAACCCAACTCCGCGCGGTGGCCGAACAATGCGGCCTGTCGCTGACAGATGAGGACGTCGCCTCGTTCCGCGGCCTGATGCAGGGCTCGGTCGACGCCTACAATCTCGTCGGCGCCATGCCGGACGAACTGCCGGAAGTGAAATATCCGCGCACGCCGGGCTATCGGCCCTCGCCGGAAGAGAACACGCGCAATGCCTGGTACCGCAAGTCGACGGTGAAGGGCGCGGCCAGCGGCAAGCTGAAGGGCAAGACCGTCGCGCTGAAGGACAACATCATGCTGGCCGGCGTGCCCATGATGAACGGTTCGGCGACGCTCGAAGGCTACGTTCCCGATTTCGACGCCACCATCGTCACGCGCATGCTGGATGCGGGCGCCGAGATCGCCGGCAAGGTTCATTGCGAGAATTTCTGCATGTCCGGCGGCAGCCACACCAACGCGGTCGGCGCCGTCCACAATCCCTACAAGATGGGCTATTCGGCTGGCGGCTCGTCCTCGGGCAGCGGCGTCGTGGTCGCGCTCGGCGAGGTCGACATGGCGATCGGCGGCGACCAGGGCGGCTCGATCCGCATGCCGTCCTCGTTCTGCGGCACCTACGGCATGAAGCCGACCTGGGGCCTCGTGCCCTACACCGGCATCATGCCGATCGAGATCTTCGTCGACCACACCGGTCCGATGACGGCGACTGTGGCCGACAACGCACTGCTGCTCGAAGTGCTCGCCGGCGACGACGGTTACGATCCCCGCATCAAGGCCCCGAAGGTCGAGGAATACACCAAGGCGCTCGGCCAGGGCGTCAAGGGCATGAAGATCGGCATCCTCAAGGAAGGCTTTGAGCAGCCGACCGCTGAGGCCGCCGTCAACGAAAGCGTCCGCGAAGCCGCCAAGCGTTTCAAGGATCTCGGTGCCACCGTGGAGACGGTCTCGATCCCGATGCACCTCGCGGGTCCCGCGATCTGGACCCCGATCGGCACCGAAGGCATGACCCAGACCATGATGTATGGCGACGGCTATGGCCTCAGCCGCGCCGACCTCTACTCGACCTCGCTGATGGATTTTCATCGCGGCTGGCGCCGGCAGGCCGACTCGCTGTCGGAGACCACGAAGTTGTTCCTGATGCTGGGCACCTACATCAACAACACCTTCGGTCCCCGCTACTACGGCAAGGCGCTGAACATCTCCCGCCGCCTCACCGCCGCCTATGACAAGGCCTTTGGCGAATACGACCTGCTCCTGCTACCGACCACGCCGATGAAGGCGACAAAGCTGCCGGAGCCGACCGCGAGCCGCGAGGACTACATCGCCCGCGCGTTGGAGATGATCACCAACACCGCGCCGTTCGACATCACCCATCATCCGGCAATGTCGATTCCTTGCGGCATGGTCGATGGCCTGCCGACAGGGCTGATGCTGGTCGGTAAGCACTTCGACGAGCCGACGATCTATCGCGCGGCCCATGCGTTCGAACAGTCGGGCGACTGGAAGACGATGTAGCACG
>JAEWBW010000573.1 GCA_023390955.1 Pseudomonadota bacterium
CCCCCTAACGAGGAGCATACATTGAAAACGGCCTAGCGAGATTGGAGCAGATTTGCCGGTGCCCGGCTTCGCCCTGCGGGCTTCGCCGCGGCAGCCTTCGCTACGAAAGGGCTTGCCGAGCCGAAGCAGGCGTAGCCTGCGAAGGCTGGTGGAGCCAGGCGGGATCGAACCGCCGACCTCGTCATTGCGAACGACGCGCTCTCCCAGCTGAGCTATGGCCCCTTTGCTGGCCGCACTGGTGAACGCGGCCGACAACCGGGCGCCATTTAAGTCCCCGCCAAGGTCAAGTCAAGGACGGGTGTAGCCCGGTTTTAGCCATTCGAGCCGTCGACTTCCCTTGTTTGGGCGGGGGGGAACCGATATCTAGCGAAAGGCGTCAATTCCGATCGCAGCCCATCTTCAAAAGCCAGAGTCCTCAATAGCCATGCGTGCCGTTCTCGACATCGTCATCATCGTGCTCGACCTCTACGTCTGGCTGCTGATCGCCTCCGCGATCCTGTCCTGGCTGATCGCCTTCAACGTCGTGAACACCCGCAACCAGTTCGTCTCGGCGGTGGCGGAGTTCCTGTACCGGATCACCGAGCCGGTGCTGGCACCGATTCGCAATCTCCTGCCCAGCCTCGGCGGCCTCGACATCTCGCCGATCATCCTGATCCTTATCATCATGTTCATCGAGCGGGTGATCCTGTACTACATCTATCCGAACGTGATCTGAGCGGGCGGGAGCGCCTTGGCTGCCCAGGAGCCCCGCAAGGAACCTTGGCGTTACTCCGCCACGGGCATCAGCATCGCGCTGCGGGTGACGCCGCGCGGCGGCCGTGACGACATCGACGGGATCGAGCAACTGGCCGATGGCCGCAGCGTGCTCAAGGTGCGGGTCCGCGCGATCGCCGATGGCGGCGAGGCCAACAAGGCTGTCTTGGTCCTGCTGGCGAAATCGCTCGGCGTCCCCAAGGCCAGCGTGAGGCTCCTGTCCGGAGCCACTTCGCGGCTGAAGCAGATTGCGGTCGATGGCGATCCGGCACGGCTCGGCGAGGCGCTGCGCCAGCTGGCCCAAGTCAAATTGGCGGCCGCCAAATCGAAAGACTGAGGGAACTGACATGACGGCCAAGATCATCGATGGAAAGGTCATCGCCGCGGAGCTTCGGGCGCGCGTGGCCGACGAGGTCGCCCGGGTCAAGCGCGAGCACAATCTGGTGCCGGGCCTTGCGGTGGTGCTGGTCGGCAACGACCCCGCCAGCGAGGTCTATGTCCGCTCCAAGCACACCCAGACGCAAGGCGCCGGCATGGCCTCGTTCGAGCACAAGCTGCCGGCCGACGTCGCGCAGGCAGACCTCCTGGCGCTCGTCGCAAAGCTCAACCGCGATCCCGCCGTGCACGGCATCCTGGTGCAGCTGCCGCTGCCGAAGGGGTTGAACACGGAAGCGGTCATCAACGCCATCGATCCCGCCAAGGACGTCGATGGCCTGCATCCGAACAATGCCGGCCGGCTCGCCGGCGGCTTCGAGGCGCTCTCGCCGTGCACGCCGCTCGGCTGCATCATCCTCACCAAGAGTGTGCATGCTTCGCTCGAAGGCATGAACGCCATCGTCATCGGCCGCTCCAATCTGGTGGGGCGTCCCTTGGTGCAATTGCTGCTGAACGAGAACGCCACGGTGACGATCGCGCATTCGCGCTCGCGCGATCTGCCCGGGCTCGTGAAGAAGGCCGATCTCGTCTATGCCGCGGTCGGCAAGCCGGAGATGGTACGCGGCGACTGGCTGAAGCCGGGTGCGACCGTGATCGACGTCGGCATCAATCGCATCCCGAAAGAGGACGGCAAGACGCGCCTCGTCGGCGACGTCGCCTATCAGGAAGCGCTCGGGGTGGCTGGTGCCATCACGCCGGTGCCGGGCGGCGTCGGCCAGATGACGGTGGCCTGCCTCTTGGTGAACACGCTGCGCGCGGCGTGCGTCATCGCAGGGCTGCCGAAGCCGGCGGTGTAGCGGGCTGTCATCCCGGGGCGATGCGCAGCATCGAACCCGGAATCTCGAGGTTCTCAAGTGCGCAAGTGCGCACCATAGTTCGCCGCTTCGAGGCGCCCCGGAACGACGGCTATGCCTTCTTCTTCTTCTCGCGATCCATGCCTTCGAGGATCAGCTTGTGCGCTTCCTCCGGGCCGCCCCAGCGCAGGATCTTCACCCATTTGCCCTTCTCGAGATCCTTGTAGTGCTCGAAGAAGTGCTGGATCTGCTGCAGCGTGATGTCGGGCAGGTCGGAGTATGATTTCACCTTGTCGTAGCGCTGCGTCAGCTTCGACGACGGCACCGCCAGGATCTTCTCGTCGCCGCCGGCTTCGTCCTCCATGAACAGCACGCCGACCGGGCGCACGCTCATGACGGCGCCGGGAATGATGGCGCGGGTGTTGACGATCAGGACGTCGCAGGGATCGCCGTCATCCGACAAAGTGTGCGGGATGAAGCCGTAATTGCCGGGGTAACGCATCGGGGTGTAGAGGAAGCGGTCGACCACCAGCGTGCCGGCCTCCTTGTCCATCTCGTACTTGATCGGTTCGCCGCCAACCGGCACTTCGATGATGACGTTGACTTCGTTTGGCGTGTTGGCCCCGATTGAGACCGCATCGATACGCATAAAGAGCTCCGTTCTTGCCGGGCCTGATCGTGCCCGGCAGCGATTTGGCCCTTCTCATACGCGGGCTTTGCCCGCCACTCCACCGAACTTTTTTGAAATAATGAATCCCGAACCTACCGGCCCAAAATGGCAACGGTATGGAGGGAGGGGAACGCTGCTAACGAAAGCGGCAGCTCAGTTGGTCCAGGCGAACGCGACCTTATCGAGCGACTTGGGCCCGAACCGTTCCGAGGAGCGCGCCACCATGCGGCCGCCCAGCGCCCGGTAAAATTCCGTTGCCGGATCGTTGTCCGAGAGTGCCCACACCACCATGCTCTTCAGATTGCTCTGCACGAGGTCGCGGCGGGCGGCGGCAAACAGGCGCCGGCCGAAGCCGAGACCCTGAAACTCGGGGCGAAGATAGAGCTCGTAGATCTCGCCGTCGAAATGCAGGCTGCGGGCGCGGTTGCGGCCGTAGTTGGCATAGCCCGCGATCTTGTCGCCGAAGATCAGAACGCTGACACGGCTGCCCTTGCGGATCGCGCTGTCCCACCACCGCGGTCCGCGGCGGTTGATCAGCTTCTCCAGCTCGGCGCCGGGGATGATGCCCTGATAGGCCGAACGCCAGGCTACGTCATGGGTGGACGCCACCGCAGTTGCATCTGCGGGCTTGGCCGGCCGGACCTCGATCAGGGTTGTGCTCATGGACGCGATCAAACCAAGTCGCCGCGCCGGCGGCAAGACCTATCGTTAATTATCGGTTAACGTGTGGACTTTCTGCATCAGTATCTTAGCCGTGTTGTACCGAAAGAGGACAAGCTGTCGCGTTCGCGAGAATCAGCCTGTGCATGACCGTGCATAGCCGTCCTCTTCACGGTGCTGTGAGGCGCGTTTCAGAATGCAGCGGCGAGTTTGATTCGCGCCCGCTACACTGCGCATCACCGCTTCGTCACGCTTGGCATCTCATGCGTTTTCTTCCCGCCGTCATCGCTGCCTGCGCACTGGCTGTGCTTGCCACGCCGGTCCTGCATGCGCAGTCCGCGTTGGGTCCGGCCGGCGCGGAGGAGCAACCGGATCGCAGGCAGCCATGGCGCGTGCCGTCATCGGATCAGACAACACCGGCGCGTGCGCTGCTGTTCCGTCCCGCGGGCGAAGGTCCGTTCAGGCTCGCGGTGATCGCGCATGCTTCGACACAGAACGTGTTGCGTCGCGCGCAAATGCCGCAGCCGGAGTACCGCGCTTTGGCGGCGTTTCTGGTCGCGCGCGGTTTTGCTGTGCTCGTGCCGGAGCGCCTCGGCCATGGTGCAACCGGCGGTCGCTATGTCGAGGACCAGGGCGGCTGTGACGAAGCGGATTATGCGCGATCCGGTCGCGCGACGGCGGACGAGATCGTCGTCGCGTTGGAGTTTTTGCGTAAGCAGGATTTCGTTCGCAAGGATTCCATCGTCGTGCTCGGTCATTCCGCCGGCGCATGGGGCGCGCTGGCGCTCAATGCCGATCCAAAACTGATCTCCGCAATCATTGCCTTCGCACCGGGGCGCGGCGGTCACGCCAACGATATTCCGGACAAGGTGTGCGCACCCGCTGCGCTCAAGCTCGCGGCTGGTGAGTTCGGCAAGACCGTGCGCGTGCCCGTCAGCTGGGTCGTGGCAGCCAACGATACCTATTTCTCGATCGCATTCTCACAGGCGTTGGCCGACGCGTTCCGCGGCGCCGGCGGCAAGGTGGACTTCCAGAAAATGCCCGCCGTCGGCAGCGAAGGTCACTGGATGATCGAAACGGAGGCGGGCGTGAAAGCCGCGAGCAAGGCGCTCGACCGCGCGCTGACTCCGCCGAAACCCGTGACGGCCAGAAAGCCATGACGGCGTATTTCCTGGTCAAGTTCCTGCACGTGCTGGGCGCCATCGTCATCCTTGGCACCGGGACCGGCATCGCCTTCTTCATGCTGATGGCCCATCGCAGCCGCGACGTCGCGTTCATCGCGCGCACTGCGTCCGTCGTCGTCATCGCCGATGCCATCTTCACGCTGTCGGCGGTGCTGCTTCAGCCGATCACCGGCGGTCTCCTGATGATGCTGTCGGCAACAGGGATCGCCGAGCGTTGGCTGTTGGCCGCACTGGTGCTTTACGCCGTGGCCGGACTGTTCTGGATGCCCGTCATCTTCATGCAGATCGAGATGCGTGACCTCGCGCGCAAGGCCGCGGAGACGCAGCAGGGGTTGCCGCCGCGTTATTACACGCTGTTCCGCCGCTGGTTCGCGTTCGGCTTTCCGGGCTTCGGTGCGACCATGGCGATCCTCTGGCTGATGATCGCAAAACCGTTTTGAGTGAGCCGATGAGCGAGCCCAAGAGCATCCTCCTGTTCGGCGCCTCCGGCCTGATCGGCCGCTTCGTCACCGACGATCTTCGCGCCAGGGGCTTTCGTGTTGTCGGCGTCGCGCGTAGCTTCTCGCCGGCGCAGGTGATGAGCGCGCTCGATATCGAGCTGCCGATCCTGTCGCTCGATGTTGCGGCGCTGACGCGGCTCCTGAAGGAGCATGCGGTCCACGTCGTCGTGAATTGCCTCGGCGTGCTGCAGGATGGGCCCGGTAGTGACACCAACGCCGTGCATCGCGATTTCGTCGCGCGCCTGCTCGAGGCGATCGGCGCCTCTGATCGTGCGATCCGTCTTGTGCACATCTCGATCCCCGGCACTGCGAACGAGGACCGCACCGCCTTCGCAACGACCAAGCGCGAGGCCGAACGGCTGATTGCGGCATCGGGCATTCCGCACGCCATCCTGCGTCCAGGTTTCGTGGTCGCGCCGTCAGCCTATGGCGGCAGCGCCATGCTGCGTTCGCTCGCGGCCTTCCCGCTCGACCTGCCCGCGAAGGAGATGGCGACGCAATTCCAACCTGTTGCAGTCGAGGACATCGCCGCCACCATCGCCTGGCTCGCCGGACGCGACATCGGTGATCCCTCCGTGAAGGCGGTAAGCTGGGACCTGATGCAGGCAGAGCCGGTCACGATGGCGGGTGTGATCAAGCAGTTTCGCCGCGCCTTCGGCACCGCCGGCTGGCCGTCCATCCCGATGCCTGCCTTCATGCTCGATCTCGGCGCGAAGTTCGGCGATCTCGCCGCCTGGCTAGGCTGGATGCCGCCGATGCGCTCCACCGCGATCGCAGAACTCCGTCGCGGCGTGGCCGGTGACCCTGCAGCGTGGATCGGGGCCACGGGCATTGTGCCGAAGACACTCGCGCAGGCCGCCGGCCGTCACCCCGCGACCATCCAGGACAAATGGTTCGCGCGGCTGTTTCTCATCAAGGCGCTGGTGTTCGTCAGCCTGGTCGAATTCTGGGTCATCTCCGGCTTCATCGCGCTGTTCATCTCCTATCGCGCCGCCGCCGACATTCTGGCGTCGCACGGCTTTCCGCCGGCGCTGGTCGATCCGGTCACGATCGGCACCAGCCTGATGGACATGAGCATCGGCGTCCTGATCGCCTTCCGCCGTACCGCGGCAATCGGGCTCACCGCAGGCATCGTGGCCTCGCTCGGCTATATGTTCGGATCGGCGATCCTCGCGCCAGATCTCTGGATCGAGCCGCTCGGCGCGCTCGTGAAGACCGGGCCTGCCATTGTCCTGATGGTCGTTGCGCTGTTGATGCTGGATAATCGCTGATGGCGAGTTGGCCCGACGACGACGTAATCCTGTTCGACGGCGTCTGCATCTTCTGCTCGCGCTGGGTCCGCTTCGTCGCCGCGCGTGATAGGGCGAGGCGCTTCCGCTTCACGCCGATCCAGTCGGCCTATGGCACGCGATTGGCCCAGACATTCGGCATCGATCCCGAGGATCCCGACACCAATGCGGTGATTCACGGTGGCCAAGCGGTCATGAAATCCGATGCTGCATTGACGGTGCTGTCGCAACTGCCCGGCTGGAGCTGGACCCGCGCGCTGTTTGCCGTGCCAAAGCCGTTGCGGAACGGCGTCTACAATCTCGTCGCGCAGAACCGCTATCGCATCTTCGGCAAGTACGATTCGTGCTTCGTGCCTGATGCGGATTTGCGGGCGCGGGTGATTGAATGAGGAAAGGGGCGGTGCGGACTATCTATCGGAGTTGGCTTGATCTAGAGTTTGTCGATCTAGGCATTACTGCCCGTTCGGAATCGTTATGACCAAGGCGATTTTTACAACGCGTGTCACGCCGAGTTACGACGACCAGCCGGAATTCTATTATCATTTTCCGAGCAGCTATCTAAATCAAGTGCGCGCCGCTGTCGGCGATCAGATCATCTACTACGAACCTCGACGTAAGGACTCATCCTTATCAAGCAGAGGAGGCAGGCAAGCCTATTTTGCTTCAGCGCAGGTGACCGGCATTAGGAATCACCCGAGCTTGGCCGATCACTACTACGCCGAAATAACGAACTTTCTTCCATTCACTCGCCCTGTACCCTTTCGAGAGAGAGCTAACTACTACGAGAGTCGATTGAGGAATGACAGCGGCGGTACAAATTTAGGGCTGGCACAGCGGGCTGTTCGCAACATATCCGACGAGGACTTTGATCTCATACTGAGGGCTGGATTCCTTCCCGTTCTTAATGAGGAGCAACCTATTGATAGCCCGCTCCGTACTGAGATTGACGAGGCGCAGAAGGATTTTAAGCGGCCTCTCATTGAGATGACCATTTCTCGGCCATTTCGAGATGTGGCGTTCAAGTTCGCTGTTCGCGCAGCGTACGACAATCGATGTGCTCTAACAGGTCTCCGGCTGATCAACGGTGGGGGGAAACCCGAGGTGGAGGCCGCGCATATTAGGCCGGTCGCGGCCGATGGACCTGATACAGTCAGAAACGGCCTCGCTCTGTCCGGGACAGTGCATTGGATGTTTGACCGAGGACTGATCTCAATCGGAGATGACTTCAAGATATTGGTCGCAAAGAACCGTGTTCCTGACAATGCGCTCCGGCTTCTTAATGAGAGCGGAGAGGTCAATCTGCCAAAAGATCAGACGGTGTATCCGAACGCACACTATCTAAAGTTCCACCGAGACCAAGTCTTCAAGGGATGATCGCTCGCCGGCTAGACGCTCATGTCCTATCAGCGCCTTATTATAGAAATTGTCGGCTGCGGTCTTGAGGATGCCCTCGAGATTGAGGAGCTCATGCGGACCGAATACTCGACGTTAGACCATCTAGGCTACTCTGAGTTTGTTGCACTTGCGCTCGATGCATTTGAGGCAGTGCGGCAAGGGATGGATAACGATTGACCTTCTTGCTTCGCAGGCTGAGATTTTGATGATCGCAATTGCGAGGAGCGCAGCGACGAAGCAATCCAGACTGTCTCAGAGGAGGAATTCTGGATTGCTTCGCTGCGCTCGCAATGACGGGAGCTAGGGTTTCGCTACCGCCGCCAGCACTTCCTTCGCCGCCCGCTCGCCGGAATCCCTCGCCCCGTGCGCCGTCGAGAAAAACTCCGGCGACGTCGCTTCGCCCGCAAAGAACAATCGTTCATCCACCGGCTCCGCCAGCACGGCGCGGTCTCCGGCGTGGCCGGGCAGGGCGTGCGAATAGGAGCCGCGCGCGAAGGGATCGTTGACCCAGCGGGATTCGGCGAGCGGCTTTAGTTTGCGCCTGATGTCGTTGCCGAGAAACGCTGCGATCTCGTCGATGCTTTGCGCGGCGAAGGCGCCGTCACCGGCGGCCTCCAGTTCGCGCGCAAAACTGCCGCCGAAAAAGCCTTCGATGCAGGGCTGGCCGAACGGGCGGATGTGATAGGTGCCCATTTTGCTGCGCATGGTGGCGCCGCGCAAATTGCCTTCCTTCGGATAGGCCTCCGCGTCGTCGAGCGCGAGCGTCACCTTGTCGTCGGCGCCGAGCGGCAGGCCGCGGGCGGCATCGACCTTTAGCGGAAGCGGTGGCGAGAAGCGGATCGCTTCATCGGCGATCAGGTTGGTCGGCACGGTGATGATCACCTTGTCCGCCGTCAGCGTGCCCTGCGTCGTCTCGAGGCGAATGCGGTGCCCGGAATGATCGATCAGCGTGACGTTGCAATTCAGCGCCACCGGACAGAGCGCGCCGTAGGCGGCGATCAGCGCGCCATAGCCGCGGCGGGCGCGCCAGTTGACGTTGCTGTCCTCATAGGCGTCCCAGTCGAGCAGCGACATCTCCGTGAGCTCGCAGCCATTGATGTAGGTCGAGATCGCGTCGATCATCGGATTCCAGCGATTGCCGGGCTCGAGGCTGTCGCTTGCGGGGGCGTCGACACCGGTTTGCGCGGCCTGCCAGAGCCGCTCATAGAACGCGTCCATGGCGCGCAGAAATTCGTCGCGCTCGGCCTGCGGAAAGGCGTTGCCGACGACGCGCTCGCGCCAGGGCGGCAGGTCCTTGTTGATCTCGAAGCCGAGTTGCGCGGCGATCGGAACGAAAGAGTTCTGGTCCGCCGAATGCAGCCAGCCGCAGCCGGCGTCAAAGGTCACCTCAGGCGAGGCCTGAATGGTCCAGGCGCGCCCGCCGAGGCGATTGCGCGCTTCGAGCACGATGGTGGAGAGACCGGAGCCCTGCAGCGCATGCGCCGCACCAAGGCCGGCTGCGCCGGCACCGATGATCGCGACGTCGACGGAGGAGGGAAGGGAGGCCATGAGCGGGCTCTAGCACGTTCGGTGGGGTGCCAGAAGCCGGACAGATATGCAGCTATCGTGTCCCGGACGCGGTGCGGCGCGTAGTGCCGCGCCGCTGAGCAGGGACCCAGAATGTCTTGAAAATAGCGAGAGTAGATGGGCCCCGGCTGAGCAGCGCATCACTGGCGTGCTGCGCTGCGTCCGGGGCACGAGAGCAGTGGCCTTACGCCACCGCTTCCTTGGCCTTTTCCGCGCGCTTGCGGTCGTTCGGATCGAGATGCTGCTTGCGCAGGCGGATCGACTTCGGGGTGATCTCCACCAGCTCGTCGTCCTCGATATAGGCCAGCGCCTTTTCCAGCGTCATGCGGATCGGCGGGGTCAGGCGCACAGCCTCGTCCTTCGAGGTGGTGCGGATGTTGGTGAGCTGCTTGCCCTTGAGAACGTTGATCTCGAGATCGTTGTCGCGGGTATGCTCGCCGACGATCATGCCCTTGTAGACCTTCCAGCCGGGCTCGATCATCATCGGGCCGCGGTCTTCCAGCTTGAACATGGCGTAGGCCACCGCCTCGCCCTGGTCGTTCGAGATCAGCACGCCGTTGCGACGGCCCTGGATCGCGCCCTTGTACGGCAGGTAGTCGTGGAACAGGCGGTTCATGATCGCCGTGCCCTTGGTATCGGTCATCAGCTCGCCCTGGTAGCCGATCAGGCCGCGGGTCGGCGCGTAGAACACCAGACGCAGGCGGTTGCCGCCGGACGGCTTCATCTCGATCAGCTCGGACTTGCGTTCGCTCATCTTCTGCACGACGACGCCGGAATGCTCCTCGTCGACGTCGACCACGACCTCCTCGATCGGCTCCAGGGTCTGGCCGGTGGCTTCGTCCTTCTGGAACACCACGCGCGGACGCGACACAGAGAGCTCGAAGCCCTCGCGGCGCATGGTCTCGATCAGGATCGCGAGCTGCAATTCGCCGCGGCCCGATACTTCCATCGCGTCCTTGTCAGCGGACTCGACGACGCGCAGTGCGACATTGCCTTCGGCCTCGCGCATCAGGCGGTCGCGGATCAGGCGACTGGTGACCTTGTCGCCCTCGGTGCCGGCGAGCGGCGAGTTGTTGACGATGAATGTCATCGACACGGTCGGCGGATCGATCGGCTGCGCCTGCAGCGCGCTCTCGACCGTGGGATCGCAGAAGGTGTCGGCGACGGTGCCCTTGGTGAGGCCCGCGATGGCGACGATGTCGCCGGCCTCGGCGAACTCGACCGGCTGGCGCTCGAGGCCGCGGAACGCAAGGATCTTGGTGATGCGGCCGTTCTCGATCAGCTTGCCTTCACGCGACAGCACCTTGACGGCCTGGTTCGGCTTCACAGAGCCCGACGCGATGCGGCCGGTGATGATGCGGCCGAGATAGGGATTGGCCTCGATGATGGTGCCGAGCAGCCGGAACGGGCCTTCCTGGACCACGGGGGGCGCCACATGCTTGAGCACGAGCTCGAACAGCGGCTTCATGCCGACGTCATGGGAGGCGTCGGGCGAGTTCGCCATCCAGCCGTTCTTGCCCGAGCCGTAGAGAATCGGGAAGTCGAGCTGCTCGTCGGTGGCGTCGAGCGCTGCGAACAGGTCGAACACCTCGTTGACGACTTCGGAGATGCGGGCGTCGGGACGATCGACCTTGTTGATGGCAACGATCGGCTTGAGGCCGAGCTTGAGCGCCTTGCCGACCACGAATTTGGTCTGCGGCATCGGGCCTTCAGCGGCGTCGACGAGCACGATCACGCCGTCGACCATCGACAGGATGCGCTCGACCTCGCCGCCGAAATCGGCGTGGCCGGGGGTGTCGACGATGTTGATCTGGGTGCCTTCCCAGGTCACCGAGGTGCACTTGGCCAGAATGGTGATGCCGCGCTCGCGCTCCAGATCGTTGGAGTCCATGGCGCGCTCGGCGACTTTCTGGTTGTCGCGATAGGTGCCGGATTGCTGCAGCAGCTTGTCGACCAGGGTGGTTTTGCCGTGGTCGACGTGGGCGATGATGGCGATGTTACGGAGGTTCATGAGCGGGCTTCTTTGCGGTCGAACAATGGGTTAAGCGCGATCTCGCCGGTCAAACCGGGACCTGTTCTCGGACAACGCTGTGAAACGTGGAAAACGGGGCCTGGTCCGCCCAAAAAGGAAGCCCGGCAGATCAAGCCGGGCACCTCAACGCGTTTGCGCCGCAATATAGGCAGAAAACGCCAAAAAACAATGTGTTCTTTGACGGTTGGTTGACTGAATTTTGCCCGGGGATTCCCGGGGCTTAGGGGCGTTTGGCAGCGACCCCGGTCATATTTGTGTCACCGCAGCCGGGCCGCCCGCCTGGTGGACCGGTCAGACCGATCCCGCGCTGGCCTCCGCCGTCGGATAGACCCCGCGCAGCACGTCGTCAAAGTGGCTTTTGACGGATTCGTTGCAGAGACACGCGCGCAGCCGCAGCCCGTCGCGGTTGCGCACCAGGATCGAGCCGCGTCGCGTCTCCAGCACGCCTTCCGCCTTGAACGACTGGATCACCCGGCTCGCATAGCTGCGGCCGACGCCGAGCAGCGTCGACAATTGCTCGTGCGTCAGCGGCACGATGTCGTTGCCGTCGGTGCGCTCCATCGCCGCGAGAATCCATTTGGCGGTCCGTTGCTCGATCGAGTGCACGGCGTTGCAGGCCGTTGACTGGAAGATCTGCGCCAGCATGCAATCGGCATAGCGCGCGAAGATGTTGTTCAGCGTCTTGGATTTCGCCTTGGCGGCCTCGAGCTTGGCGACGTTGAGGCGTGCGAATGGTCCGCCGAACTTGACGCAGATGCGGGTATAGGCCGGCAAGAATCCTTCGCTGACGATGCCACCGACCGCGCCTTCGCGGCCGACCAGAATCGTCTCGACATCGCGGCCGTCCTCATTGGCCACCACGAATGTCGCCAGCGCCGGTCCGCAGGGAAAGTGCACGACCTGCACGTCGTCGCCGGGATTGTAGAGCAGCGAATTGGCGGCGGCCTCCTCGACCACGATATACGGCGCGATCAGCGCGTAATCCGCACTGCTCAATCGCCGCAGCAAATTGTTGTAGGGCCGGCTGATGACTTCGTTGGCCTTACTGATATGCGCGTCCATCGTGAACTCCCCATCTCCCTTCTCCAAACTAGCGAGTCCTGCGCGCCACCTGTGTGCACAAGTGGACAGACGAGGGAACGATCATGTGGTGAGTTTCGTTCCGGGAACCCTCCGATGCGCTGGGCGCAGGTGTCGGCTAGTGGCGGTCCTGCCTAGGAAAATACCTCCAGCCTCAGTCAGCAGGATCATGAAACCCGCTTCTCCGGACGGCCGCGCATGCCCTGCCGACGTCCTGATCGTCGAGGACGATCCGATCATCGCGATCGATTTTGAAGACCGTTGCACCGGCTTCGGCGTAGCCCGCGTGCGCACGGTCGGATCCGTGGCGCGCGCGCTCCAGGCCATCGACGAGCGGGCGCCTGATTTCGCGCTGCTCGATGTCGAGCTGGTCCGCGAGAAAAGCTTTGCGATCGCGGAGCGGCTGACGGCGCTGAACATCCCGTTCGTCTTCGTCACCGGTTACGGCGCTGAGACCAGCATCCCAGCTGAATTCGCGACGCAGGCGCGATTGCAGAAGCCGTGCTCCAGCGATGCGCTGGAAGCGGCGCTGCGCGCGTACGCCGATTGAGATTATTTGCCGGAGCGGATGCAGAGTTCGGCGAGATCGTTCTCGACGCCCTTGAAGAAATCAAGCGGTCCGATGGACGGGTCGAAAACCTTCTTGACCGCGGCCATCCGCGCAGCAGCTTCCTGATCAGTCAAATCCAGGAAGCGCTTCAGCGCTTTCGACCGGCTGCCTTGGACGAATTTCTCCAGCTTCTCTTCCGTGGCGTCGATCTGGTCGAGACGGCGCAGGTCTTCGTTGCCGGTCCCCAGCGGATGGACGCCGCGAAGCTTGACGCGGTAGACCAGATTGTAGCGATCGAAATTCTCGAAGACGATGTTGAGATCGTTCGCGTGACGGATGGGCTCGAACATCGTCACATAGCGCTTCACGTCCGGATTGCTCTTCAGGCGTTCCAGCTCAGCCGCGCCGGCAAATGGGTTCGCGGCGAGCTCCTTTTCAGCGGGTGCCAATATGCCCTCCATCGCCCGCGTCCCCCACTTGATGACGATGTCGCGGCCGCGTGACTCGAGCTGGTCGGCGGCGAGACCCTTGTCGGCCAGACACGCGGGATCAGCGCTGCTGCGCAGGGATTTACCGAGCTCGGCGCTCATTGCCTTGCCGTAGGGTGACGCAAAGGCTTCGCGGAGCCGCGTCGCCATATCCTTCTCCGCCGCTTGCGCCGAAGCGAAGGGTGCTTGCAGCAGCAGGAACGCAAAGACCATTAATCGGCGGCTGAACTGCACGGCTTCGACCTGAAAAGGGCTTGAACGAAATCAGGCCCGTCTCGAAACCAGGCGGGCCTGCAATGGTCGCGCGAGCCGTCCGGATGGTTCACGTGGTCAGGCGTCAGCCGGGCTTCGGATCGAGCGTGGTCGACCACAGCGCGACATCGGCGCGGTCGCGCAGCGTCACCGTCATCTGCCCGTTCGCGCCGTCGATCTTGACGTGACCGAAGAACTGCATGCCGGCCGACGGCGGCAGGTTCGCCTTGCCCGGCTCCGGCGCCTTGATGAAACGCACCTCCGGCCCAAACGTGTTGTCGAGCTTGTTCGGGCCAAAGGTGCCGGCGTGCAGGGGACCGGCGACGAACTCCCAGAACGGCTCGAACTCCTGGAATTGCGCCTTGTTCGGATCGTAATAATGCGCGGCGGCATAGTGCACGTCGGCGGTCAGCCACACCGTGTTCATGATCGGCGCCGTCTTGACGAAGCGCAGGAGGTCAGCGATCTCCAGCTCGCGGCCGCGCGGCGGGCCATCGCCTTGCGCAACGGCCTCCGAGCCACCCTTCGGCGTATCAGCCACGATCAAACTGAGCGGCATGTCGGAGGCGATCACCTTCCAGGTCGCGCGCGAATTGAGCAGGCCGCGCTTCAGCCAGGCGATCTGCTCCGGCCCGAGGAAGTAGGACGCGGGCCCATAGTCGGTTTCGAGGTTCGCCCCGTTCGGGCTGCGATAGCTGCGCTCGTCGAGCATGAAGACGTCGAGATGCGGGCCATAGGCGATCTGGCGATAGATCCGGCCCGGCTCGCTGATGCTCTCGCGCATCGGATACATCTCGTGGAAGGCGCGTCCCGCGCGCGCCGCCAGCAGCGCGATGTTGCGCTCCTTGTAGGCGGCCGGCAGCTCCTTCGACAGCGACCAGTTGTTGGTCACCTCGTGGTCGTCCCACTGCACGAAGATCGGCACCTCGGCATTGAAGGCGCGGACATTGTCGTCGGTGAAATTGTATTTGTGCGCGGCGCGAAACTCGTCGAGCGTTTCGGCAACTTTCGCTTTCTCGGGAATCGTGACGTTCTTCCAGATCTTGCCGTCGGCGAGCTTCACTTCGGGCTGCAGCGGGCCGTCGGCATAGATGGTGTCGCCGGAATGCAGCAGGAAATCCGGGCGGTGCTTGCGCATGGTCGAGAAGGTGACCATGCCGCCGTCATCGGGGTTGATGCCCCAGCCCTGGCCCACGACGTCGCCGCCCCAGACGAAGCTGACGTCGCGGCGATCGGCCGGCGCGGTGCGGAAGCGACCCACGACCGGTTCGCTCTCGATCGCGGTGTGCGAGAGGTCGCGAAAGCGGACGCGATAGAAGATGTCCTGTCCGCCCGGCAAATTCTCCACCAGCATCTTCGCGGTGAAGTCGCACTCGGGCAGTGTCGCGATCGGCGGCAGCGCGCGGGCGTCCTTGAACGACTCGGTCGTCGCAACCTCGACCAGCATCTGCGATGGACGATCGGCGCGGGCCCAGACCACGCCGCCGTCCATGGTGATATCACCGGACTGCACGCCATGGGTGATCACCGGCCGGTCCGCCGCGCGCGACAGATGCGGCATCGCAATCGCGCCGAGTGCACCGGCGCTGGTCGAGAGAAAACGTCGGCGGGAGAGTTTGATGGTCATGGACGTCTCGATGATACCGGCCCCGGAATGACGGCAGGCTATATCGAGACAACGTGACGCAGCAATAACGCGTGCAGTCGCTTACGCGTTACTCGCGGCCCTGAACTGCGCACTGGTGCGCTGTAGGTTCTGCGCGAGGGTGAACAGCACCGTCTTGCGGTCGGCGACGGCGGTGTGGAATTGCTCGAGCGCCATGCTGAAGGCGGTCAGCGCGCCTTCCTCGATCGCGCCGTGATCGAAGCAGCGCAACGTATCGCGCAAAATCTCGTCGGCCTCGGCCTGCATCTGGTCGAGCTCCTCGGTCGTCTCGCACTTCCGCGCGGCGGCGATCATGTCGAGCAGGCGGTCACGCAGATGGCTGTTGTTGTCGCGTTCGTCCTTCTTGAGGTAGCCGGCGAACCAGGCGCCGACCGAGCCCATCGCCGACAGCGCCATCAGCGTCCACCAGATGTAATCGCTGTATCTGTCGAGGAAGGTCTTTTCCTCGCCGTCGACGAAGGCGGCGGCGCCGGGATGCACGGGGATCACGGCGTCCTTGTCGGTATCTGGCGTCTCGATCTTCGCGGCCAGCGGGAATTCGTTGACCAGCTGCTGGCGGATCGCGAACAGCTGCCGCGTGAAGGCGGCGACGGTTGCTTCCGACAGGCCTTTGCGTGCCACCACGTAGTGCGAGAAGCTGATGGTCTTGACCTCGTCCTCCGGGCGGTCGGTGCCATAGGTCCCGGCGGGAATTTCCGCGGCCTCGTAGACCGGATGTTTTTGCGCGATCGCATCCGCCGAATCGATCGAGAGATAGACCGGCGTGCCGCCGTCCTTGGTGGACGCGGCAATGGCGTCGGTGGTGATCTTGCTGTTGACGGGGCCCGCCGCGAGATAGGCGTCGGCCTTCTGGGCCTTGATCGCTTCGGCTGCCTCGTTGGCTGGAAACTGGATGATCTCGACCTTGGCGACGTCGACGCCGTATTGGCTCAGGATCACCTTGAGCAGATTGACGTTGGCCGGTGTGCGGCCGATGACGCCGACGCGATGGCCCGCCAGCTGCGTCACCTTGGTGATCTTGGCGCCCTTCTTCTTGCCTTTGCCGGGCACGGCCCACAGCACCACGACGTTCTTGCGCAGGATCGCAACCGCCTGCGCGTTCTTGGGCACTTCGACATCCCCGCGCACGATGGCGAGGTCGGCCTTGCCTTCAGCGAGCGCGGTGGCGCTCGCCGTGACGCCGTCGGTCTGGATCGGACGCAGCCGCACGGAGCCTTTGCTTTGTGTAAAGGCCTGCGTCAGCGTCTGCACCACCTTGACGTCGTCGCTGTTGGGGGGACCGACCGCGATCTTCAGCGTCACCGGGCGCATGGCGAAATAATAACCGCCGGCGAGCGCGCCAAAGATGGCGAGCACGAGAGCGAGCGAAACGAGCATGGTCCGCCGCGCCGCAGATCGCGGCGACGTTGCTTTGGGTGCTTCAGCGAGGTCGAGACCCCCGGTCATCGCTCTCCCATACAGACGTTTCAGGCTCACTTTCATGGCGCCTGATCGATACGCCTGCAATTGTAGCAAATTTCTTGCCCCGCGGGGTTACATCTGCGTCATGGTTAGCGGAGACCCCAATTGAACCCCCGTGGAAGCACGGTGTTAGGGTAAAGTTCCACTGAACAATGGAGGCGGTCATGGCAGAGCGGCTATCGGCGGAAGCCCGCAAGCAGGCTGTGGGCAGCGTCCCCGGCTGGACCGAGATCACAGGCCGGGAGGCCATCGGCAAGACGTTCACTTTCAAGGATTTCAACGAGGCTTTCGGCTTCATGGCGCGTGTCGCGCTGGTCGCCGAGAAGATGGATCATCACCCCGAATGGAAGAACGTTTACAAGACGGTCGAGGTGGTGCTGTCGACCCATGACGCCGGCGGCGTCACCTCGCTCGACATCGAGCTCGCCAAGGCCATGAACGCCATCGCCAAATAGCGCGCGCCCTTGGCTTGATCCCTTGCAGGGCCTGCAGCGATCCCCATGTTGTGAATGGCGTCGGATGCGGCCAACGGCCGCGCCGATCTGAATGGGGAGTTTTCGATCATGGCCGCCGAGCACAGTGTCGGCTTCGAGCCTGCGGACCGGCTCGCGGAAGATCAGGAGAGCGTGCGCCGCCGCTTCTGGCGCAAGCTGAAGCGCGTCGTGGCGCAGGTGCCGTTCGCGGAAGATCTGCTGGCGGCCTATTACTGCGCCTTCGACCGGCAGACGCCGCGCCATGTCCAGGCCTCGCTCTTGGGCGCGCTCGCCTATTTCATCCTGCCATTCGATTTCGTTCCGGACGTGATGCCGATGCTCGGCTTCACCGACGACGCCGCGGTGCTGGCCACCGCGATCCGCATGGTCGCCACCCACATCACCAGCGAACACCGCGAAGCGGCGCGGACCGCGCTCAAGCGCGGCGTGGGTGAGACGGAAGCGGCGGGTTAGCTACGATCTGTTGCTACACCAACCGCTGTCATGCCCCGGCTTGACCGGGGCATCCAGTACGCCGTGGCCCCTCGATTCAATAACAACTGTCTCGGAGTACTGGATCGCCCGCCCCAGTGCGCAATTGCGCACAAGGCGGGCGATGACAGTTGAGGGTGTAGTTTGCGCAGCGCGACACAGTCGCAGTGCCTCACATCACGGATGCAAAATCACCTTGCCCATGGCCTGGCGTCCGGCGAGCACCTTCAGTGCGTCGGCGGTTTGCGCCAGCGGGAAGGTGCGGTCGACGTGGGACGAGATCTTTCCTTCCGCCGTCCACTTCACGAGCTTCTCGAGATTGGCGCGGTTCTTCGCCGCGTTGAGTCGCGTCCAGGCGCCCCAGAACACGCCGCGGATGTCGCAGCCCTTCAGCAGCGCGAGGTTGAGCGGCATCTTCGGAATGTCGCCCGCGGCAAAGCCGATGACGAGGAAGCGGCCTTCCCATGCGATCGAACGCAGCGCCTGCTCGGCGTAGGCGCCGCCCACCGGATCGAAGATGATGTCGACGCCCTTGCCGTTCGTCAGCTTGCGCAGGCCTTCCTTCAGATCTTCCTTGGCGTAGTTCAGCGTCAGCTCGGCGCCATGCGCCTTGGCGAATTCGAGCTTCTCCTCCGACGAGGCGCAGGCGATCACCTTCAGCCCCATCAGCTTGCCGAGCTCGCACGCAGCGAGGCCGGTGCCGCCGGCAGCGCCGAGCACCGCGAGCGTCTCGCCCGGCTTCGGGCTGGCGCGATCCTCCAGCGCATGCAGCGCGGTGCCGTAGATGATGATGATGCCGGCCGCGCGGTCGT
>JAEWBW010000575.1 GCA_023390955.1 Pseudomonadota bacterium
TCGATGACCTCGGCGTGGTTCGCAACACCCGCCCCTGCGCAGGCGACACGATCGCCGATCGCGATCCCGTCAACCTCGGATCCCACCGCGATGACGGTGCCTGCGGCCGAGTAGCCGGTCGGCAACCCCGCATCGAGCTTGCCCTTGACCTGCTTGTAGACGCGCGCGACGCCCTGGTCCCGCATCAGCTGAAGCACGCGCTTGACGTGGTGCGGCTGCTTGAGGGCGCGGCGATACAGCGGCAGGCCCGACATCTTGACGCCGGCCATCTCGGTGCCGACGCTCACGCACGAACGCTCGACCCGGACCAGCACGTTCTTGGGACCGGCGACAGGGGCCGGAACATCCTGCAGAAAGACCTTGCCCGACCGGACCAGCAGCTGCTTCACGACCATACTCCGCGCGTGTCGATCACCACCTTGCCGTTCAGTTCGGCCGGCGCGATTTCATTGTAGGCACGATGATTGACCAGCATCACGACGATATGCGCTTCGGCAATCGCTCCCGTGACGTCATGCACCATGCGGACGTTCTTGTGCGTGGCTAGCTTCCCCGGCAACAGCTCGGCGAAGGGCTCCGATACCAGCAGCTCGCAATTGTTCCACCCGGCCACCTCTTCTGCGATCTCGAGCGCAGGGCTCTCGCGGAAGTCGTCGACGTCAGGTTTAAACGCAAGGCCGAGCGTCAGCACTTTCGGAAAAGCGCCGACCGAACGCGCGCCGGCGATCGCGGTCTTGATCTTGTCGAGGACATAGGCAGGCTTGCCGTCATTGACCTCGCGCGCGGTGCGGATCAGGCGCGATTCCTGCGGCGCCGCTTCGACGATGAACCAGGGATCGACTGCAATGCAGTGGCCGCCGACGCCGGGGCCGGGCTGCAGGATATTGACGCGCGGGTGATGGTTGGCGAGCCGGATCAGCTCCCAGACATTGATGCCGAGCTTGTCGCAAACGATCGACAATTCGTTCGCGAAGGCGATGCCGACGTCGCGAAACGAGTTTTCCGTCAGCTTGCACATCTCCGCAGTGCGGACATTGGTCTTGAGCAGGCTGCCGGTGCAGAAGATGCGATAGAGCTCCTCGGCTCGAGCCGAGCACTTGGCCGTGATGCCGCCGATCACGCGGTCGTTCTCGACCAGTTCGACCAACACGCGTCCCGGCAACACGCGCTCGGGACAATAGGCGATATGAACGTCGCAATCCTCGACATCCGATTTCGGCATGCGCAGATCGGGCCGCAGCGCCGCAAGCTGCGCCGCCATCCGTTCCGTGGTGCCCGGCGGCGAAGTCGATTCCAGCACGACGAGATCGCCGCGCTTGAGGACCGGCGCGATGGACGCAGCCGCAGCCTCGACATAGCTCAGGTCTGCCTTGCCGTCGTGAAACGGCGTGGGAACGGCGATGATGAAGGCATCGGCCGGTGCAGGCTTCGTGGCCGCGCGCAGCTTTCCGACCTGGACCGCGCGCGCGGTCACCGCATCGAGGTCAGGCTCGACGATGTGAACCTGGCCGCGGTTGATCTTGGCGACGACCGCCTCGCTGACGTCGACGCCGACGATCGAGACACCGCGCGAGGCGAGCACGACCGCGGTTGGGAGCCCGATGTAACCGAGCCCGACCACACAAATCGTTCTTAGCTTTACGTCGCTCACAGCTGGTCCTCGATCACCTTGCGAATTCGCTTTGCAGCCAGGCCGTCGCCATAGGGATTGATCGCTTGCGCCATCCGCCCATAGTGGTCGCGGTCCGTCAACAGCCTGGTTGCCTCCTCGAAGATGCGCTCGCGGGACGTGCCCACCAGGATCACCGTGCCGGCATCGACCGCCTCGGGACGTTCGGTGGTGTCGCGCATCACCAGCACCGGTTTGCCGAGGGACGGTGCCTCCTCCTGCACGCCGCCGGAATCGGTGATGATGAGATGCGAACGCTCCATCAGATAGACGAACGGCTCGTAGTCCAGCGGGTCGATCAGGTGAATCCGCTTCTCGTTTCCAAGCAGCCGCTGGACGGGCGCCAGAACGTTGGGATTGGGGTGGACGGGGTAGACGATCTGCACATTGTGCCGCGCGACGATGTCGAGCAGCGCCTTGCAGATGTTCTCGAACCCGTCGCCGAAATTCTCGCGCCGGTGCCCGGTGACGAGGATCACGGGACGATCGGGATCGAGGAAGCGGAACCGGTCCTGCAGCCCGGCGCGGGTGGACTGCGCACTCTTCAGCCGCTCCACGGTCTCCACCAGCGCATCGATGACGGTGTTACCGGTCAGGTGGATCTGCGAGGGATCGACGGCTTCATCAATGAGATTTTGCCGCGACCGCTCGGTCGGGGCGAAGTGAAACCGGGTCACGAGGGTGGCGACGCGGCGGTTCATCTCCTCCGGCCAGGGCGCGGTCATCGAGCCGGAGCGCAGGCCCGCTTCGACATGCCCCACCGGCAGCTTGCGGTAGAATGCGGCCAGCGAGCCGGAGAGCGTGGTCGCGGTATCGCCGTGGACCAGCACCAGATCCGGCTTGTCCTGGTCCAGGACCTGCCCGATCCCCGTGAGAAGCTTGGCGGTCAGCTGGTCCAGCGACTGGTTCGGCGACATCAGATTCAGATCGTAGTCGGGCTTGATCGCGAACAGGTCCAGCACCTGATCCAGCATGCCCCGATGCTGGCCCGTGACGCAGACCCGCAGATCCAGGCTCTGGCTGCGCCGCAGCTCGGTCACGACCGGCGCCATCTTGATGGCTTCCGGACGCGTTCCAAATATCGCAATGACTTTTCGCATCTTCGGGTTTGCTGTCCGCCCTAACGCTCGCCCCGGGACCCCGGCGGAGCGCTGTGTAACCAGTCGCGCGCAAATATACAAACGCAAACGGGGACCGCTGCCGGCCCCACCCGCAACCGAAAAAATTGTTAAATTTCAGATAGTTGAAGCAGTCTCCGCGGCAGCCTGCGCGGTCAACGCGACTTGTCCTCAACAAGACCGCGACCCCCGCGGCCCGATTCTTCCGGTTCCTTCGGGCACAACCGCTGCAAAGCCTCCAGCATGCTGTCGGCCAGCGCCGTGCGCTCGTAGCGCTGGCCCCCGGCTGCAGCGTTTGCCGCCAGCTTGGCCCGGCGCGCCGGATCGCGCACAAGCTCCGCGATGGCGTCCACCAGCGCGTCCACACCACTGTCGGGCGCGATGGCCAGCGCGGCGTCCAGCGGCTCGAGCAGGACCTCCAGCTCGCCCCGCACATTGGTGATGATCGGCGTGCCGGTCGCCAGCGCTTCGAAGATCTTCGAGGGCAGCACCGTCCTGAACAGGGGGGTGTCTTTCAGCAGCACCAGCGTCACGTCGCTCAGGCGCCAATAGTCGACAGTCTCATCGTGCGAGACGCGGCCGACGAACAGGACGTTCTTCAGGCCCCGGTGATCAGCCTGCCGCTCCAGCTCCTCGCGCTCCGCACCGGAACCGACGATGATGAATTGCGCCTCGGGAACCCGGGTCAGGCACGCCTCTGCCGCATCCAGGATGAGCTGCAACCCGTGCGCCATGCCGACCGTTCCGATGTAGGAGACGACGACCGTGTTCTCGGTTCCAAGCTTCTCGCGCAGCGACGCCGGCGCCGGCCCCGGCGCGAGCTTGCTGGTGTCCGCGCCGTTGGTGACGACGACGATCTTGTCGGCGTCGATTCCGCGCGACACCAGCACGTCGCGGGTCGCATGGGTCACCGTGACGATGAGATCGGAGTGCCGGTAGAGAAACCGCTCCACATAGCGGACGAGATTCACCATCCGCCCTTCCTTCATGGCGCCGACGGCGACGATCGAATCAGGCCAGAGGTCGCGCACCTCGAACACGAACGGCCGGCGGTGGACGCAGCTCACGATCCATCCCGCGACGGCGGCAAAGATGTGCGGCGACGTCGCGACCACGACGTCGGCCCGGGCGATGAACGGCGATGCAAGGCTCGCCGTCACGACGAAGCTCAGATAGTCGAGGATGCGCAGCAACGAGCCACGATTGGGGAACACCAGCGTGGGGACGCGCACGACGTCCACGCTCTCGTATGTCTCCCGCTTGTAGAG
>JAEWBW010000592.1 GCA_023390955.1 Pseudomonadota bacterium
GACGTCGCCGATTACGAGGATTATGCGGGCCGCGTGAAGGGGCAGAAATTCTCCGATGCCGTCGTGCTCGGCATGGGCGGATCGAGCTTAGGGCCCGAGGTGCTCGCCGAGACGTTTGCGCGCAAGCCGGGCTTCCCGAAACTGCACGTGCTCGACTCCACCGATCCCGCCCAGGTGCGGGCGATGGAGGAGAAGATCGACATCGCGAAAACCGTGTTCATCGTGTCCAGCAAGTCCGGCGGCACCACCGAGCCGAACGCGATGAAGGATTATTTCTACGCGCGCGTCGCCAAGGCGGTCGGCCCGTCTGTTGTCACCGGCCACCGCTTCATCGCGGTGACCGACCCCGGTTCATCGCTGGAGAAGGCAGCGAAGAAGCTGCACTATGCCCGCATCTTCTACGGCGAGCCGTCGATCGGCGGCCGCTATTCGGTGCTGTCGCCGTTCGGCCTGGTGCCGGCCGCGACCGCCGGCATCGACGTCAAGAGCTTCGTCGGTCACGCGCTCGCCATGGTCCGCTCCTGCGGGCCGGACGTGCCGCCGCAGGAAAATCCCGGCGTGCAGCTCGGCCTTGCCATGGGGCTTGCCGGGCTCGAAGGCCGCGACAAGGTGACGATCTTCGCCTCGAAGAAGATCGCCGATTTCGGCGCCTGGGCCGAGCAGCTGATCGCGGAATCGACCGGCAAGGACGGCAAGGGCCTGATCCCGATCGCAGGCGAACCGCTGAACGACCAGAGCGTCTACGGCAACGACCGCTTCTTCATCGACATCCGCACCGAAGGCGAGGCCGACCCGGTCCATGACGGGCAACTCGCCGCGCTCGAGCGGGCCGGCCATCCCGTGGTGCGCATCCTCATGAAGTCGATCGAGCATCTCGGCCAGGAGTTCTTCCGCTTCGAGATGGCGACCGCGGTTGCAGGCTCGATCCTCGGCATCAACCCGTTCGATCAGCCGGACGTCGAGGCCGCCAAGATCAAGACCCGCGAGCTCACCTCGGCGTTCGAGAAGACCGGCGCGCTGCCGAATGAGCGTCCCGTCGCCAGCACGGCCGACGCCGATCTCTACACCGACGAGAGCAATGCCGCCGCACTCCGCGCCGCCGGCGCGGACGGCGATCTCGCCTCCTGGCTGAAGGCGCATCTCGCCCGCTCGGAGAGCGGCGATTATGTCGCCCTGCTCGGCTACATCGCGCGCGACAAGGCCACCATCGGCGCGCTGCAGAAGATGCGGGTCGCGGTGCTCGAGAAGCGGCATGTGGCGACCGCCGCCGAATTCGGGCCGCGCTTCCTGCATTCGACCGGACAGGCCTACAAAGGCGGGCCCGACAGCGGCGTGTTCATCCAGATCACCACCGACGACGCCAAGGACCTTGCGGTGCCGGGCCAGAAGGCGAGCTTTGGCGTGATCAAGGCGGCGCAGGCGCGCGGCGACTTCGACGTGCTCACCGAGCGCGGACGACGCGCGCTTCGCGTGCACCTGAAGGGCGGCCTGAAGAAGGGCCTCGCCGCGCTCGACGCCGCGCTCACTGAAGCTCTGAACTGAAGGGAATAGCTCAGATGCAGCTCGGCATGATCGGCCTCGGCCGGATGGGCGGCAACATTGTCCGCCGGCTGATGCGGAACGGCCATACGGCCGTGGTCTACGACAAGGACGCCAAGGCCGTCGCCGGCCTTGCCGGCGAAGGCGCACAAGGCGCGAACACGCTGGAAGAGTTCGTCGCAAAGCTGGAGAAGCCGCGCACCGCCTGGGTGATGCTGCCTGCGGGGCGCATCACCGAGACCACGATCGAGACCATCGCCAAGGTGATGGAGCCCGGCGACGTCATCATCGACGGCGGCAACACCTTCTGGCAGGACGACGTCCGCCGGGGCAAGGCGCTGAAGGAGCGTGGCATCCACTATGTCGATGTCGGCACGTCAGGCGGCGTCTGGGGTATCGAGCGCGGCTACTGCATGATGATCGGCGGCGACAAGCAGGTGGTCGACCGGCTCGACCCGATCTTCGCCGCGCTTGCGCCTGGTGCGGGTGACATTCCGCGCACCGAGGGACGCGACGGGCGCGATCCCCGCATCGAGCAGGGCTATATCCATGCGGGGCCCGTCGGGGCCGGGCATTTCGTCAAGATGATCCACAACGGTATCGAATACGGCCTGATGCAGGCCTATGCCGAGGGCTTCGATATTCTCAAGAACGCCAACATCGACGCGCTGCCGGCCGATCATCGCTTCGACTTCGATCTCGCCGACATCGCCGAAGTGTGGCGGCGCGGCAGCGTAATCCCATCATGGCTGCTCGACCTCACCTCCACTGCGCTCGCCGACAGTCCGCAGCTGTCGGAATATTCCGGCTTCGTGGAAGATTCCGGCGAGGGCCGCTGGACCGTGAATGCCGCGATCGACGAGGCTGTGCCGGCCGAAGTCTTGACCGCGGCGCTCTACACACGTTTCCGTTCCCGGCAGGAACACACCTTCGCCGAAAAAATTCTCTCTGCGATGCGCGCGGGCTTCGGTGGCCACAAGGAGCCGAAATCCGGGAAATGAAGCAAGGCCAGTAATTCGTGACAAAAGACCCGCAGCCGCAGCGCAAGCCGGAAAATTGCGCTTTCGTCATCTTCGGCGCGACCGGCGATCTCACCCATCGCCTCGTGCTGCCGTCGCTCTACAATCTCGCCGCCGAGCACCTGCTGCCGGAGAAATTCTGCGTCGTCGGCGTGGCCCGCAAGGCCCAGTCGGACGACGAGTTGCGCGACAGCCTGCTGAAGGGGCTGCGCCAGTTCGCGACCCGCCCCGTGGACGACGACATCGCCACGCGGCTGCTGCAATGCGTGACCTTCGTCGAGGCCGATCCGAAGGATCCGCCGTCGTTCGATCGCCTGCGCGAGCATCTGGACTCGCTGGAATGCGCACAAGGCACCGGCGGCAATCGCCTGTTCTATCTCGCAACCCCACCGGCCGCGTTCGCGCCAACGGCGCGTGAGCTTGGCCGCACCGGGCTGATGAAGGAGAACGGCGCCTGGCGGCGGCTGGTGGTCGAAAAGCCATTCGGCACCGACCTCGCATCGGCCAAGGCGCTGAATGCCGAACTTTTGAAGATCATGGACGAGCACCAGATCTACCGGATCGATCACTATCTCGGGAAGGAGACGGTGCAGAACATCCTGGTGCTGCGTTTCGCCAACGGCATGTTCGAGCCGATCTGGAATCGCAACCATATCGATCACATCCAGATCACGGTGGAGGAGAAGCTCGGCGTCGGTCATCGCGGCGGATTCTACGATGCGACCGGCGCGCTGCGCGACATGGTGCCGAACCATCTGTTCCAGCTGATGTCGCTGGTGGCGATGGAGCCGCCGGCGCGGTTCGACGCGCATTCCGTGCGCTCCGAGAAGGCCGACGTGCTCACCTCGATCCAGCAGCCGAGCCGGGAGGAAGCGCTGAGGAATTCGGTCCGCGCGCAATATCTCGCGGGCCGCATCGGCGACGACGAGCTGCCGGACTATCGCAAGACCGATGACGTCAAGCCCGGCAGCACCACCGAAACCTTCGTCGCGCTGAAGCTGATGATCGACAATTGGCGCTGGGCCGGCGTGCCGTTCTACCTGCGCACCGGCAAGGCGCTGGGCCACAAGCGCACCGAAGTCGCGATCAAGTTCAAGCAGGCGCCGCTGTCGATGTTCTCGGGCACCGATATCGACCGCCTGTCGCAGAATTTTCTCACCATCGGCATCGCGCCGACCGAAACCATCGAGCTGCAATTCAACGCAAAAATTCCGGGGCCGAGCATCACCATCGACGGCGTCGAGATGAAGTTCAAATACGGCGACTATTTCCGTGCTGATCCCTCGACCGGCTACGAGACTCTGATCTACGACTGCATGATCGGCGACAACATCCTGTTCCAGCGTGCCGACGGCGTCGAGGCCGGGTGGCAGGCGGTGCAGCCCTTCATCGACGCCTGGAAGAGTGCAGGCACCAACGGCATCGAGACCTATGAGGCCGGCAGCGACGGCCCGGCCTGCGCCGACGAGCTGCTCAAGCGCGACGGGCGCAGCTGGCGGAAGTTCTCCTGATGGCGGCCGGCCAGCCGGGGCTGATCGTCGCCTCTGATGCCGAAGCGCTCGCCCATACCGCAGCGGAACGGGTGATGGCGCGGATCGCGGCCAATTCCGGCCGCATCGCGATCTGCCTAACCGGCGGCTCCAGCCCGAAGAAGCTCTACCAGTTGCTGGGAAGCGATGCCTGGCGCGGCCAGATCCCATGGGACCGCGTGCACTGGTTCATCGGCGACGAACGTTTCGTGCCGGTGAGCGATCCGCTCAACAATATGAGCGTTGCGCGCACGGTGTTTCTGAACCGCAACGCACCGCCGGAGAACATCCATCCGATCCCGACGGCGAGTGGCGACCCTGATGAGAGTGCAAAAATCTATGCGCGCGAGCTGCAATCGTTCTACGGCGCCGAGCGGCTCGATCCCGCAAGACCGCTGTTCGATCTGGTGTTGATGGGCGCCGGCCCGGATGGTCACACCGCTTCGCTGTTTCCCGGCTATCCCGCCGTCGAGGAGACTGGGCGCTGGGTGGTCGGCGTCCCCAAGGCCAATGTCGCGCCCTTCGTGCCGCGCGTCTCGCTCACCCTGCCCGCGCTGGCCTCCTGCCGCGAAATGCTGTTCGAGATCGCCGGCCACGACAAGCAGCCGATCTTGACGCGCCTCCTCAATGGCGAGAACCTGCCGGCTGTGCGCGCGCGCTCGAATGGCGAGACCGTCTGGCTGGTCGACCAGGCCGCGCTACCGGAGGGGTTTCGTGGCGGGCGCTGAAGCACCATGTGCGTTGATCGTGATGGGCGTATCGGGTTCGGGCAAGAGCACGGTCGCCAAGGCGCTCGGTGAGAAACTTGGCTGGCGCTTCGAGGATGGCGACGGCTTTCATCCCAGGAGCAATGTCGACAAGATGGCCGCCGGCCATCCGCTGACCGACGAGGACCGCTGGCCCTGGCTCAACGCCATCGCCGACGAGATCGGGCGGGTCTGCGAAGCGGGCGGGCATGTCATCATCGCCTGCTCGGCGCTGAAGCACAGCTATCGCGACGTGCTGCTGCGCGGACGCGGCGACGTGCGCTTCGTGTTCCTGAAGGGAACCCAGCAGTTGATCGCGGACCGGCTCGGCCGGCGCAAGGGCCATTTCATGCCGCCGGAACTGCTGACCAGCCAATTCAAGACACTTGAAGCGCCGGATGCGAGCGAACATGTGATCACGGTCTCGATCGACGATTCCGTCGAGGCGATCGTGGAGAACATCGTGCAGCAGTTGAAGCGCAAGGCCGCATCATGATTCCGATCAAGCTCGTGGTCTCCGACGTCGACGGCACGCTGTTGACGAAGGACAAGGTTCTGACCGAGCGCGCCAGGGGCGCGGTGCAGCGCCTGCATCAGGCCGGCATGGGCTTCACCATCACCTCGAGCCGTCCCGCGATCGGCATGCGCTTCCTGATCGAGCCACTGGCGATCACCCTCCCCGTCGGCCCGTTCAACGGCTCCTCCATCATCGATCCCCAGATGAAGCCGGTTGAGCAGCATCTGATCCCGGAGGCCGCGACGATCCGCAGCCTCGAGATCCTGGAAAAATTCGGCGCAGACATCTGGATCTTCACCAATGACGAATGGCTGATCCGCAATCCCGACGGTCAATATGTCGCCCACGAGCAGCGCACCATCCGCTCCGATCCGACCGTCGTGACTGACTTCGCGCCGTATCTGAAGCGCGCCTGCAAGATCGTCGGCGCCAGCGCCGACGCGGCGGGTCTGGCGGCCTGCGAGAAGACGATGCAGGAGGCGCTGGGCGCCAGCGCGCACGCGGTGCGCTCGCAGACCTACTATCTCGACATCACGCCGCCAAACGTCAGCAAGGGCACGTTCGTGCAGGCGATGGCAAAGCGGCTCGACATTTCGACCGATGCGGTCGCGACCATCGGCGACATGCAGAATGACCTGGCGATGTTCCGCGTCAGCGGTATGTCCTTTGCCATGGGCAACGCCTCCGACGACGTCAAGGCACAGGCCACCCACGTCACCGCCAGCAATGAGCAGGACGGCTTCGCCGTGGCGATGGACGTGATTTTGAAGGGAAATGGCGCCGGTTAGCGCCGCTCGACTGAACCGTGAGCCGCGCATTGTTGCGCCCTCTCCCCTTGCGGGAGAGGGCAGCCCCGCAGGAAGCCAAGATCCCACTTGGGTGAGGGGTCTGTCTCTGCAGGCTCCGTGAGCATTTGCTAAGCGGAGAGATACCCCTCATCCGGCGCTTCGCGCCACCTTCTCCCACAAGGGGAGAAGGGAAGAAGAGGCAGCTATTTCGACCGCTGCACGGCCGGCTTCTCGCTTTCCTTGCGCGCTGCGGACAGGTTCTGCGCGGTGTTGATCAGCGCGATGTGGGTCAGCGCCTGCGGGAAGTTTCCGGTCTGGCGGCGCGCTTCGGAATCATACTCTTCGGCCAACAGCCCCACGTCATTGGCGATGCCGACCACGCGATCGAGCAGCACCTGCGCCTTGTCGAGATCACCCGCCAGCACATGGGCGTCGGCGAGCCACAGCGTGCAGGCCAGGAAGGCACCCTCGATCGGTTGCGTCTCATCGGTGATTTCGCGGGGATCATGGCGCAGCACAAAGCCGTCGCGCATCAGGCCGTTCTCGATGGCCGCGATCGTGCCGCGCATGCGGGGGTCCTCCGGCGGCAGGAAGCCGACACCCGGCAGCAGCAGCAGGCTGGCGTCGAGCACATCAGCGCCGTAGGATTCGACGAAGGAATTCATCCCGGCGTCGAAGCCCTTCTGGCAGACCTCGCGATGGATGGTGTCGCGCAAGACGCGCCAATGCGCGAGTGGGGCCTTGAAGCCAAACGCCTCCGCGCTCTTGATGCCGCGATCGAACGCGACCCAGGTCATCACCTTGGAGAAGACGTAGTGCTTTGCGTCGCCGCGACGCTCCCAGATGCCGTGGTCGGGCTGGTCCCAGACTTCGGCCAGATGCGTCAGCACGGCGCATTCCAGCGCCCAGCTCTCGTCGTCGAGCTTCAGCTTGGCCTTGCGCGACTGGTGGAAGGCGTCGATCAACTCGCCATAGACGTCGAGCTGCAGCTGGGCGTGGGCGGCATTGCCGATGCGCACCGGCTTTGCGCCTTCATATCCGTCGAGCCACTCAGCCTCCCATTCCAGCAGCCGGCGCTGGCCCCAGATGCCGTACATGATCTGCATGCGGTCCGGCGCGCCGGCGGCCGCGCGCAACAGCCAGCTGTGCCAGGCGGAAGCCTCTTCGGTGTAGCCGGAGTTCATCAGCGCAAGCAGCGTGAAGGTGGCATCGCGCAGCCAGCAGAAGCGGTAGTCCCAATTCCTGGCGCCGCCGAGTTTCTCCGGCAGTGACGTCGTGGGCGCGGCGACGATGCCTCCCGTAGGGCCAAATGTCAGCGCCTTCAGCGTGATCAGCGAGCGCATCACGAGGTCATGATAGTCGCCGTCAGGCTTGGCGCGGCTGGCCCACTCCATCCAGAAGGCCTCGGTTTCCTGCAGCGCGACTTCGGGATCGATCGGCTTTGGCGGCTCCAGATGGCCGGGCCCGTAGGTGAGCACGAACGGCACGGTCTCGCCGGCGTTCACCTCGAACTCGGCGACCGTCGTCAGATCCTCGCCTTTCGTCTCGACCGGCGTCCGCAGCACCGTCATGTCCTGGCCGGCGACCGCGAGCAGCGAACCATCCTCGCATCGGCGCACCCAGGGAATGTCGACGCCGAAGCCGAAGCGGATGACCAGCTGCATCCGCATCCTGACGCTGCCCTTGATGCCGCGCACCAGACGTACGATGTCAGAGGCCTTGCCGCGCGGCGGCATGAAATCGACCAGGGCGACCTCGCCGCCCTCGGTCGCAAAGCGCGTCTCGAGGATCAAATTGTCGCCGAGATAGCGGCGCGAGATCTTCGCCTCATCCTTTGGCGCGATCAACCACCGGCCATTGGTCTCGTCGCCGAGGATCGCGCAAAAGCAGGCATCGGAATCGAAGGCCGGCCAGCACAGCCAGTCGATCGAGCCGTCGCGGCCGACGAGGGCCGCGGTCTCGCAATCGCCGATCAGGGCGTAGTCTTCGATCTTCTGTGCCAATCGCGTAGGACCCGCCTGATACGACCCAAGCTACTACAAGTTCAGAGTCCTGATTTAACCGCCCGAGCGCTCCCGGGTTGCCGCCCTCAGCGCCGAAACATCGATGCTCGCGGCAATCTGATCGAGCGTGACCGGCAGCCGCTGACGCCAATTGGGATGCTCGTCGATCGTGCCCGGGATGTTCGGCTGATCGACCACGCCGAGCAAATCCTCCATGGAGATGCAAAGCAGCCGCGAGGGTGTCCGCGCCAAAAATCCCAGCACCGAATAGAGATCGTTGGCCCGGATGCCGTTCTGGCGAAGGATGTCGTCAAGCGCGCCGAGCGCATCCCACCGTGCCTGCTCGCTTTCGCCGGGATCGAGCCCGAGCGAGAGCTTCATCTTGAGATCGCTGAACGAGCGCCAGCCGGCATAGGTCGAGAGGTCGTGGGTGTTCAGCGTCACCAGTGCATTGGGCATGTAATGGTCGACATTGCGGAAATGGCCGGCACCATCGCGCTCGAACATCATCACCAGATATGACCAGATGCCCCAGTCCTGCATGGTCTCGCGGAAACCTTCCGGCACGGTGCCAAGGTCCTCGCCGATCACGATGCATTTGTGGGCCGCGCTTTCGGTTGCGACCGCGGCGAGCAGCGCATCGAACGGCATCTGCACATAGGCGCCGTTGTCCGGCTTGAAGCCGCGCGGCACCAGATAAAGCCGCTTCAGTCCGAGCACGTGATCGAGCCGGATCGCACCGGCATGGCGCATCGAGGCCGCCAGCATTTCCGCGAACGGCACGAAGGATTGCGCCTCCAGCCCGCCGGCACTGAATCCGGCAAGGCCCCAATCCTGCCCGACGGTGTTGAGCACATCAGGCGGTGCTCCGACGGCCAAAAGACGCGAAATCACCGTCTGCTGATTCCAGGCGTCAAAACCGTCGGACTGCACGCCGACGGCCACGTCGAGATACAGCCCGACCTTCATGCCGAGATGGCTCGCAAGCTCCTTGGCGGCATGCAACTGCGACTCGGCAGTCCACTGCACGAATTCGACGAATTCGACGTCGCGCCGGTCAGACCCCTCGCGCAGCGCCTTGCATGCATCCTCGTCCGGCTGCCTCCATTGCTCCGGCCACTCCCACCACGGCCCGGGATGAAGATGCCGTAGCGCCTCGAAGCAGGCAAAGCGCGACAGCAGCGGCCCGCGCTCGGTGCGGAAGGCGTCAAACTCTTTTCGACGCGCCTCGGTCGCGCTGGTGATGAATGCATCGAAGGCCGCGCGCAGCGCCGGCCATTTCAGTCGCGCCACCTCGACATAGCGCACGCGATCGCCCTGGCGCAGCTCCGCCGCCCGCTCGCGCCCTTCATTCAGCACGTCGGCCGGACATTCCGGAATCTTTTCGACGTCTACGTAGAGCGGATTGAGAAAGAGACGACTATTCGGCGAATAGGGACTGCAATCCTGCGGCCGGTCGTCGAACAGCGCATGCAGCGGGTTCAGGCCGATGCCGTCGGCGCCGAGATCCTTGGCCAGCCTGACGAGGTCGGCGAGATCGGTGAAGTCGCCGATGCCCCAGTTGCGCGTCGAGCTCAGGCTATAGAGCTGCACCGCGAGCAGCCAACCGCGGTCGAAATCGCCGGTGAAGGCGCGCTCGGGCGCCACGATCAGCGGCGCTTCTTCCTCGGCCCCCGACGCATCGGTGAGTGTCAGGCGGTAATAGCCCGTCGGCAGATTGTCCGGCCAGGCAATGACGCGCTCGCGCGCCTCGCCCTTTGCGATTACTTTTTGGGCAGCACTGATGGTCCAGCGCAGCGGAGGCGTTGCGGCGGCGGTCAATTCCGTGCGCGATCCGCGGCCGGCACGGACGACGACGGCTCCGCTGACGAAGCGATAGGCACGCTTCTCAGGCAGGGCATTCAAGATCGAGGTCAGCGCGTCCGGCGCGGTGACCCTCAGCTTACCCAGGGCATCGATGAACTCGGCCTGGATTCCCTTGGTCTTGGCTTCAGCGAGAAGGTCCATTCGGCACGCAGCTTGCACGCCGCCACGGGCCGGCGGCCACCATTTTTGTGAGACGGAGGAACAGGATAGTCAGGGGTAACGCACTTACTACCGATGTCGTTCCTGGCTGGAACTAATGACACACAAGAGGCATTTTATATAGGTACCAAGCGTCGGTTCCCCGCAAGGGGCACGAGACGCTCTTTCGTTGTCTTCCGTCAATGGCATCACCGTGAACAAGACAATTCAAACTATCGAGAGTGCCGCAATCGGCGGTGCTTTCCATATTGAAGACGTCTATCCGGCGGTCGATGGCGGCCGCTTCGCCGTCAAGCGCATGGCGGGCGAGCGCGTCGAGGTCTGGGCCGATATCTATCGCGACGGCGACGGCGCGATCGGCGCAGCCCTGGTCTGGCGCCGGGAGCACGATCTGGAATGGCAGCGCGAGCCGATGATCCACCACGGCAATGACCGCTGGGTCGGCGCGTTCACCCCCACGGAGCCGGGATTTCACACCTACGCCATCGAAGCCTGGACCGACGAATTCGCGACCTGGCGCCATGGATTTGCCGCGAAGCGTCGCTGCGGCACCGACGTGCCGCTCGATGCGCTCGAAGGCGCTGCGCTGCTGACCAAGGCCCACGGCGCGCGGCAAGATGCCGCCGCACTGATCCTGCGCCAGTGCGAGGAATTCTTGCAGACCGGCGAAGCCGAGCTGCTGCTTGCGGATGATCTGAAGGATGCCATGACGGAGAGCCAGCTGCGGCCGGATCTCACGCGGTCGCCGTTCTTCCCGCTGATCGCCGACCGCGACGCGGCCGGCTTCAGCACCTGGTATCAGATGACGCCGCGCAGCCAGGGCAAGGTGGCGGGCCAGCACGGCACGCTTCGCGACTGCATCGCGCGCGTGCCTGATATCGCCGCGATGGGTTTTGACGTGCTGTTCTTCACGCCGATCCATCCCATTGGTCGCGTCAGCCGCAAGGGCCGCAACAATGCTGCCGTCGCCGCGGATGGAGATCCCGGCAGCCCTTACGCCATCGGTTCTGACGAGGGCGGACATGATGCGCTGCATCCGGAGCTCGGGACCATCGAGGATTTCCGTGCGCTGGTCGCAACCTGTCTCGAATATGAGATCGAGCTCGCGCTCGACTTTGCCGTGCAATGCGCACCGGACCATCCCTGGCTGACGCAGCACCCCGAGTGGTTCAAATGGCGGCCGGATGGCTCGACGCGGACGGCAGAAGCAAGCGGCCGCTACCGGGACGTGGTCACGCCCGACTTCGCCTGCGTGTCGCGCGTTGAACTGTGGAACGCCTTCCGCGACGTCATGCTGTTCTGGATCGACCATGGCGTGACGGTGTTCGCGGTCGACAATCACGACAGCGCGCCATTCGCCTTCTGGGAGTGGCTGATCCGCGACATCCGCAGCCGCCATCCCGAGGTGATCCTGTTCAACAAGACCTTTGCGCGGCCGAAGCCGATGAAGGGCCTCGCCAAGCTCGGCTTCGCGCAGTCCTTCAGCTACTTCCCGTGGCGGACGCAGCGATCGGAGCTGGAGCAGTATTTTGGCACGCTCACCAGCTATCCCGAACGCGAGTTCGCCCGACCGAACCTGTTCGTCAACACGCCCGACCTCCTGCCTTATCATCTGCAGGGCGGCGAACCCTGGATGTTCAAATCGCGTGTCGCGCTGGCGGCGACGCTGTCGGGCAATTACGGCATCGCCAGCGGCTTCGAGCTGCTTGAGCACGACGCGGTGCCGGGCCGCGAGGAATATCTCAACTCCGAGAAATACGAGATCAGGGTTCGCGACTGGGATGCGGACGGCAACATCAAGCCCTATATCGGCGCGCTCAACCGGATCCGCCGCGAGAACAAGGCGCTGCAGCAGACGGCGAATTTGCGCTTCCTCGGTGCCGAGGACGGCGAGACCATTGCCTTCGTCAAGGAATCCGTCGATCGCACCAACCTTGTGCTGGTCGTGGTCGCACTGTCGTCCCATGCACGTGAATTCTGGCTGCCGCTCGGCAATGTCACGGTGGAAATCGACGGCGAACGTCGCTCTGTCACAATGCTCGAAAACCTCGCAAATGGCGAACAGTCGCGGATCGAATGGGGCGGAATTCGCCTGCAGATCGATCCTTCGCGCGACCCCGCCCTCCTGTTCCGCTGCCTGGCGTAAGGATCCCACGCCATGAATATTCTATCCTCCGTCGACGAGAACAGGATCGAGTCCGCCGAGATCGTGGATGAGCTCTGGTACAAGGACGCGATCATCTACCAGCTCCACGTCAAGGCGTTCGCCGACAGCAACAATGACGGCGTCGGCGACTTCGCCGGGCTGACCGAGAAGCTGCCCTATCTGCAGGATCTCGGCGTCACCGCGCTGTGGCTGCTGCCGTTCTACCCCTCGCCCGGCCGCGACGATGGCTACGACATCGGCGATTACGGCTCGATCAATCCCGATTTCGGGACGATGAAGGATTTCAAGCGCTTCATCCAGGAGGCGCAGCGGCGCGGCCTTCGGGTGATCACCGAGCTCGTGGTGAACCACACCTCGGACCAGCACAAATGGTTCAAGCGCGCACGCCGCAGCCCGGCCGGCTCCAGCGCGCGCGACTGGTATGTCTGGAGCGACACCGACCAGAAGTACCAGGAAACTCGCATCATCTTCACCGACACCGAGAAGTCGAACTGGACCTGGGATCCGGAGGCCGGCGCGTTCTACTGGCACCGCTTCTTCTCGCACCAGCCCGACCTCAACTTCGACAATCCGCGCGTGGTCAGCGCCATCGTCCAGGTGATGAAGCGCTGGCTCGATGCCGGCGTCGACGGCTTCCGTCTCGACGCCATTCCTTATCTCTGCGAGCGCGACGGCACCTCGAACGAGAACCTTCCCGAGACGCATGTCATCATCAAGCGCCTGCGCCAGGAGCTCGATGCCTATTCCAAGGGCAAGCTGCTGCTGGCCGAAGCCAATCAATGGCCGGAGGACGTGCAGGAATATTTCGGCCGCGGCGACGAATGCCACATGGCCTATCACTTCCCGCTGATGCCGCGCATTTACATGGCGATCGCGCAGGAAGACCGCTTCCCGATCACCGACATCCTGCGGCAAACGCCGGACATTCCCGCGAGCTGCCAATGGGCGCTGTTCCTGCGCAACCATGACGAACTGACGCTCGAAATGGTCACCGACGTCGAGCGCGACTATCTGTGGTCGACCTACGCCAACGACCCGCGCGCGCGCATCAATGTCGGCATCCGCAGGCGCCTCGCGCCGCTGATGGACAACGACCGACGCAAGATCGAGCTGATGAACTCGCTGCTGCTGTCCTTCCCGGGCACGCCGATCATCTATTACGGCGACGAGATCGGCATGGGCGACAACATCTATCTCGGCGACCGCAACGGCGTGCGCACGCCGA
>JAEWBW010000643.1 GCA_023390955.1 Pseudomonadota bacterium
GCAACCTTCTGCTCCTCCTTCACCTTCCAGTCGATATAGGTCTCGATATCGGGGTGATCGACGTCGACGACGACCATCTTGGCGGCGCGGCGCGTGGTGCCGCCCGACTTAATCGCGCCGGCGGCGCGGTCGCCGATCTTGAGGAAGCTCATCAGGCCGGACGAGCGGCCGCCGCCGGAGAGGCGCTCGCCTTCGCCGCGCAGGCGCGAGAAGTTGGAGCCGGTGCCGGAGCCGTATTTGAACAAGCGGGCTTCGCGGACCCAGAGGTCCATGATGCCGCCTTCGTTGACGAGGTCGTCACCGACGCCCTGGATGAAGCAGGCGTGCGGCTGCGGATGCTCGTAGGAGGACTTCGAGCGGGTCAGCTTGCCGGTGAAGGGGTCGACGTAATAGTGGCCCTGGCCGGGACCGTCGATGCCATAGGCCCAGTGCAGGCCGGTGTTGAACCATTGCGGCGAGTTCGGCGCGACCATCTGCATGGTCAGCATGTAACGGAGCTCGTCGTAGAAGGTCTGGGCGTCGGCGTCAGTCGTGAAGTAGCCGCCCTTCCAGCCCCAATAGGTCCAGCAGCCGGCGAGGCGGTCGAACACCTGCTTTGCCGAGAGCTCGCTGACGAAGCGCTCTTTCTCGGGCAGGAGGTTCAGCGCGTCGGTGTCGGGCACGGAGCGCCACAGGAACGAGGGGACGGACTCTTCCTCGACCTTCTTCAGGCGCGCGGCGACGCCGGCCTTGCGGAAATACTTCTGCGCCAGCACGTCGGAGGCGACCTGCGACCACTCGGTGGGCACTTCGACATTGTCGAGCTTGAAGACGACCGAGCCGTCGGGATTGCGAATCTCCGACGTGGTCAGCCGGAATTCGATCCCGGCGTAAGGTGACTGTCCCGCAGTGGTGTGGCGCCGCTCAATCCGCATATTGCCCCGTCCTTGATCTCAACCGGATCCGCCTCGGTTCGGGCGGTGCCGGACTGTTATTCTCACGCAACGCCTGCCTGGGCCTTTCCGGCCTGGAAGACATCACAAGCTCGACCGGTGGACCCGGCCCTGTTTCTCTCGTGTCGTCGGCACATCCACCCCAGGAGATGGCCGCGACGCCGTTCAACGCCCCACACACTTCTCACTTCACCCAGGTGCCACCTGCACCCGTATGAAGTTGCCGCATCCGGGCCTGTTTCCGGCCCGTTCGAGCGCACTTTAAGCGCCCTGGGAGTCGCGAAAATCAGGGCAGACAAGCCCTTTACCCGCTGCCCTTTACCGGCCGGCGGAGTGATGATTTGCGCTACCCTTTGGGGAGTGCCGGCGGGACGCAAACACACTCGCGCCGAACGGTTCGAAAACTAGGACTCTCCGTCGGACACGTCAAGAACTAGTGCGGGTTCCTGAATCAAATACTAAATATGGTGGAAGAGCGGGGATAACAGGGGTCTTGGCCGCGCCTGTTGTGGAGGCAAGTATCAGTGAGTCCTCAGGGATTCCCAATCGAAAATTTTTCACTCCCGTGATGATCCGGGGGCTTCATCCCGCTGTTCACAGGGCGACTATATTTTTGGCCGGAGGGATTGCGTCAGCAGGACTCACGTAAGGCTACGGAACGTGAGGGCAGGCATGACCGCCGCGGTGGTGGTGAAGGCCCCGAATCCGGGCTTAGCTGACCTCGTTTTCTGCCGGGTACCCCACATGCTTGATTCGACTCGGCCGGTGCAGCGATCCCGCATTGCCCCGGCCGGCCTGATGTTCCTCGCGATCACCTCGGTCGGCTGGGGATTCAACTGGCCCGTGACCAAATTCCTGCTCGGCGAGCTGCCGCCGCTGACCCTGCGCGGCGTCACCGGCGTGCTCGGCGCGCTGCTGCTGGCGGCGCTGGCCGTGATCCGCAGCCAGAGCCTCAAGGTCGGTTCGGCGATCTGGCCGCGCCTCGTCACGGCCGCCATGCTCAACGTCACCGGCTGGATGGTGCTGATGGGGCTGGCGCTGCTGTGGCTGCCGGCGAGCGAGGCGGCGCTGATCGCCTACACCATGCCGGTCTGGGCCTCACTGATCGCCTGGCCGGTGCTGGGCGAGCGGCCGACGCTGCTGCGGACCCTGGCGCTGGTGATGGCGTTTGCGGGACTTGCCTCGATCATGGGCGGCAACGGCATTGCCGCCAGCGCCGAGAAGATGCCGGGCATCATCATGGCGCTGTGCGGTGCAATCGGCTTTGCGCTCGGCACGGTGTTCTCCAAGAAGTACCCGATCCATTTGCCGCCGATCACGGCGGCGGCCTGGCAGATCGGCATCGGCTGCTTTCCGATCACCATCATCGGCCTTGCGATCGAGACCACGCATCTGGACAAGGTGACGCCGCTCGGCTGGTGGCTGCTGGTCTATTCGACCGTGGTGCAGTTCTGCATCGCCTATGTCAGCTGGTTTGCAGCGCTTGCGCGCCTGCCGGCCTCGGTCGCCGCGATCGGCACCATGGCCGTGCCTGTCATCGGTGTCGTCGCCTCCGCGCTCGCGCTCGGCGAGCCGCTCGGGGCAGGGCAGATCGCCGCGCTGATCTTCACGCTCGCCGCCGTGGTGCTGGCGACGCGGGGCTAGAGGCCTTCCAGAGGCAGGCCGGGCGGATCACGCGAGGGCGTCTTGAAAACGTCGTGAACGCCCGTCACGCTGGCGCCATGCCGCGAGGATCGTCAAAGCCGACGACATTGTCAGACGCCCAAATGAGGGCACTTCACGCTGTCGCCGGTGGAAGGGTCATCCGGCTGCACGATCAGAAGCGTGGCGCGCTGGTGTGTCCGGGGATCGGGCCGACCGCGCTGTGGAATCTGTGGCGCGCCGGGCTGATCCGCAACGGTGAATGGGATGGCCGGCAGTGCTTGATGGTGCTGACGCCGGCAGGGCGCAGCGAGTTGGAGAAGATCGTGCGCGCCGTGTCGCCATCATCCGGCTCTGATGCCGCGCCGAATTATTCGGCCCAGGCGAGACGTTTCCACGACAAGGCCGATGAGGCCGACCAGTTGGCCGACCTCGCGACGCTGGCCTCGCGGCGCGAGACGCTCAGCCACATCGCGTCCTCCTACCGCCGGACGGCGGCGCAACTCGACGCGCTGGCGATGCCGGCGGGAGAGATCGGTCCTGATCGCAAGCGGGATGGCTGAGCTGCAATCCTGCGCTGGCCGCCGCGGTGACGGCGACCAGCGGGCGCGCCGCTTAAAGCGCCTTGATCTTGACGAGGCGGAATTTCACGATGCCCGAGCCGTATTGCAGGGCGATCGGACCGGCGTTGAGATGTTTTGAATCCTGCCCCTCGACCTTCTGGCCGTTGAGCACGGCAGTCAGTTGCGGGCCCTTGGCGGTGATCTCATAGGTGTTCCACTTGCCGCCGGCCTTCGGCATCGGATCGACCTTGGCGACATCGACGATCGCTCCGGTGCCGTAGCTCGGGTCCGGACGCTTGTCGAAGACGTTGACCTCGTAGCAATTCTTGCTGTCGATCACGTCGGCCTTCTCGCAGCGAATGAAGATGCCGCTGTTGGCGGCGTCGTCGACCCAGAACTCGGCGTAGATCTGGAAGTCCTTGTAGGACTGCTTGCTGACGAGATAGGACAGGTCCTTGCCGTCGAGCTTGTCGGCGACGAGCGCGCCGTCCTTCATTTCCCAATTGGCCTTGCCGACCTCGTTCCAGTCGCCCTTCTTGGTCTTGTCGAGCAGGACGACCCAGCCGTCGTCGCTCGATGCGGGAGCGGCGAAAAGAGCGGCGGCGCCGGCCAGCATGGCGGCGGCAATGAACTTCACGTGACGTTGCATGAGCATCCTCCCCATTTTTTGGTTGGCGACAACCTAGAGTGAATGCGCCGCTTTGGCTAGCGGAGGTTGGCGGCGAAGATTTCGAGCGGGCTCAGCCCGCCTGCGGCACCGCACGCACGACGTCCCTGAACACGCTGAACTGCGTCTTGAACGCGTCCTCGCTGTAGTCCTGATAGTAGCCCGCGGTCACCGCGACGATGAGATTGAGCTCCGGCACGATGCGGATCGTTTGCCCGCCGCGGCCCAGCGCGCCGATCCAGGTGACCACGCGCTTGCCCGCCCGCACGCTGCCGAGCCACCATAGATATCCATAGGATTGATACTCGTCCGCCTTGAGCCTCCAGGCCGTCGAGGCGTCGATCCACGCTTTCGACACGATCTGCCGGCCGTTCCAGTTTCCGCCTGCAAGGACGAGCTGGCCGATCCTGGCCATGTCGCGTGTCCGCAGCCGCAATCCGCCGCCAGCGTCTGTGTAGCCCCTGTAGTGCCCCCATTCGAAGCTGGTGATGCCGAGCGGTTGGAACAGCGCTTCGCGCACGAACTCGTCGAGCGGCTGCTTGGTGGCTTTGCGCAGGACCTCCGAAAGCAGCATCAGCGCGCCGGAATTGTAGAAGAACACCTCGCCGGCCGGCGCGGTGACGGGAAGGCCGAGGACATAACGGCAGGGATCCCACGTCGTGTACATGCGTCTCTCGTCGTTATGGAAATTCCCGGTCTCCGGCGTCGCTTCCTCCCACTTCAAGCCCATCGACATCGTGAGCACGTTGCTGAGCAGCATCTTGTCCTTCTCGGGCGTCCGCAGATCCGACAGTTCAGGAAAGAAGTCGAAGATCGGCTGGTTGAGACGGCCGATCAGCCCGCGGTCGAGCGCAATGCCGAAGGCGAGCGAGGTGATGCTTTTCGTGGCCGATTTGATGTCGTGCAGCGTATCGGCCGCAAAGGCGATATTGACCACGCGGCGGCCGAAGACATGGCCGGGGACTTCGTCATCGCCCCTGAGGTAGCGCTCGAACACCAGTCTGCCGCCGCGCATCACCAGGACGGAGTGTATGTTGGTGGAGCTCGCGAGCCGGTCGGCCATCCTGCACAGCGCGGCACGGTCGATGAGCTTGTCTTCATCGGCGGCGGCGAGGGGCAAGCCGTCGTTGCGTTCGAGCGGAATGCCGCAACGGTCGGACGGCTCCGCATGCAGCAGTGAGGCGGCGAACGGCGACAGCGCAGCGCCGCCGAGGAGGGAGAGAAGCTCGCGCCGTTTCAGTTGGTCGTTGCGTTCACCCCTGCTCATTCATCGTGGCCAAGGCGCGGCGGTTGACATGTGCTACACAGTGTAACATTAGTTACCGCCAATGCAACGCTAAATTGCGCAGACCATGATCGAACATGCCGAACTCGTCGAAGCATTTGGGGTGCCGCACAGGGCGACGGGCGCCTACAGCATTCTGCTCGAGCTCGGTACGCGAGCGCTGGCCGCGGTGAAGACCGGGCTGCGGCACGACAATCCCGATGTGCGCCTGCATTGCTGCAGGTTTCTCGACCACTATTTGTCCGCGGAAACGCTCTCCGATCTGATCGTCATGCTGGATGATGCCGACACGCGTGTGCGGTGCGCGGCCCTGCACACGCTCGCATGCGACCGGTGCAAGGAGGGAAGTTGCAGGCCGGAAGAAGCTCAGGTGCTGCCGAAGGCAATGGCGCTGCTTGCGCACGATGGCGACGCGCATGTGCGTGCCATGGCGATCGAGGTGATCGGCCAGTTCGTCCACACCAACGCGCTCGCCGCCGCGGCAATCGCCGAGGCGGTTCGGGACGATCCGAGCCCGACGGTGCGCAAGAAGGCCGGATGGCATGCGCCGGGAGGCCCGATCCACGGGCGGACCAGGCCGAGGCTTCGCGTAGCGCGGGACGCTTGATCTACGTCAACGTCGCGAGGTGCGCCGCGATGCATCTCTCGTCGGGGATGTTGTGGAGGCTCGCATGCCAGACGAGACCACGGATGCCATCGAGGCCGGAATTCGCGCCGCGTTCACGGCCTATTCCAGGGACGACGATCCCGACTGGAGGAGCGTCTCCTGGATCAAGCCGGACGAATGCGCGCACCTCGTGGAGAGCATCCTGAAAGAGCTGGCCGCAAGAGGCTTTGAGATCGTCAAGAAGGCGTGAGATGTACCGGCATATCCTCATTCCGACGGATGGTTCGGCGCTGGCCGAGCGCGGCATGGCGCATGGGTTGGCATTGGCGAAAACCGTCGGGGCCAGGGTTTCGATCGTCTACGCCGTCGAGCCGCTGCTTGCGGTGACGGGCGACTATGCGAGCGTGCTGGATCGTGCGGCAAAGACGGCCGAGGACGCCGGTGTGTCCTGCGACACCATTCAGGTCGAGAATGTGCTGCCCGATCAGGCCATCGTCAACGCGGCCCGCGAGAAGGGCTGCGACCTCATCGTCATGGCATCGCATGGACAGAGCGGACTTGCCACGTTCCTGCTCGGCAGCGTGGCCAACAAGGTGCTGGCCTATTCAAAGATTCCAGTGCTGGTGTGCCGGTGAATGCGCGGACCGGCGGCGCAGCAGCGCCGCCGGCCAAGGCGTTGTCGGTCGGCGCGGCGCGCCGCGTTGAAACCCGGTTCTAGAACCGGTAGGTCGCCGTTCCCAGGATCGTACGCCCGAGGCCGTAATAGCAGTCGCCGCGTGCGTAGCATGCCGCCACGTAGCGCTCGTCGCCGATATTGTTGACGTTGAGCTGCAGCCTGTATTTGCCAGGATCGTAGGCCACCATCATGTCGAACAGCGTGTAGGCCGGAATGGTGTAGGTGTTGGTCTCCTCGGTGGACTCACCGATGTAGCGCACGCCGGCGCCGACCGTGACGTCGTGCAGGCCGAGCGCCGTCAGGCGATACTTGCCCCACAGCGAGGCCTGGTTGGCGGGCACGCCCTCGACGCTGTTGCCCTTGTAGTCGCCTTCTTCGACCTTGGCATTGATGTAGGAATAGCTGGCGATGATATCGAGGTCCGGCGTGACCTTGCCGATAACCTCGATCTCCGCGCCGCGGATACGGACGCGGCCGATCTGGCCCGATTGACCCGTGACCGGATCGCCCGCGGACAGTCGGTTCCGTTCCACCGTGTCATAGATGGCACCGTTGATCGCGAGCGCCGCCGTCGGATTGTTTTTGAAGCCGACCTCGTAGATCTCGCCGCGCTGGTCCTTGCATGGCCCGTTGAGGCAGTTGGCGCCGCCATAGGTCGGGCTGAACCATACTGGATTGAACGACTGCGCCCAGACCACGTAGGGATTGAAGCCGAACGGCGTTTCATACATCAGGCTGGCGCGGCCGGTCGTCGCCGACCTTTCGCTGTCCGAGCCGGGATAGGCCGTGCGGGCGGAATCCTGTCTGACCCCGACCGTCGCAAGCCAAGGTCCGAGACGCATCTGGTCCTGGGCATAAACGCCGACCTGGGTCTGCCGTGCGTTTGCAAGTCGCTGCAGATCGGGCAGGGGCACGCTGGTGTAAGTCGGTGTGTAGAGATCGAATGGCGTCAAATCCTCGGCGAAGGGAGCGACGGAGGAGCGCGCATAGAAGTCGCGATAATCGACGCCGAGCAGCACCTTGTGCTCGAGCGCACCGGTGAGCGCCTTGATCTGGAGATTGTTGTCGACGGTGAGATTGTCGTTGGAGACGGCCTGGCTGCTGGCGTAGCGGGTCACCGTGCGCCGAGCGGGGTCCGGGTAGGGGGTGTAGAAATTCGCATAGACGCTCTTGTAGACGCCATCGACATGGGCGTAGCGCAGGTTCTGCGTGAACTTCACCGCGTCGTTGAAATTGTGTTCGAGCAGGCTGCTGATGGCGCCGGTTTCGGTCTTGTACACGTCGTTGTTGGGATCGCCGACGAAACGATTGCGCGGGATGTAGCCGTTGATGTTCGGCAGCAGCGTGCCCTCGCGCGGCAGGAAGCCATTGGTCGTGCCGGTCTTGTCCTTCTGATAGACGCCGAGCACGGTCCAGCTCGTGTTCGTCGTCGGCCGCCACATCAGCGAGGGCGCCAGCAGCATGCGATTGTCAGGGACAAAATCGACCTGGGTGCCGCTGTCGCGGAACAGGCCGACGAAGCGATAGAGCCATTCGCCGTCCTTGGTCACCTTGCCGGTCGAATCCATCTGGACCTGCTTGCGACCGAAACTGTCGAAGGAGACGCCGATCTCGCTGGCCTGCTCCGCGCGTGGACGCTTGGAGATCATGTTGACGAGACCCGCCGTGGACGTATCGCCGTAGAGCACCGACGCGGGGCCGCGGAACACCTCGATGCGTTCGAGCATGTAGGGATCGACGCGCCATTCGTTGAAGTTGTTGCGGTTGTTCACTCGCGTGCCGTCGAGATAGACGTTCGGGTCCTGGCCGCGGATCTTGAAATAGTCGTTGCGAGAATCGACGCCGCCCGGCTCGGCGAACACGCCGGGCACGTAGCGCAGGGATTCCTGGACGCTGCTGACGCCCTGGTCGCGGACGCGCTCGGCGCTTACGACCGAGATCGATTGGGCCGTCTGGTTCAGCGGCGTGTCGGTCTTGGTGCCAGTGCCGCTTTGGGTCGCAAGGTAGCCCTGCACGGGACCTGTCGCGGTCTCGGCCGCGCTGGGTGTGGGGACTGGTGCTGCCGCAGCTGGAGTGTTGGCGGCTCGCGTAGCGCTACGTCGCGCGGCAGAACGTGAGGCTTGCGAGCGTTGTGGACGGACATCAGTGCGTGGCTTTGCCGTTTCGACAACGACAGGGGGCAGCTGATTGGCCGCTTGTCCGAACGCCGATACACCGAATGAAAGAGTCGCATACGCGATGGCCGAAGCCCCGCAAAGATACTTCGTGTACGTCATCACAGTAAGCGCCCCACATTCCAATTGCGGGAGCACTCGTAACAATCGCGATGACGCGTCGAAAGCGGATTCAGGCTTTATTCCGCGATCTCGAATTAGAACCGCTTCAGTCTAGAACCAGTTTAATTGTGACTGCCTCTCTTCAGTGCATTCCGATGATCGTGTGGCGAGGAAGAGTGCATTGGTGTTTCCAAATGTTTCTATTCGGCCGGCGCGAGCGCGCCAGCGCCGGAACGACTGCGGCTCTTCGCCAACACGGCTTGTCGCGCGCGGCGCTTGCGATACCAGATCACGACGCCGGTCACCGACAGCACGGCGACGACGATGCCCATTGCGGAGATGAGAATGCGTCCGGGTAGCCCGAGAATTCTTCCCGAATGCATCGGGAATTGTGCCTGGACGAAAACATCGGCCGCCGTTCCATGCCACGGCACGCGCGCACCGAGCGACCGGCCGTCCTGCCCATCATAATAGAGCTGCGCCGGGCCGACGCCGCCTGCACCGTGATCGTCTCCGGGCTTGAAGAAGCTGACGCTGTAGATGTCGTAGAGCTGCGCGTAATAGACGGCGCCGACCGGCTCGGACCAGCCGCGGCTGCGTCCGTCCGCATCACCCTTCGCGATGATGTCGGAGAACGACAGCTTTGGGGTAGCCGGTTGATCGAGCGGCAAAGGGGTTCTCTGTTCGTAAGGCGTCGGCGTGTAGTTCGACACCGTCTTCATCAGCGGCGAGAACACCTCAAAATAGAGGTTGAGAGAGAATGCAGTGAAGGCGATGACGAACAGCAGCGCCCACGTCCATAGGCTGAAGGCGCGGTGGATGTCGAAATTGATCCGGTAGGCGCTGCCGCTCGTCTTGATCCCCCAGGCCGGCTTCCACCTGGCCCAGAAGCCGCGGTCGAGCTGGCGCGTGACTGTCGCAGCGCGCGCAGCGTTCGCCCTGCGCCGCGCCGGCAGTGTCAGATAAAATCCAACGAAGCAATCGATCGTCCAGATGATCGCAATGACGCCGAGAAAGCGCATGCCCCAGCGATCGCTGCCCCAGAATTCGGGGATATGGAGCGTGTAGTGCAGCTTGTAGAGAAACGAGACGAAGTTCTCTCGCGTCACGGGCCAGACCGCGCCCCAATAGCGATGGCCGAGCTCCTCGCCGGTGGCCGGATCCAGGAACACCTGATTGTAGTCGAGCTGGAAACGCTTGCCGGTCGCGGGATCGATCCTCGGTTCGACGAAGAAGGACAGCGATGCGCCACCTTCCGGCGTCGTGGAGAGATAGGTGACGCGGGCCCGCGGATCGCGCGCCTCGATCAGCTTCGCCAGTTCGGTCGACGGCTTGGCCGCGCCTTGCGTCTTCGCCTCGGTCAGGTGGCTGTTGAGCCATTCGTCGAGGGCATGATCCCAGGAAATCACCGCGCCCGTGACACCG
>JAEWBW010000055.1 GCA_023390955.1 Pseudomonadota bacterium
GTATAGGGGATGATGCCGACCAGGTTCGAGACGCAGATGAACATGAACAGCGAGAAGCTCAGCGGGAAGAACTTCATGCCTTCCGCGCCGGCCGTCGAGCGGATGGTCGAGGCGACGAACTCGTAGGAGATTTCGGCGACCGACTGCAGACGACCGGGAACAAGCGACGTGCCGCTGGCCAGCATCAGCAGCGAGATGATCGCGACCGCTACCAGCATGTAGAGCGACGAATTGGTGAAGGCGATCGTATGATTGCCGATATGGCCGATCGTGAAGAGAGGCTCGATGTTGAACTGGTGGATCGGATCGATTTTCATCAGCGCGGCATCTCTTGTGTGCCGGACGTGCCGGCTGGTCTCGGTATGCCGGCAGGGCCGGCGCGTACCGGCGAAACCGGCACGAAAATTCCATTTGAACCGGGGCGGCTACGAACCGTTGCGTTTGCCTTGACCTGCGCCCGCCGATCTCACCACATTCACCACGCCGGCCACGAAGCCAAGCAGCGTGAACACGATAAATCCGAATGGCGACGTCGACAGCAAGCGGTCGAAACCCCAGCCGATCCCCGCTCCGACAACGACCCCGGCGACCAACTCGGAGGATAACCGGAAACCTAGCGCCATCGCCGAGGCTCTGGCCGCCCTGTCTCCACCGTCACCTGCGGGTTGCTCGGTCTTGGTCCGGCGGTCGCGAAATTCGGACAACCGATGATCAAGATTTCCGAGCCGTTCGGAAAGCGCAGCTTCCTCGGACGGTCTACCGCCATCTCCATTCTCGTTGCGTCCCGTGTCTTGAGCCATGCCACAAAGACCAGAAACGCCGCGGTTGAATGGAAATTACGCCCGCCCACCCTTAAAAGCCGCGCGGACCATACTGACCGCACATAATCAAGTCAAGCCAAGTCAAGATTGCGTCGTAATCCTATATGTCATTGATTTGTCTTGCGATATTCGTGTTGGCGTCAGCGCTGCACACAGCGTGACGCCGCACCGCAGCAGCACATGTCGTGATCGGGCGACCCGCGGGCGTTCTGCCTCTCGGCGCGGGATCGAAGCGGGGGCCACGATCGTTCGTTCCGGGCGCAGGTTTTGATGTGCCACATCGCGACCGGGCGGATGCGCGAGGGGGCCGGCGGGTGTAGATTCGGCAGTCCACACGATCTTCGCGACGGAGCAGTTCGATGCGATCAGCGACGTCAAATCCGGTCGCCTTGCGCGCGATTCCCCTGATCTTTTCGGCACTTGTGGTCAGTTTCGGCCCGGCCGCCGCGCAATCGGCGCCCGACGGCGAAAAGGGCCGCTATACGATGACGCCCACCCAGGACGGCGTGCTGCGGCTCGACACCCGCACCGGTGTGGTCTCCACCTGCAACAGGAATGGCGCGGGCTGGGCCTGTTACGCCGTGCCCGACGAGCGCCTGGCGCTCGATGCCGAGATCGGACGGCTGCAGGCCGAGGTCGAAAAGCTGAAAGGCCAGGTCGCGGCGGGGCCGACCGTATCGGGCAAGATCGACGACGCGCTGCCCAAATCCGATCAGCTCAAAAAGTCCGAACCGAAAGCCGCCCAGGGCGAGCGCAAGCTCGAGATCCCGCTGCCGAGCGACCAGGACCTCGATCGCGCGATGTCGTTCCTCGAGAAGGCCTGGCGGCGGTTGATCGACATCGCCAACCGCGTGCAGAAGGACGTTTCGGGGAAGATTTGAATGAAAGGTCTGCCTGAATGTCGTCCTGGCGAAAGCCGGGACCCATACGCCGCGGCCTGTCTGTTTTGCTCGGCGAGCGTTGTCACCTTTCGTGTCCGCGCGCATTTGAGGTAATGGGACTTGGCCTTCGCCATGATTTGGCTTTCGCCAGGACGACATCAAAGAGAGTTCTGATGCCATCAGCCAGATCGCTGACGCGTTCGGCGCCGACGCCGGTGCAAGCCACCTTCATCACCTCCTCGTTGCTGACGGTCGAGACCGCGGGCCGCGGCTTTACCGATCTCACCGGCGAGGTTGCGAAGTTCATCGCGGAGACCGGCGTGCTGGACGGTGCACTGACGCTGTTCATCCGTCACACCTCAGCGTCGCTGACGATCCAGGAGAATGCCGACCCGTCCGTGCTGGTCGATCTCACCACGGCGCTGTCGCGGCTCGCGCCTGAAAACGCCGGCTGGACTCATGACACCGAGGGGCCTGACGACATGCCCGCGCACATCAAGACGATGCTGACGGAGACCTCGCTGCAGATCCCGGTCCTGAATGGCAGGCTCGCGCTCGGGACGTGGCAGGCGGTCTATCTGATCGAGCATCGCGCGCAGCCGCACCGGCGCGAGATCGTGCTGCAATTGATCGGTTCGAGAACCTGACGAAGCAGGCCTGACAAAACAAAACCGGCCGCGGATTCCGCGGCCGGTTCGTCGTTGTATCCTGTGCGATCAGTTGGCGCGGATGTCGACGTCCTTCGTCTCCGGCAGGAAGAAGAAGCCGATGACGACGGTGATCGACGCGAAGATGATCGGGTACCAGAGGCCGGCATAGATGTCGCCGGTCGAGGCCACGATCGCGAACGCGGTCGCCGGCAGCAGGCCGCCGAACCAGCCGTTGCCGATGTGATAGGGCAGCGACATCGAGGTGTAGCGGATCCGGGTCGGGAACAGTTCGACCAGCATTGCCGCGATCGGGCCGTAGACCATGGTGACGTAGACCACCAGGACGAACAGCAGCCCGATGATCGCGGCCACCTGCGGACGGAAGATGTCGAACGGATGCGCCATCTTCACGACGCCGGCGTCGCCCGCCTTGGGGTAGCCAGCGGCCTGCACCGCGGCGAGGACCGCTGGGTTGCCGTCCTTGGCGTTGGCGTAGGGCACTTCCTTGCCGTTCACCATCACCTTCACGCCGGAGCCGGCTGCGCCCGGGACCGTCGCGTACTTGACCGACGACTGGGACAGGTAAGCGCGGGCGGTGTCGCAAGGCGCGGTGAAGACGCGGGTGCCGACCGGGTTGAACAGATCGCCGCAGCCTGCGGGATCGGCCACAACCTCGACCTTCGCGGTTTCGATCGCCTTTTCCAGCGCCGGGTTGGCGTTGGTGGTGATCATCTTGAAGATCGGGAAGAAGGTCAGCGCCGCGATCAGGCAGCCGCCGAGGATGATCGGCTTGCGGCCGATCTTGTCGGACAGCGCGCCGAACACGATGAAGAAGCCGGTGCCGAGCAGCAGCGACCAGGCGATCAGCAGGTTGGCGGTGTAACCGTCGACCTTCAGGATCGATTGCAGGAAGAACAGCGCGTAGAACTGGCCGGTGTACCAGACCACGCCCTGGCCCATCACGCCGCCGAGCAGCGCGAGCAGGACGAGCTTGCCGTTCTTCCAGTTGCCGAAGGCTTCGGTCAGCGGAGCCTTCGAGCTCTTGCCCTCGTCCTTCATCTTCTGGAAGACCGGGGATTCATTCAGGCGGAGCCGGATCCAGACCGAGATGCCGAGCAGCACCACGGAGACCAGGAACGGAATGCGCCAGCCCCAGGCCGCGAAGTCGGCTTCGCCGACGGCGGTACGGGTGAACAGGATCACCAGCAGCGACAGGAACAGGCCGAGCGTCGCCGTGGTCTGGATGAACGAGGTGTAGAAACCGCGCTTGCCCATCGGCGCGTGCTCGGCGACGTAGGTCGCGGCACCGCCGTACTCACCACCGAGCGCGAGGCCCTGGGCGAGACGCAGCGCGATCAGGATCACCGGTGCGGCGAAGCCGATCGTTGCCGCGTTCGGCAGCAGGCCGACGATGAAGGTCGACAGGCCCATGATCAGGATGGTGACGAGGAAGGTATATTTACGGCCGACGATGTCGCCGATGCGGCCGAACACGATGGCGCCGAAGGGGCGAACCAGGAAGCCTGCCGCGAAGGCCAGCAGCGCGAAGATATCGCGGGTTGCCGGCGGATAGGCCGAGAAGAACTGCGCGCCGATGATGCCGGCCAGCGAGCCGTAGAGATAGAAGTCGTACCACTCGAAGACGGTACCGAGCGAGGAGGCGAGAATGACGAATCGTTCGTCCTTCGTCATCCCCCGCTCGCCTGATTGAGACACAGCCACTGTCGACATGTTGAGTCGCTCCCCGAATTACGTTTCCTCGCTCCCCAGCTGTCCGGGCATGCCGGATCAACCTGGGTCTTGCGTGCAAGGTAACATCGGCGTGAAACCCGCCCCAATACGACTTTCGGCCTTGCGCACCGGCGCACACCCGCCTTCGCGGCCGCGCCGCGGGCCTTGTGGGATTAACCCCGTTCCGGCAAAGGGATAATGTGCACTTGCATGCCACGGCCGGTCGGGAAACAATTGACCGAGGCTCCGGGCCGGCTTACTGGCCCGGTACTGACGCCAGCAAGAGATCATGAACGCGCCTTCAACCCATCTCGTCATTGCCGATGATCATCCCCTGTTCCGCGACGCGCTGCGTCAGGCGGTGGCCGGTGTGCTGACCACGGCCAGGATCGACGAGGCGGGGTCGTTCGAGGACCTGACCAAGCTGCTGGAACAGAACTCCGAGATCGACCTGATCCTGCTCGACCTGTCGATGCCCGGCATCAGCGGCTTCTCCGGCCTGATCTATCTGCGCGCGCAATATCCTGCGATTCCGGTGGTGATCGTCTCGGCCAGCGACGACAGCGCCACGATTCGCCGCTCGCTGGACTTCGGCGCCTCCGGGTTCATCCCCAAGCGGTTCGGCGTCGAAACGCTGCGCGACGCCATCCTGAAGGTGATGGATGGTGACGTCTGGGTTCCGACGGACACCGACCTTTCGGCTGCCGCCGATCCCGACATGACGCGCCTGCGCGACCGCCTGGTCACGCTGACGCCGCAGCAGGTGCGGGTGCTGATGATGCTGTCCGAAGGGCTGCTCAACAAGCAGATCGCCTACGAGCTTGGCGTCTCCGAGGCCACCATCAAGGCCCACGTCTCCGCGATCCTGCAAAAGCTCGGCGTCGAAAGCCGCACCCAGGCCGTGATCGCCGCCGCCAAGATTGCGGGCGGCCAGTGGAAGCAGGGCACGCCGACGGGGTAGTTTGGCGCCGTCATCCTGAGGTGCTCGCGAAGCGAGCCTCGAAGGATGAGCGGCCCGGCGCTTCTATAATGTCCGCAGCAGCAAATTGGCGGTCCTGATATCCGCCGTCTCCGAGCCCTCGACAAAACCTGCGAGGGCCGACGCGAGCAATCGGTTGGCGTCTTCGCCCTTGCCGCGTTCGCCAAGGAGCCCGGCGAGATCGATCGCGGCCCGCAGCTCCCAGGCCTTTGCGCCGCTGCGCCGGCTCAGTTCCAATGATTGAGTGAAGCAGGCTTCGGCCTGCTCAAGAGCGGGCTGCGGCCGGGACCGCAATACGTCGCCCTTCATGCGCAACAGCTCGGGCATATAGAGATGATCTCCGCCCTGCTCGACAAGGCGGATGGCCTCGTCGATCAGCCGCGCGCTCTGCTCGATCTCTCCGAGCGCCAGCAAGCCCTGAACCAGCGCGATGTTGAATGTCGTGGTCAGCAGCTCGTAGCCGGACTCATGGAGTTCCGCGAGACATCGCCTGATCGTCGCGACGCCCTCGGCGGCGTCGCCGCGCCGGACCGCCAGCTCGCCTTTGACGCCGCGGCCGACCGCGAGGTAGGGGCCCATCGAGCGCGAGGCGGCAAGCGCGATGAAGCGGTCGATGTTCTCCTCCGCGCCGTCGAGATCACCGCTCCAGAGGTCGATCGAGACGGCCCAGATCAGCGCGATGCAAAGCGTGATCGGATGATCCATCTGCGCGGCTTCGGCGACCGTCTGCCGCGCCAGTCGCCGCGCATCGGCGGGCTGGCCCTGCAGCCATAGCTCGCGTGCAAGGGTAATGCCGGCCCGGTTGCGATGGTCGAAGCCATAGACCGTGCTGATCCGCTCCGTGCCCGGGCCCCGCCACGCGACTTCGAGCATCTTCAGCGCGTCGCGATGCTCGCCGGCCAGATGCAGCGAGACGCCCGCGAGCGAATGCGCGAGTGCGACGGAGGCGGGATCGCCGATCCCTTGCGCGACCACAAGGCTCCGCTGCGCATAGCCGAGCGCCGCATCGAACTGTCCCATCCGCTCGTGGAAGATATGCATGCGGCCGAGCAGTTGCAGCTGGTTCGGCGCATCGCCGCGCGCCTCGGCAATTTCGAGGCTCCGGCTCAGCGCGCTGCGCGCCGCTTCGCTGCCGCCGCGCGTGAACATCAAGGTCAAGCCGAGGGCGGCCTGGATGTGCATCTCCTCGGTGCTGCCGCGCGAGGACGGATCGATGGCCTGCAGCGCCCGTTCCGACCAGCGCCGACATTCGATCAGCAGCGACATCGCAAGAAAGATCGGAGCGGCGGCAGCGGCAAGCGCAATGCCGATGTTGGCGTTCCCCCCGGTGCCGAAGCACCAGCCGAGCGCGGCCCGCACATTGTGAAGCGCAGAGAAATGGATTGCGCGTTCGTCGGCGCTCGGCACCGTGGCCCAGGTCGAGCCGGCCTGCTCCAGCCATCGCCGGTAATAGGTGGCATGGCGTGCGGCGAGCGCAACCTCGTTCGGTTCGATCTCGAGCAGATAGGCCCGCGTCGTGTCCAGCAGGCGGTAGCGCATCATTGCGCCCATCGGGCGCGGCGCGACCATGGATTTGGCGACGAGGCCGTCGATGGCATCGAACAGCAATGAGCGATCGACGCGCTCGTCCGGCACGACTTCGAGCGCGGCGTCGATGGTGAAATGCCCGGCGAAGACAGCGAGCCTGCGCAGCACCACACGTTCGACGTCGGACAGCAGGCCGTAGCTCCAGTCGAGCGTCGCCTGCAGCGTCTTCTGCCGCGGCGGCGCGGTCCGCTGCCCCTGCCACAGCAGGCTGAGGCGCTCGTCGAGCAGCGCTGCGGTTCGCTCCAATCCGTAGGCTTCGACCCTGCCCGCGGCGAGCTCGATCGCGAGCGCCATGCCATCGAGCTTGCGGCAGATGCCAGCCACGATCGCGGCATTTGAGTCGTCGAGCGCTATTGGCGTGCCGCCGGCCGTCGCGCGGTCGAGGAAGAGTTGAAGCGCGGGATAGGTCCGGGCCGCTTCGGCTGTCAGTGCGGGGTCGTCGGGCGGCACTGCAAGCGGTGCTAGCCGATATACCTGCTCGCCATCGGCGCGCAGCGATTCGCGGCTGGTGGCGAGGATGTGAACCTCAGGCGCGGCGCCAAAGATCTCGGCGGCCAGCGACGCCGCATTGGCGATGACGTGCTCGCAATTGTCGAGGATCAGCAGCAGTCTCTTGTCGCGGAGATGCGCGAGCAGGGCAGGCAAGGGATCGTCGGTCTGCGCCGGCAGGCCGAGCATCAGCAGGATCGAGGTGACGACGAGGTCGGGATCGCTGAGCGCGGCAAGGTCGACGAAGTGCGCAGCATCGGGGAATGTCGCGATAAGATCGTGCGCGATCGTCACCGCGACTGCGGTCTTGCCGACGCCGCCTGGTCCGACGATCGTGACGAAGCGCGAGGCGATCAGCTTCTCGGACACGGCCTTGATCGCTTCGTCGCGCCCGACCATCCGTTGCAGCCGGTTCGGCAGCTTGACGGGTTGCAATTCCGGCGGCGGCGACACGCGTCTCACTGCAGCGGGATTCACCTGCGAGATCGGTGCAACGAAACAGTAACCACGTCCCGGCAACGTCGTGATGTAGCGCGCGCCATCCTTGCCGTCGCCCAGCGCCTTGCGCAGCGCCGAGACGTGGAAGCGCAGATTGGTTTCCTCGACGGTCATGCCGGGCCAGACCAGCGCCATCAGGTCCCATTTGCTGATGGGTTCGTTCGGCCGCGACATCAGCGCGATCAGCGTATCGTAGCCTTTGGCGCCGAGCGCCAGCTCGACGCCGTCGCGCGTTACAAGTCGTTCATGCGGCGTCACGGTGAATGGTCCGAACGACAGGATTGCCGTTGCGGGCCCGGCCGGCTCAGTCATGGCGAGATCTGGATCCTCATTGCATCACCGGATAGCCAGACGATAACGCTCCGGCAAGGCCGCCCTTGCATCGGCGCCAGACCGCGCATGCAGACCTCGTGAGCTGTGAAACTGGGCGGTCTCACAACTTCTCACAAGTCACAACGGGTGTGTCGCGACCTTCGTTGCTAGTTGGTTATCCGACGGCAAGGAGACCTTCATGACGCAAGCGGGAAAACTGCTCTATACGGCCCGGACTCACACCGCCGGCGGGCGGCAGGACGGTATGTCCCGCAGCTCCGATGGCCGCCTCGATGTGCGGCTCTCGCCGCCGGGCAGTGCAGGCATCGGCACCAATCCCGAGCAATTGTTCGCGGCTGGATGGTCCGCCTGCTTCGAAGGCGCGCTGGAGAAGGCGGCGCGCAAGCAGAAAATCGTGCTTCCAAGAAAATGCGCGATCGATGCGGAAATCGACCTCGTGATCGACGACGGCGGCGCCTACTTCCTCGCAGCGCGACTGAACGTGAGCCTGCCGGGGCTCGATCGCGAACTCGCGCGCGGCCTCGTCGACGAGGCGCACCAGACTTGCCCCTATTCCAAGGCCGTCCGTGACAACATCGACGTCACGGTCGCGCTGATCTGACGCACCAGAATCTATCCCCAACAAGGAAGCACCATCATGAAGCAGATCATCGACCAGCACCGGCGCAAATTCTTTGGCGTCGCCGCGGGAACCGCCGCCATCGGCTTCGGCCTGATCGACCTCGCGCGCGCCGAGACTGAAGCGCCCCGCTCGCCGGCATCAACCGCGTCCTTCGGCCCGATCAAGCAGATCGATGCCGGCGTCCTGAATGTGGGCTATGTCGACGTCGGTCCGTCGAACGGCCCCGTCGCGATCCTTCTGCACGGCTGGCCCTACGACATTCACAGCTTCGTCGAGGTCGCGCCGATCCTGGTGCAGGCCGGCTATCGCGTGATCGTCCCCTATGTGCGCGGTTACGGCACGACGCGCTTCCTCTCCAATGAAACGATGCGCAACGGTGAGCCGGCCGCCATGGCGGTCGACATCATCGCGCTGATGGACCGGCTCGACATCAAGACAGCCGTCGTCGCGGGCTTCGACTGGGGCGCGCGGACCGCCGACATCATCGCCGCGCTCTGGCCCGAACGCTGCCGCGCGCTGGTGTCGGTCAGCGGCTATCTCATCTCCAGCCAGGCCGCGGGAAGCGCGCCGCTGCCGCCGTCGGCCGAGCTGCAATGGTGGTACCAGTTCTACTTCGCGACCGAGCGCGGTCGCGTCGGCTATGAGAAATACACGCATGATTTCGCCAAGCTGATCTGGAAGCTGGCGTCGCCGCAGTGGAAGTTCGACGATGCGACCTTCGCCCGCAGCGCGGCTGCCCTCGATAACAAGGATCACGTCGCGATCACGATCCACAATTATCGCTGGCGGCTCGGGCTCGCCCAGGGCGAAGCAAAATACGAGCACCTTGAAAAGAAGCTTGCGGTTGCTCCCGTCATCGACGTGCCGACGATCACGCTCGAAGGCGACGCCAACGGCGCGCCGCACCCCGATTCCAGCGCCTACGCCAGGAAATTCTCCGGCCGTTACGACTATCGCCTGATCACCGGAGGCATCGGCCACAATTTGCCGCAGGAAGCACCGCAGGCCTTTGCCAAGGCCGTCATCGAGGCTCCGAGCGTCTGATGATGTCGTTCCTACCCCGGTCCGCTGTCGCCGGACCGGGGATTTTCCCATGATCCAGCTTGATGAATGTCATGACGCCAATCGAACCCGAAAAGAAAAGCTCCCGCTTCCCCGCGATGATCGCGCTCGCCGCCCTTGTCCTGGTCGCCGTCCTGACATGCGTGCCGTATCTCGCGACGATTGCGTTCGCAGAAGGTCCGGCGGAACGCAACACGGCGGATGCCTCGCCGATCTTCGGCGTCACCATTCCGCCCGGCTACAAGAAGTGGGAGCTGATCGCACCCGCAGAAGAAGCTGCCCCTCTGGACGAGCTTCGCGCCGTCATCGGCAATGAGACCGCCATCGATGCCTATGAGAGCGGCAAGCTTCCATTCCCGGACGGCACCATCCTCGTCAAGCGCGCCTGGAAGCGGAAGCAATCGCCCGACTTTGCCTCTGCGACGATTCCCGGCGCCGCCACCACGGTCCAGGTCATGGTCAAGGATTCCAAGAAATTTGCCGCGACCGGCGGCTGGGGCTTTGGTCGCTTCATCGACGGCAAGCCGGTCGACGAAGCCCAGCATCGCACCTGCTTCGCTTGCCATGAGGCACGCGCGAAGGGCCATGACTACGTCTTCACGCGGCTCGCGCCCTGAGACGATCGGGAGGCAGTGATGATGAAGACCTGGTTCATCAGCGGCGGCTCGCGCGGGCTTGGACGGGCGATCGTGGACGCCGCGCTCGCGGCAGGTGATCACGTCGTCGCTACGGCGCGGGACCCGGCGCCGCTTGAGCCGTTGCGCGAGCGCTTCGGCGAGACGCTGCGTCTTGCAAGACTCGACGTCACCGACGAAGCGGCGGCACATTCAGCCATCAGCGAGGCCGTGGCCGCGTTTGGCGGCATCGATGTGCTCGTGAACAACGCGGGCTACGGCGATCTCGGGTCGGTCGAGGACACCAGCCTCGACTCATTTCGACAGCAGATCGAGGTCAATCTGATCGGCACGATCATCGTCACGAAGGCCGCGATTCCTGTTCTGCGCCGGCAGGGCCGGGGACACATCCTGCAGATATCATCGGTCGGCGGGCGGATCGGCGCACCGGCGCGCGCGGCCTATTCCGCGGCGAAATGGGGGATCGAGGGTTTCTCGGAATCCCTGGCGCGCGAGATGGCGCTGGTCGGCGTGCACGTGACCATTGTCGAGCCCGGCGGCTTCCGGACCGGCTTTGCACGGACCGCACATGATACGGACGAAGGGCGCGCGGAATACGACGCGGTGGTGGGCGCGGCCGTCCGGATGCAGCGCGACTACGATGGCCGCCAGCCGGGCGATCCGGCCAAGGCCGCTGCTGTTGTGCTGGAACTCGCCGGTCTGGATCGTCCGCCACTGCGCATTGCGCTCGGCAGCGATGCGGTCGGAGCCATCGCAGCGACGGATCGGCAACGCCTCGAAGAGCTGGAACGGTGGCGCGCGCTCAGCGTATCGACTGACTATTGATCAGAGCGCGTTCACTCCGCCGCCACCATCTGCTGCGTGCGCCACTGCCCGAGCAGAGCGCGCAGCGAGGCCGGCTTCAGCGGCTTGTTGAGCACCGCGATCTTCTCCTCGCGCGCGGCCACCTGGACGGCGGGGCTGCGGTCGGCGGTGATCAAGATCGCGGGCAAAGCATCGCCGAAGCGGCGGCGGATTTCGCGAATGGCGGCGATGCCGTTGCCGCGGTCGAGATGATAGTCGACGAGCAAGCCGGTCACGCGCTGGCCGGCCGCCTCGATCGCTGCGATCGCGGCCTCGGGATCGGCGACCGCGATCACCTCGGCATCCCAGGCCGTCAGCAGCGTGCGCATGCCGTCGAGGATCGCGGCATCGTTCTCGATGCAGACGATCAGCGCGCCGGAGATCGGCGTGCGCGCGAGGGGCGTTGCGCTCGTCACCGCAGCAGTATGGGTCACCGCCTTCGCCGTCGGCACCGTCACCGAGAAGACCGAGCCGCCGCCGACATTGGCATCGATGGCGATGCCGTGCTTGAGCACGCGCGCCAGCCGCTCGACGATCGACAGGCCCAAGCCCAGGCCGCGCGCGATCCGAGCACCCTGCTCGAGGCGATGGAATTCCTTGAAGATCTCGGCGCGCTTCACCACGGGAATGCCGACGCCGGTGTCGTAGACGCAGACCTTCAGCGATTGCCCCTGGCGGCGGCAGCCGACCAGCACGCGGCCGCGCGGCGTGTATTTGATCGCGTTGGAGATCAGGTTCTGCAGCAACCGTCGCAGCAGCAGCCGGTCCGATTCGACCGGCAGCGAGCAGGGCACGAAGGCGAGGTCGAGGCCCTTGGCGTGTGCGATCGGGGCGAACTCGATCTCCAGCGAGCGCATCAGATCGCCCATCTTGAAGCTCGAGATCGAGGTCGTCATCGCGCCGGCATCCAGCCTGGAAATGTCGAGCAGCGCGCCGAGGATCTCCTCGATCGCCTGCAGCGATTCGTCGATGTTCTCGACCAGCCGCGTCTCTTCGCCGCCCTTCTTCTGGCCCTCGACGAGGCTGGTGACATAGAGCCGCGCCGCGTTCAGCGGCTGCAGAATGTCGTGGCTGGCGGCGGCCAGGAACCGCGTCTTGGAGATGCTGGCGTCTTCCGCCGCGCTCTTGGCCAGCGCCAGTTCCGAGTTCAGGCGTGTCAGCTCCTCGGTGCGGTCGCGCACGCGCTTTTCCAGCGTCGCATTGGCGCGCTCCAGCGCTTCGGCCGCCTCGAAGGTCGGCGTGACGTCGGTGAAGGTGATGACGAAGCCGCCGCCGGGCATGCGGTTGGTCAACACCTCGATCACCATGTGGCGGTCGGGCAGGCGCTCCAGATACGGCTCGCTCTCGATCATGTAGGCCGCGAGCCGCTGCTCCAGCAGAGCCTCGTGATCGGCCCCATCCGTGTCGCTGCCCGCGCCCATGAACTCCAGGATTTCGCGCAAGGGCGTGCCGAACTGGATGAAATGCGGCGGCACGTTCAGCAGCTCGCCGAACTGCCGGTTGGAGCAGATCAGCTGCAGATCGGCATCGAACACCGCGATGCCCTGCCGCACATGGTTCAGCGCGGTCTGCAGGATCTCGCGGTTGAAGTGCAGCGCCGCATGGGAATCGTCGAGCAGCTTTAGCGCGGCCTTTGCGGACACCGTGCGCTTGCGCAGCAGCAGGGACATCACGAGCCGCGAGGAAGCCGCGCCGATCGAGGAGGCGATCAAATGCTCGGCGTGCTGCAGCAGTTCGAAATCGGCGGGCGCCCCCGATTCGAGCCGGACGTTGCGCCGCGCGGCAAAGGCCTCGAACGAATGCCCGGCGCGTTCGGGGCCGAGATATTGCGCGACCGTGCTCTGGATGTCCTGCACCGTGACTGTCGTGCGCCAGCGGCGGAAATTCGGGGCGATGGGCGCCAGCGTGTTGGGCACGAACAGATCTGCCTGGACCAGCTCGATCGAGGTCGGCCGCCGCGCCAGCGACATCAGCACGTAGGTCAGGATGTTCAGCGACAGCGACCAGGCGACGCCATGCAGCAGCGGCGGCAAGTCGGCGCCGAACAGCGCCTGCGGCCGCAGCGCCTCGATGCCGAACGGCCCGTGCTGGAGCAGCAGGATGCCGGCGGTGGAGGAGTCGAGGAAGCTCGGCAGGAACAGCGTGTAGAGCCACCCCACGAAGCCGACCACCATGCCGCCGATGGCGCCGCGCGCGGTGGCGCGCCGCCACAGCAGGCCGCCGAAGAACGAGGGGGCGAGCTGGGCGATGGCGGCAAAGGACAACAGGCCGATCGCGGCAAGCTGGGTGTTGCCGAGCGCGCGATAGTAGAAATAGGCCATCACCATGATGGCGAAGATCGCGAGCCGCCGCGAGCGCAGCAGGAAGTCGATGAAATCGGTGGCGCCGGCGCGGCGTTCGGGACGGCGCTGCAGCACCAGCGGCACGATCAAATCGTTCGACACCATGATGGAGAGCGCGACGCATTCCACGATCACCATCGCGGTCGCTGCCGACAATCCGCCGACGAAGATGGCGACGCTGAGGAATTCGTTGCCGGCCTGCATCGGCAGCGCCAGCACGTACATGTCGGGGTCGACGGCGCCGAACGGGAAGGTGACGAGCCCGGCCAGCGCGATCGGGATCACGAACAAATTGATGGCGATGAGGTAGAGCGGAAACAGCCAGCGTGCGCGGCCGACTTCGGCGTCGCTGGAATTCTCCACGACGCTGACGTGGAACTGGCGCGGCAGCAGCATGACGGCGCAGAACGACAGCAGCGTCATGGTGAGGAAGTTGCCGATCGAGGGCGAATAATTGATGGCGCGCACCGCCTCCGGCGTCTTCATCGCGCGCTCGATCAGCTCCTGCGGCGAGAACATCCAGAAGGTGACGAAGGCGCCTGCCGCGAGGAAGGCGACGAGCTTGACGATGGATTCGGTCGCGACCGCGAGCATCAGGCCGTGCTGATGCTCGGTGGCGTCGGTCTGCCGCGTGCCGAACAGCACCGCGAAGGCGGCCATCATCAGCGTCACCATCAGCGCCATGTCGCCGAGGATCGGGATGTGGGAGAAGGCCTGGTCCTCGCTAAGGATGGTTTCGAGCGAGGAGGCGACGGCCTTCAGCTGCAGGGCGATGTAGGGCACCGAACCGATGATGGCGATCAGCGCCACGGTTGCCGCCACTGCCTGGCTCTTGCCGTAGCGCGCGCCGATGAAATCGGCGATCGAGGTGATGTTGTTGGCCTTGGCGAGCTGGATCACGCGGCGGAGCACGCCGGTACCGAGCGCGACCATCAGCACCGGGCCGACATAGATCGCGAGGAAGTCGGTCGAGGTGCGGGTGGCGAAGCCGACCGAGCCGAAGAAGGTCCAGGAGGTGCAGTAGATCGCCAGCGACAACGGGTAGATCAGCCCGGAGGCGCGGCCGGGCCTGGCCGGCGAACGCCGGTCGCCATGGCTCGCCACCAGGAACAGGAAGCCGATATAGCCGAACGCGGCTGCGATCACGCCCCAGTCGTGCAGCATGTCGAGCGTGCTTCTCCCAAGGCGCGACGGCGCCCGATCTCATTTAAGGCGCGACGGCGCCCGATCTCATTTTCCCAGCAAATCTAGCGCGTTGGGCCGATGGAGGCGACAGCGAATTATCCCGGGGTTTTAGGAACCGGGATCGTCGTTAAGCCGCGCGGCAATCGAGGGAGCCCCCGGGTGGCACCCCCCTCCCTGACCCTCCCCCGCAAGGGGGGAGGGAACGGAGAAAGCTGTGTTCGGTGCAACGGGAATGAAGCTGCTCGGTGGACGGTGCGCTTGATAGGCGTGAGGTGAGCACACTCTATCGCTCCCTCCCCCCTTGCGGGGGAGGGTTGGGGAGAGGGGTAGCCCCGGGGTTCAGTCGAAGTTGATTTGATGGAGAAGGCGAAAGCCTACTCCGCCGCCAGCGACTTCTCGCGCAGGGGCAGGCCGAGACGGTCCCAGACCTGCAGCAGGGCCTCGGCGAGCTGATCGATCAGGCCGTCGTCATGATAGGGCGAGGGCGTGATGCGCAGGCGCTCGGTGCCCTTGGCGACGGTCGGATAGTTGATCGGCTGGATGTAGATGCCGTGCTGCTCCAGCAGGAGGTCGGAGGCCTGCTTGCACTTCTCGGCATCGCCGATGAACAGCGGCACGATGTGGGTGTCGCTCGACATCACCGGCAGGCCGGCGGCATTGAGGATCGCCTTGACGCGGGCGGCGCGGTCCTGGTGGCGCTCGCGCTCCCAGTTCGAGGTCTTCAGATGCTTGATCGCGGCGGTCGCGGCCGAGCAGATCGCCGGCGGCAGCGCGGTGGTGAAGATGAAGCCGGGCGCATAGGAGCGCACCGCGTCGATGATCTGGCCGTTGGCGGCGATGTAGCCGCCGAGGCAGCCGAACGCCTTTGCCAGCGTGCCTTCGAGGATGTCGATGCGGTGCATGACGCCGTCACGTTCGGCGATGCCGCCGCCGCGCGGGCCGTACATGCCGACGGCGTGGACCTCGTCGACATAGGTCATCGCGCCGTATTTCTCGGCGAGATCGCAGATCTTGGCGAGCGGCGCGACGTCGCCGTCCATGGAATAAAGGCTCTCGCAGGCGATCAGCTTCGGCCGGTTCTTTCCGGCCGCCTGCAGCAGCTCTTCGAGATGCGCGAGGTCGTTGTGGCGGAACACGACCCGCTCACAGCCGGACTGCCGGATGCCCTCGATCATCGAGTTGTGGTTGAGCTCGTCCGACAGGATCAGGCAGTTCGGAATGAGCTTTGCGATGGTGGAGATGCCGGTCTGGTTCGAGACATAGCCCGAGGTGAACAGCAGCGATGCTTCCTTGCCGTGGAGGTCGGCGAGCTCGGCCTCGAGCTGCACCAGCGGATGATGCGTGCCCGCAATATTACGGGTGCCGCCGGCGCCGGTGCCGACCCGGGTCGCGGTCTCGACCATGGCGCCGACCACCTTCGGGTGCTGGCCCATGCCGAGATAGTCGTTGGAGCACCAGATCACGACGTCGCGCTTGCCCTTGGGCGAGTGCCACAGTGCATGCGGGAACCGCCCGGCCAGGCGCTCCAAATCGGCGAACACGCGATAGCGGCGCTCGGCATGGAGGCGATCGAGGGCGGAATCGAAGAACTGGCTGTAATCCATGGGAAAACCTGCAGCATAAACTGGCTGGAACCCGGCTGGGGCAGCCGCATGATTTTTAGAGCTATTACAGCTCTAATGTCTATGCGGTATTCCACATTCGAACGGACCGGACATTTGGGCAAAATGCCCTATCGGCCGCGCAGCGGCTTGATCCCGATCAAACCGGGCAAACCTTTCACGAATTTGCGGAATTTTCGCCGCGCGGGTCGCCGGCCTGGCCCCGGCCCTCAGGTCGTCCGGAAGCGCAGCACGCCGTCGGTGGTCTCGGCCGTCAGCCGGCCCTCGACCAGCATGTAGTTGACATGGGCGATCAGCTCGCCGGAGGCAAAACCCATCTGGTGGACGTCGAGGGGGTACTTGTTGAACACCACGGGCACCAGCTCGCGCGAGGTCTGCGGGACCGTGCGGCAGGCTTCCGCAATCAGCCCGCAGCGTTCCTCGTGGTGGTCGGCGAGCTGCTTGATGCGGGTCTTCAGGCCGTAGAACGGTACGCCGTGGCCGGGCAGCACCAACACGTCATAAGGCAGCGTCGTGGTGAGGCTCGCGAGCGAGGCCAGATATTCGCCGAGCGAATTCTGGTCGGGCTCGACGGCCCAGACGCTGACATTGGGCGAGATCTTGCTCAGCACCTGGTCGGCGGAGAGGAACAGCTTGTCGTCGGCGCAATAGAGCATCACCTGGTCGAGCGCGTGCCCGCCGCCGGTGATCACCTTGAAGCGGCGCGTGCCGATCACGATGTCCTCGCCGTGCGAGATGCGGCGGTAGGACGGCGGCAGCACCGAGACGCGCTTGAGATAATCCTGGCCGCGGCCAAGCAGCTTCTCGGTCAGCGACTCGTCCATGCCGTGGCGGCGGAAGAACAGCCGCTGCGCCTCGCGCCGCTCCTCGGTGCCGCGGTTCTGGTGATAGACCGACTGCAGATACTCGACCTGCGACATCACCAGCGGGCAGTTGAAGCGCTCGACGATCCAGCCCGCGAGCCCGACATGGTCGGGGTGCGAATGCGTCACGATCAGGCGCGTGATGGTGATGCCCTTCAGCGGGCCTTCGAACAGCTTCGTCCAGGCCTCGATCGTCTCTTCATTGCCGAAGCCGGCATCGACCATCGCGTAGCCGTCGCCATCGGCGAGCAGGTAGATGTTCACGTGGTTGAGGCGGAACGGCAGCTTCAGCCGCACCCACAACACGCCGGGCTTCACCTCGACGACCTGATCGGGGCCGGGATGCTGTTCCCAGGGATAGCGCAGGGCTTCGGCAGAGGACTGCACGGTGTCGGTTTTCGCGTTCATGGACTATCGGTACCCGCACAGGGGGCACGATGCCAGCCGAAAAACCACGGGAGACGGCCTTCGCATGGCCGTCATACCGGTAGAGTTTTCCACGATGTGGGATAGTCGTGCCGCGAACTCGGTGCAACCTCTCCCGCTTGCGGGGGAGGTCGGCGCATAG
>JAEWBW010000087.1 GCA_023390955.1 Pseudomonadota bacterium
GGTCATGGTCGGCGTCGTGCTCGACCGCTCGACGCCAGAGAGCTTTGCCATCTTCGAGCAGGCGATCGCCAAGCTGAAATTCGTGCTCGACTGCCACCTCGTCGCCGGCGACTTCGACTATTTCCTAAAAATCCGCGTCGGCGACATGGAGGATTTCAACCGCATCCACGGCGAGCAACTCATCGCGCTGCCCGGCGTGCGCCAGACCCGCACCTTCTTCGTGATGAAGGAGGTCGTCGACAACGCGCCGCTCGAATTTTGAGTCATGTCGTTTTCCAGCGAAGCGGAAACCGGTTCGCGTCATGGAAACGCGTCAAACAATAGTCCAGCACACTTAACAATAGTCCAGCACACTTGATGCGCGATCCGCGTCATGAGAGATTCGTCCAATGCAGACATTCCCCTTCCGCCACCCCAATCCGGCAGGGCCGGCCTATCGGCGCGGCTGGGTGGACGAGGCCGTGGCCGCGATCGAGGCCGACCAGTGCCGTACGGCCGATACGCATCTGATCCGACTGATCGTGCCGGCGCTGTCAGGCATCGACATTTATCTCAAAGACGAGTCGACGCATCCGACCGGCAGCCTGAAGCATCGTCTGGCACGCTCGCTGTTCCTCTACGCGCTCTGCAACGGCCACATCCGCGAAGGCACGCCCGTGGTCGAGGCGTCGTCGGGATCGACCGCGGTGTCGGAGGCCTATTTCGCGCAGATGATCGGCGTCCCCTTCTATGCCGTGATGCCGCGCACGACTTCGGCCGAGAAGATCGCCGCGATCGAGCATTATGGCGGCAACTGCCATCTGATCGACGACGGCCGCGCGCTCTATGCGGAAGCCGCCGCGCTCGCCGCCCGGCTGAACGGCCACTACATGGACCAGTTCACCTTCGCCGAGCGCGCAACCGATTGGCGCGGCAACAACAACATCGCCGAATCGATCTTCACGCAATTGGCGGGTGAGCCGCGGCCGATCCCGGACTGGATCGTGATGGGTGCAGGCACCGGCGGCACCTCGGCCACCATCGGACGCTATTTGCGCTACCGCCAATATCCGACGCGGCTGTGTGTCGCCGATGTCGAGCATTCCGCCTTCTTCGATTGCTTCCGCTCGCAGGATCGCTCCCATGTTTGCGACCGCCCGTCGCTGATCGAGGGCGTCGGCCGGCCGCGTTGCGAGCCGTCCTTCGTGCCCGGCGTGGTCGATCGCATGATGAAGATCCCGGATGCGGCAACGATTGCGGCGATGAACGTGCTGTCGCGCCGGCTGCGCCGCGCGGTCGGCGGCTCCACCGGCACTAACTTCCTGGCGCTGTGCCGCCTCGCATCGGAGATGCGGAAGGCTAACGTAGCGGGATCGCTGGTGACGCTGATTTGCGATTCCGGCGAGCGTTACCGGCAGACTTATTACGAGCCCGAATGGCTGAAAGCGCGGGGCCTCGATCCGGCACCGTTCGAGGCGCCCCTGTCGTCGTTCCTCGATACCGGGCAGCCATTGGCGCTAGACGTCGAGGATGTCGTCAATCCGCAAACTGCTTAATGCGCTGAGGTGATACGGCGGGATACCAGTCAGGGCCGAGCCCTGCTTTTGGGCCTGCGCGGCCCCCCCAGGCGTGTGCACTGGAGCAGATAGCTCCCGTCTTCGTGCCACCCGTCGGTCTTGGCGACCTCTTTCCATCCACGCTTCTTCGGATCTCGCTCGAAGTGCTTCGGCCGCGTTTCAACGAATGGGCCGGTCTCCATTTCGATCTTCTCGATCTTCCAATCGTAGACTATGGCCGGTGCACCCGGTTCGTGTGCATGATTTTCAAAGTAAGGGAACGGGTCGATTCCGATGAATACCAGGCCCCACAGCCATGTGCCTAGGCGAGCAATGTCTGGAGGCTTTCCGTCGCAATACATGAGAACGCCAGCGTCCAGCACCCACCAGTCATCTTGTGCATGCACGACCTGGGCAACAATTTCGTGAGAACTTTCGAGGATATGCGCGAAGGACGGAGCTTTGTGGTCTGGTCGACCGTATCTCGAAAGCGGGACTACCGGGCAGAATTCGAGCGCGAACGAGACGTTTGTCGCTTGCGCGAAATCACCATAGTTGCCGTCCTGAATAATCCAACTATCAAGCCCGACGATTATGTCGGCCATCCCAAGCCTCGCTAATGACGGATGACGAGACATAGCACGGTGGTGCTTGAGTCTCCATGCAATTTGCCAAATGGCACGGTCGTCACGGCAACTTCACTTGCCTTGGACGCGCATGCAGGTGACGGTTGCGTCTTCTCAACGAGGAGATCCTGCCGTGCGCCTTCCCATTCTCGATCCGAAAGACCTGAGTGTTGAGCAGAAGCCGCTCTATGACGACATGCAGGCCGGCATCAAGGACCACTTCAAGGGCTTTGTGAACATGCGCGAGGATGGCGCGCTGCTCGGGCCGTGGAATCCTTGGATTCGCGAGCCGCGCTTCGGCGGGCCGGTGTGGGAGCTGGTCAAGGCGATCGCATCGAACCCGCTACTGCCCGCGCCGGTACGCGAGGTCGCGATTCTCGTCACCGGCTCGCATTTCCGATCGGGCTACGAGCTCTATGCCCATGTGTTGGTGGCCGAGCAACGAGGCCTCTCCGACGAGAAGCTCGCCACCATCGTTGCCGGCCAGCGGCCGGTGGACCTCACCAAGCAGGAGGCGGTCGCCTACGACATGGCCTCGGCGCTGGTGAGTGGCGGCGTGCTGCCGGAATTGACATACCGGGCCGCCGTCAAGGAGTTCGGCGAGCACGGTGCGGCCGAGCTGTCCTATCTCGTCGGCGTCTACTGCATGGTCTCGGTCACGCTCAACACATTCGACGTGCCGGTGCCGGATTAATTGCGCACGGCGTAGAGCGGCGTGCGCAACGTCACCTGGTAAGACGGTTTCGGCATCCATGCGATCTGCGCGGTGATGCCGAACAGGCGGTTGTCGTTGTCATCCATGCGGTCGAGGTCGAGGCGCAGGGTCGGCTGGGTGAAGGACTCCGCCAGTGTCCGGCCGGCGAGCTGGGCGCCGCCGAAGGACTGCATGCCGAGGCGCCCGGTGAATTTCCAGTTGCTCGGCCATTGGTAATAGCCGCCGGCATAGAGGATCGTGTTCGGCCGGATGCTGGCGAACGGATTGGCGATTGTGGTGTAGGTATATTGCATGCCGGCCAGCCAGCCGCGCGTCTCGTCCTCGTCGAGCGCGTAGTCGAATTCCAGGATATTGTTGAAAGAGTTCGTCATGCCCGGCTCGTTCGGCACCGATTGCGTCAGCGTCGATTGCAGCGTGATGGTCGGGATTTTTCCGCCGTTCTGCTCGTAGAGGTCGGCCTGCACGCCGATGTTCCAGCTGGTGATGTCGAAGGACGACCAGCCGCCGCCGATATCCGTGGTCGAGCCCGATACGCCGCCATAGAGCGAGACGCGATCGCTGACGTCGACGGTCAGCGGCAGGTCGACGACGATGGATTTTGCCGCCGGCAAGCCATTCGGCAACGTTGCGCCTCGTTGCGTCGCCAGCGCTTCGAACGCGGCCGACAAGGATGTGTTGCCGAAGCCGAGCCCGAGTGAGCCGGCGGGAATCGCCGCATAGATCGTGCGAAGATCGAGATAGATGTTCGGCACATCAGGCTTTGCCGGTTCGTCCCCTTCCGCGTCAGCAGCGAAGGCGGTCCCTGCCGGCATCGCCAGGCACAGCAGTCCCATCGCGGTAGCGCGCAAGGCCTGGCGATGCGATGGGCTGTGATGGGGCACGTGACAATCCGACGCGTGGCGATTTGATGGCGAAGCCGCTGTTAGATGGAACGTGATCGCCCGCGGGGTCAAGCGCTATCCGTAAACGATGGACTGCACACCTGCGCGCGGTTACCCTGTCGTGATTGCACTGACACATTCGCCGGCCAGAGTGCAGGCCGGACATTGGAAGGACAACAGCCATGAACACCTCACGCCGCGTCCTGCTCACGGGTCTGGCTGGGCTCGCTGTTGCCCCGACTGCCGTGGCTGCCGCCGTGCCTTCGACCGAGCCGGGCGACGTGACTGTCGCGGAGGAACGCTTCGCGCGCACGATTGCCGCGGCGCATGCGCCTGATGTCACCTGCGCGCGGCAGGCCGAGCATTACGCAGATGCGCATTGGCCCGAATACGTCGTGGCCGCGAGGGCCGTGCTCGACGCGCGGGTGTGATTCGCGCTTTCATTTCTCCACCGCCCGCCGCACCTGCTCGCCGATCTGCGACAGCACGAGCTGCGCCTGCGGCAGGATTGCACCCATGGCGTGGAAATTGTGGACCATCCCGTCGTGGCAGACGTGCTCGACCGCGACGCCCGCGGCGAGCAGCTTGCGCGCATAGGCATTGCCCTCGTCGCGCATCGGATCGTATTCGGCGGTGTGGATGATCGCGGTCGGTAGGCCCGCAAGTCGTGTCGCGCGCAAGGGCGAGATGCGGGGATCGGCGGCGTCCAGTCCTTCGGGCAGATAATCGGCAAGGTCGGCCTCGATCGTGGCGCGGTCGATCAGATGGCCTTCGGCGAATTCCTGGCGCGAGGGCGAAGTCTCTTCGAAGTCCAGCACGGGGCAGATCAGGCATTGTGCCACGATCGAAAGGCCGGCGCTCTGCGTCGCCTCCTGGCACACGATCGCTGCCAGCGTCGCGCCGGCGGAATCGCCCCCGACCACGAGGCGTTCGGCGTCGATGCCGAGCGAGGGAGCTTGCCGCGCCACCCATTCGGTGGCGGCCATCGCGTCGTCGACGGCGGCAGGATATTTGTGCTCGGGCGCGAGCCGGTAATCGACCGAGACAAGGCGGCATCCCGTCACATGCGCCAGGGCCGCCGCGATGCGGTCGTGCGTTGCAATGCTGCCGGCCACCAGTCCGCCGCCATGAAAGAACACAAAGCCCGGCGCGCGCTCGCCTGCACTTGAGGGCGAATAGAGCCGATATGGCAGTTCGCCGCCGGCGCCGGGAAAGGTGCCGTCGGACGCGGTCACCTCGGGGGCTTCTGCGCGCGCGAACTGCATCAACTTGGCCAGCGATTGCCGCCGCGCCTCCACGCTCGGCCGGCTCCGCGCCTGCGGCGCGGCCGCAGCCATCATGGTCAACAAACGCTTTGCGAGCGGATCCAGCGGCATGGGAAACTCCGTGACGTGCCCACTATAACCGTTTTGGACGCGATGTGGTCCTGCCCTCCCTGGAGGGAGTCGAGTCCCCGCAGCAAATCGTTTAGAAATTGGGACAATAGTGCCCGGATATTTTTCCAGGGGAGGCCGGTCATGGCCGAGATCAAGAAGCCGATCGAATATTCGCCGAGCTGGACGTTCTTCGAGGGCAAATGGCATGACGGCAATGTGCCGATCATGGGCCCGCGCACCCATGCGGCGTGGCTCGGCTCGGTCGTGTTCGATGGCGCGCGCGCGTTCGAAGGCGTCGCTCCAGATCTCGATCGTCACGTCGCCCGCGCCAATCAATCCGCGATCAATTTTGGCTTGAAGCCGGTGGTCGACGCGGACACATGGCTGACGCTCGCAACCGAAGGCATCGCGCGCTTTGGCGCGAATGCCGAGCTCTACATCCGCCCGATGTACTGGGCGCAGAACGGTTCGGGCGGCGGCGTGCTGTTCGACCCCGAGACCACCAATTGGTGCCTGTGCATCTACGAGGCGCCGATGCCCAAGCCAGTCGGCAACGCGATCACACTGTCGCCGTTCCGCAGGCCCACCGCAGAATGCGCGCCGGTGGAGGCGAAGGCCGCCTGCCTCTATCCGAACAATTCGCGAGCGCTCGCGGAAGCCGCCTCCCGCGGCTTCCAGAACGCGCTGATGCTCGACATGCTCGGCAATGTCGCGGAGTTCGGCAATTCCAACGTGTTCATGGTCAAGGACGGCGTGGTGTTCACGCCGGTGCCGAACGGCACCTTCCTCAACGGCATCACGCGCCAGCGCGTCATCAGCCTGCTCCGCGGCGATGGCGTCACCGTGGTCGAGAAGGCGCTGCGCTATGCCGACTTCCTCGCCGCCGACGAGATTTTCTCAACGGGCAATTTTGCCAAGGTTGCACCGGTGATTCGCATCGATACTCGCGAGCTGAAGCCGGGACCGCTCTACACGAAGGCGCGAAAGCTCTATTGGGATTTTGCGCATGCGGTGAAGCTGGCGGCGTAGGGGCCAGCCGTCATTGCGAGCGCAGCGAAGCAATGACGAGTTTGTGGAGCGTGCGGCGCTCCTATCAGCCCCGCCGTCGAAACCGGCTGAACTGAAACGCCTGCGTCGAATGCCATGGCGTCTGATGGATCTCGCTTCGCGTCTCGACCAGCTCGAACTCCGGCCCGAGCTCCGCCGCGAGGCTCGCGCTGTCGTGCCGCTGCACCGGCAGGCCGCTGCATTTCTCCGGACCGTCGGGCGCAAACGTCGCGATGATGATCTGGCCGCCGGGCGCAATTGCTGACCGCAGGCGCTCGACGTAAGCCGCCCGGTCGCGCGGATCAGTCAGGAAGTGAAATGCCGCGCGATCGTGCCAGACATCGTAGGTCTTCGCCGGCTGCCATGCCGTGGCATCGGCGACGATCCAGTCGACCGTAGATGCGGCCCGACCTAGTCGCTTCTTCGCAGCATCAAGCGCGTTGGCGGAGAGATCCAGCACCGCGAGATCGCGATATCCGTCCTGGAGCAATGCATCGACCAGCCGCGACGCACCGCCGCCGATATCGATGATGGCCGCGCGATGATCCGGATTGGCCGCACGGATCATGTCGAGCGAGATCGCCGGGTTGTCCTGAAACCAGCTGACCTCCGCCTCGCCCTTGGTGGCGTAGACGTTGTCCCAATGGGTGGTGCGGTCGGACATGGTGGCTCCGGCCTTGGCCGGGGTGGCAGCGCGCAAATGGCGGTGCCTCAATCAACCGGTCGTTCGCGCGTCCGCCGAATGCGGACGCGCCGGTCTACGCGAAAGACCTACTCGTCCTTCTTCGACATCCGCTCGAGGCGTTCCTGCATGTCCTTCATCTGCTGGCGCAGATCGTCGATGTTGCTGTCCTTCGGCGCCTCGGCGTTTGCATCGGGCTCCGGCTCCGGAGTGGCCGAGCGTGCCTGCGGCGCAAACGGCTTGAACATCGAGAAGGTCTGCTGGAACAGCTCCATGTTGCGGCGGACCTGTTCTTCCAGGGGAGCAAAAGGAGTGCCGGACAGCGAGTTGGCGATCTGCTTGCGGAACTTCTCCTGCTCCTGCGTCAGCGTCGCGATCGACTGCTCCAGATATTTCGGCACCACCATCTGCATGCTGTCGCCGTAGAAGCGGATCAACTGGCGTAGGAACGTGGTCGGCAACAGGTTCTGGCCGGCCTTGTTCTCCTGCTCGAAGATGATCTGGGCGAGTACGGAGCGGGTGATGTCGTCTCCGGTCTTGGCGTCATAGACCAGGAAATCTTCGCCGTCCTTGACCATGGCGGCGAGGTCTTCCAGCGTCACGTAGGTACTCGTTCCGGTGTTATAGAGCCGACGGTTCGCGTATTTCTTGATCGTGGTGGGTTGGTCTGATTTCGCCATGGGCTCTCACTTGCAAACGCTGAGAACGGGAACCTGCCGGGCTATGCCGCAGGGCGGGAAGAGTACGCAACGCAACAAAATAAGCATTTTCAAAGGGCTTACGCTACCGTTTTGTGCGCCACGGTTAATTCGGGAGCAAAAAGTTGCTTGCGAAAGCGACAGGAACGCTGTTTTGAATGCGGTGCGGCATGAATTCGGACAGCGTCCGATTGACATGCCTCAACGACGTTAACAGGATGCCATTCGAGACTGGCGAGCCCTGTCCTCTCGGCCGCCTGCCCCTTCTTGCAAAGACCTCAAGCCCCAGGAGATGCCCATGTCAGACGATGTCGTCATCGTCAGCGCCGCCCGCACCCCGGTCGGAAGCTTTAACGGCGCGTTCGCGACCCTTCCCGCCCATGATCTCGGTGCCATCGCCATCAAGGCCGCGCTGGAGCGTGGCAGCATCGAGCCCGGTCGCGTGTCCGAAGTCATCATGGGTCAGATCCTGACCGCCGCGCAGGGCCAGAACCCCGCACGCCAGGCCTCGATCGCCGCCGGCATTCCGGTGGAGAGCCCGGCCTGGGGCGTGAACCAGCTTTGCGGCTCGGGCCTGCGCACCGTTGCGCTCGGCTATCAGGCGCTGCTCAACGGCGATGCCGAGATCGTCGTCGCCGGCGGCCAGGAATCCATGAGCATGGCCCCGCACGCACAGTACCTGCGTGGCGGCGTCAAGATGGGCGCTGTCGAGTTTGTCGACACCATGATCAAGGACGGCCTGTGGGATGCCTTCAACGGTTACCATATGGGTAACACCGCCGAGAACGTTGCGCGCCAGTGGCAGATCACCCGCGCCCAGCAGGACGAGTTTGCCGTTGCCTCGCAGCAGAAGGCCGAGGCCGCGCAGAAGGCCGGCAAGTTCAACGACGAGATCGTCCCCGTCACCATCAAGGGACGCAAGGGCGACACCGTCGTCAGCGCCGACGAATATCCGCGCCATGGCGCCACCCTCGACGCGATGGCCAAGCTTCGTCCCGCCTTCGAGAAGGACGGCACGGTCACGGCAGGCTCGGCCTCCGGCATCAATGACGGCGCCGCCGCCGTGGTGCTGATGACCGCCAAGCAGGCCGCCAAGGAAGGCAAGAAGCCGCTCGCACGCATCGTGTCGTGGGCGCAGGCCGGCGTCGATCCGAAGATCATGGGCTCGGGCCCGATCCCGGCCTCGCGCGCCGCGCTGAAGAAGGCCGGCTGGAATGTCGGCGACCTCGACCTGATCGAGGCCAACGAGGCCTTTGCGGCGCAGGCCTGCGCCGTCAACAAGGACCTCGGCTGGGATACCTCCAAGGTCAACGTCAATGGCGGCGCGATCGCGATTGGCCACCCCGTTGGCGCTTCCGGCGCGCGCGTGCTGGTGACGCTGCTGCACGAGATGCAGAAGCGCGATTCGAAGAAGGGCCTTGCCACGCTGTGCATCGGCGGCGGCATGGGCATCGCGATGTGTCTGGCGCGGGACTGAGAGTGCATCGCACTTGAATCCCGTGTGCGTTGCACGCGACTAAAAAGGCAGCGGCTGCAAATCGAATATTCTTCGCAACCGCGTAAGCCTCGACTAAATACAAACGCCCGGCTTGATGCCGGGCGTTTTGTTCTTGATGTCCGTCAAACCAACCGCATAATTCGTCGTTAAGAAGATCGCAAAGAAGCGTCGAAGGTTCTTACAAAGATTACGTTCAAGGGAAGGAAGCTTGACATGGCACGAGTTGCACTGGTGACGGGCGGTACGCGCGGTATCGGAGCTGCGATCAGCAAGGCCCTGAAGGCGGCCGGCTACAAGGTCGCGGCGAGCTATGCGGGCAACGACGCAGCCGCCGAGAAGTTCAAGGCCGAGACCGGCATCGCCGTCTACAAGTGGGACGTGGCCTCGTTCGACGCCTGCGCGGAAGGCGTCAAGAAGGTCGAAGCCGACCTCGGTCCCATCGACGTGCTCGTCAACAATGCCGGCATCACCCGCGACACCGCCTTCCACAAGATGACGCTCGATCAGTGGAACGCCGTGATCAACACCAATCTCGGTTCGCTGTTCAACATGACGCGGCAGGTGATCGAAGGCATGCGCGCCCGAAAATTCGGCCGCGTCATCTCGATCTCCTCGATCAACGGCCAGAAGGGACAGTTCGGCCAGGTCAACTATTCCGCGGCCAAGGCCGGCGACATTGGCTTCACCAAGGCGCTCGCGATCGAGAACGCCAAGGGCGGCATCACCGTCAATGTGATCGCGCCGGGCTACATCAACACCGAGATGGTGCAGGCGGTGCCGAAGGACGTGCTGGAGAAGAACGTGATCCCGCAGATCCCGGTCAACCGTCTCGGCGAGCCCGAGGAGATCGCGCGCGCGGTCGTGTTCCTCGCGGCCGACGAGGCCGGCTTCATCACGGGGTCGACACTGACCATCAACGGCGGGCAGTACCACGCCTAGAGCATGATCCGGAAAAGTGTGCAGCGTTTTTCCGGGCAGATCATGCTCAAACAATAAGACGGCGCCAGGCCAGTAGCTTCAGGCAACGCAAGACGCTAAGAGGACGCCATGCCCGGCCCAGTGCCGGGCATCCGCGTCCTCAGAGCCCAAAAAGATGACCTCCCGCACCGCCACGCTGATCGGATTGACCGCCATCCTGCTGTGGTCGCTGCTTGCGGTGATGACGGTCGCGAGCGGAACGATTCCCGCATTCCAGCTGGCGGCGATGACCTTTGCGATCGGTGGCTGCGTCGGTCTCTGCACCTGGATCGGCCGCGGCGAGGCGGCGAAGAGTCTGCGCCAGCCACCGGTGGTATGGGCCGTCGGCATCGGCGGATTGTTCGGCTATCACGCGCTCTATTTCCTCGCGCTGCGCTTCGCGCCGCCGGCTGAAGCGGGACTCCTCAACTATCTCTGGCCGCTGCTGATCGTGCTGTTCTCCTCGTTCCTGCCGGGCGAGCGACTCGCGATCCATCACGTCGTCGGCGCCGTGCTCGGGCTTGCCGGCACGGTGCTGCTGTTCGCCGGCAACAGTTCGGGATTTGCGGCCGGCCAGCTGCCGGGCCTGATTGCGGCCTTCATCGCCGCCTTCGTCTGGGCGGCCTATTCGGTGCTGTCGCGCCGGCTGAAAGCGGTGCCGACCGATGCGGTCGCGGGCTTCTGCCTGGCGACCGCAGTGCTTGCCGCGCTGATGCACTTTGCGTTGGAAACGACCGTGTGGCCGCAGACGACCTTGCAATGGCTGGCCGTGCTGGGGCTCGGCATCGGCCCCGTCGGCGCCGCCTTCTACACCTGGGACATCGGCATGAAGCGCGGCGACATTCGGGTTCTCGGCGCGGCCTCCTATGCGACGCCGCTGCTCTCGACCGGTTTCCTCATCGCCGCCGGCTTTGCGCAAGCCAGCGCCGCCATCGCCATCGCCGCGATCCTGATCGCCGGTGGCGGCCTGATCGCGGCGAAAGACATGGTGCTGCGAAAGAAGTGAGGATGTTGGTTTGAGCATGATCTTGTCGGAAAACCGCGTCGCACCTTTCCGGATCATGCTCTAGAGCGCCGGCTGCCAGCCCGGCGGTCGATACATCGCCTCCGGAATCTGTCCGAGCTCCGAACGCTGCAGGCGCTGCGGTGTGAGGCCGTAGAACTCCTGAAAGCTCATGATCAGCGGCCGCCATCTGTCGGGATCGACGCGGTTGCGCGCGCCTTCCATCATGATGCCGGGATGCGCATGCACGCGCGTGATGCGGACCTCGATCGCCGCGAGATTGCCGCGCCAGACCGCATCGTCCTGCGCCATCTCGTGCACGTGAGCGAGTTTTGCTTCCATCTGCACCGGGCATTCGGTCGCACGTGGTGCGGTGACGGTGTCGCCGGGCGATGCCGTCAATCCGCTCAGGCCAAACTTGTCCTTGGCGTGCCGATAGCCGCGATGGACCTTCCCGGCGGGGACCGGATCCGAACCCGTGGTGCGGGCGAGGCGATCCACCGCAGTGACGAGATCTGCGGACGGCAGGTTGAGCACGCATTCGCCGGTGCGAATCAAATTCTCCGTCGTCTTGGAATTGCGCGCGAGCCCGAGCATGCAGCGCCATCCCACCCACCACGCCGAGGACATCGGCGCGAGGTTGAAGGAGCCGTCCTCGTTGGAGGTGCCGATCAGGACGACGGGCGTGCCGAAATAGAGAATCGCCGGGTCGATCTGGATGTCAGGCGAATCGAACGTACCGTGCATGTGCCACTCCTCTGTCTGGAGCGGCGTGATACGGCGTGTCGTGATGAGGGCCCACCCGATTCCGGACAGGACGGACTCAGGGTTCCCAGCCCTTCGGCGCCAGCTCGAACTTTGCGAACTCGAACGCCGGCGCCACGGTGCAGCCGACCAGGGTCCATTCGCCGGTGGTCTCAGCGGTCTGCCATGCATGCGCGGGAACGATCGCCTGCGGCCGCTCACCGCTGAGCAGATCGGTGCCGAGACGCACCTCATGCTGCGAGCAGCCGTCATGGGCGATGCGCAGCGTCAGCGGGCTGCCGGCATAGTAGTGCCAGATCTCGACGGCATCGATGCGATGCCAGTGCGAACGTTCGCCGCGCGCGAGCAGGAAGTAGATCAGGGTCGAGCGCGAGCGCCCGTTGGCGTCCGTGGTTTGGTCGCGAAACGTCTCGCGGTAATGACCGCCTTCGGGATGCGGCTTGAGCTCAAGACGCGCGATAACCTCGGCTGCGGTCGGCATCGATCCCCGTCAGGATTTGTTCTTGCGTTCGCGCAATTCGCCGAACACGGAAGCGGCGTCCGCGCCCTTCATGTGTAGCCTGGCTGCGACCTCGGGCGCATCAGCGCGCAGGAACACGTTTGCTCGCTTCTCGTCACCAAGCAGTGAGGGAATGGTCGGCTTGTTCTCGGCCCGCAGCTTCGTCACCTCGGCCGCGCGGGCCTGCAGCGCCGCGTTGTCGGGATCGACGGTCAGTGCGAACTTGACGTTGGAGGCGGTGTATTCGTGACCGCAGTAGAGCTTGAAGTCGTCGGGCAGCGACCGCAGCTTCAGCAGCGAATCCCACATCATCGGGTAGTTGCCCTCGAACACCCGGCCGCAGCCGATCGAGAACAGGGTGTCGGCCGCGAATACGGTCTTCTCTGCGTCGAAGATGTAGGAGATGTGGTCGAGCGTATGGCCGGGCGTTTCCACCACGCGACCGAGCAGATTGCCGATCTTGACGACGTCGGCATTGGCGACGCGCAGGTCGACATCGGCGATCTTCGTCGTCTTGTCATGCGGGGCGACGACGCGGCAGCCATATTGCTGCTTGAGCTCGGCGACGCCGCCGACATGGTCGTGGTGATGGTGGGTGATGAGGATGTCGGTGAGCGTCCAGCCCTCCCGCTCCAGCGCGGCCCTGATCGGACCGGCCTCCGGCGCGTCGATCGAGGCGGTCGCCTTGGTTTCCGGATCGTGGATCAGGTAGCCGAAATTGTCGTTTAAACAGCTGAAAGTTCGAATTTCGGCGGCCATGACATCTCCATCGCGCTCAGCCCCGTCAGACAGATATGGCCTTCGCGGTGCGCAGGCAATCCAATATTCCGCGCTTCGTGCCGCGCCTATGCATGTTACATTGCCCTCATGACCATCGACGTCATCGACTTGCGCGACTTCTACTCGCGGCGCCTTGGGATCGTGGCGCGGCAATTGATCAATCGCGGGATCAGGGAGCGCTGGCCGGATGCCGACGGGCAGCGGGTGCTGGGCATCGGCTATCCGACGCCCTATCTCGGGCTTTTCCGGGAGGACGCTGAGCGCTGCATCGCCTTCATGCCGGCGGCCCAGGGCGTCCTGAAATGGCCGACGGGGCGGCCCGCGCTGGCTTCGCTGGTCGACGAGTTTTCGTTGCCGCTGCCGGATGCCGCGGTCGATCGCATCCTGCTGGTCCATGCGCTCGAGATCTGCGACGACCCGGCGGCGCTACTGCGCGAGGTGTGGCGGGTGCTGGCGCCGTCGGGACGCGTCATTGCGGTGATCCCCAACAGGCGCGGTGTGTGGACCCGCACCGAAAGCACGCCGTTCGGCCATGGCCGGCCCTATTCGCGCTCGCAGATCACCGACCTGTTGCGCCAGACCTGGTTCACGCCGGCCGCATGGGGAGAGGCCCTGTTCATGCCGCCCTATGCCGGAGGCTGGCTGCTGAAATCGGCTTTGGTATGGGAGCGTGCCGGCGCGGCGCTGTCGCTGCCATTTGCGGGCGTGCACATCGTCGAGGCGACCAAGCAGGTCTATCGTGTCATTCCCGCCAAGCGCGAACGGGCGCGGCTGATTCCGTCGCTGAAGCCGGTTCTGGTGCCGTCCTCGACGACCGCGAGCCGCGGCTGAAAAAAATCGTCCCGGCGAGGCCGGGACGATGATGCATTCCAAAATCTGAGAAGCGTTACTCGCCGGGGGCGAGATCGTCGCTCGCAGCAGCCGGTGCGGCTTCACGCTCGGGCCGCGGGCCGCTATGCGGCCGGCGCCGACGGCGCGGATAACGCTCGCCGCCAGGTGCGCCTTCGAAGCCCGGGCCGCCGCTGATCTGCGGCTGCGGTCCGGTGATGAAGGAGGGCAGGCGGTCGACATTGCCGGCATCAGCGACCACGGGCTGCGGCTGGTTCTGCGGTTGCGGCTGGTACTGCGGCTGCGGACGGTGCTCGCGCTCGCCACGATGCTCGCGCGGCTGCTGGTCGCGGTCGCGCTGGTAGGGCTGGTTGTCGCCGCGCTGATGGTCCCGCTGATGATCGCGCTGGCCGTCACGGTCGCGCATGAAGGGCTGCTGCTGGGGCTGCGGCGGCTGCGGAACGAAGCCCGGCTCCTGGCCGAAATTCGAGAAATTCTCGCCGTCGTCTTCGCTGTCGTCGCTGGTGCTGACCGGCTCGTCGCCGCGCGGCTGCTGCTGGTTCTGACGGAACTGTTCCTGGGCGGCGGCGATCAGACGGAAATAATGTTCGGCGTGCTGGTAGTAGTTCTCGGCCGCAACGGGGTCCCCGGAGGAGCGCGCGTCGCGTGCGAGCTGCAGGTATTTCTCGGCGATGTGCGAGGCGGTGCCGCGGATCTTGATGTCCGGTCCGTTGGACTCGTAAACCCGGGTCATCGGGTTCTGGCCGCGCCGGTTGTTATTATTGTTGTTGTTATTGTTATTCCGGTTGCGCATCCGCTGCTTGTTCTGACCGTTTCTCATGTCCTGCCTTTAATTCCAGCCCTGAAAAGTTAGACGCGTGACTTGCTGTTGAGAGTGACCAAGATTGCTGTGGTGCAGGCGTCGCACGCGCTCCACGCGCGGCTCGTGCTCCTGCCAGGGTTCCTGCCGAAATCGTCAGCCGTCGCGTTCAACAAAGACGCGTTCCCCACCCGCCGGCTCCTATCGCCAGCGAACCCATAATTCCGCTTGCCGAAACAAGCACTGCTCTGTTGCGTAAGTCGTCGAGCGCAATATCACGCTTTCGTTCACGTTGCGGTCGGGAAGCAGCACGGCTCAACGGCCATCGCGCTTAACAAGACCTGCGGCTTGGAACCTATTATCAGTAATGCTCTCGCCCGAGAGCCCGGCTTTCGCCCGTAAGTCTACGGGGCCGGCACCGATCTGTTGAGCGGAACGTAGTCGGTCCCGCGGGATATTCCAAGAGGTATTTTGCAGTCCAAACGGGCTTTTATGGGGGCTTTTTTCGGGCCGAGACCGCCCTCGGAATGCCCGCCAGATCGGCCCTTGGCGGTCTGTCCGAGGTCAACTCCGAAGCCGCCATCAGGGTTTCAATTCCGGCCGCCTGGCCCTGCCCGGCTTCCACGACCAGCATCCCTCCGGGCACCAGAAGCTGCGCCGCCTGCGGTATCAGGGCGCGGTAGGCGTCGAAGCCGTCATTGCCGCCGTCGAGTGCAAGGCGCGGATCATAGTCGCGCACCTCGACGCTCAGTCCCTCAATATCGCCTGCAGGGATGTAGGGCGGATTGGATACGATGAGGTCGAACGGGCCGGACAGCGCGGCCGCATAATAGCAGGCGACGAAGGCGGACCGGTCTGCGAGCCCGAGGTTGCGCGCATTCTCGCGCGCGGTGCCGAGCGCGGTCAGGCTGACATCGGTACCGACGCCGAAGGCATCGGGAATCTCGTGCAGGAGAGCGAGCAGGATCGCGCCCGAGCCGACGCCGATGTCGGCGATCCGCACGCGCCGCCCCGATACGGGATGGCTGCGGAAAATTTCCAAAGCAAGCTCGACGACCGTTTCGGTGTCGGGCCGCGGCACCAGCGTCGCATCCGAGAGCTGGAACGACAGCCCCCAAAATTCCTTGGTGCCGAGAATGCGCGCGACCGGCTCGCCGGCGAGGCGCCGCTGCGCATATTGGTCGATCTGCGCGATCTCTGCGGCGGTGAGGCCCCGCGTCGCCTGCGCGATCAGGCCGGTGAGATCGAGTCCGGCCACCGCGCCCACCAGAATGCGCGCATCGAGCTCGGCCTCGTCCAGCCCGGCCGCCCGCAGCCGCGCCGCGAGGCTGCGCCGCGCGCCCTCGATGCTGCTTCCGGGAACGAAATTGGTCGCCAATGATCTACCCCGATTCCCCTCGTGGATAGGACGATGGCCACGCTTGCGTCAACGGACGCGGTCACGTTTGATCCGCCGCGACAGGCATGGTGAGCCCCTATGACCGCATATGACGATCAAAATATCTTCGCAAAGATCCTGCGCGGCGAGATTCCGAGCCTCAAGGTGTTCGAGGACGGCCGCACGTTTGCCTTCCTGGACATCATGCCGCGCTCACCCGGCCATGCGCTGGTCATTCCCAAGGCGCCGGCGCGCGGTATCCTCGATATCGCGGAGGAAGATCTGGCCGCGGTGGCGCGAACGTCGAAGCGGGTCGCGATCGCGGCGATGACAGCGTTTGGTGCCGACGGCATCATCATCCAGCAGTTCAGCGAGCCCGCCAGCGGGCAGGTGGTGTTTCACCTCCACATGCATGTGATGCCCGTCAAAGCCGGCGTCGAACTGCTGCCGGCGCAGACGCGCAAGGAGGATCCCGCCGTGCTGGCCGAGCACGCCAGGCGGATGATCGCTGCGCTCAGCTGATCGCGCCTAGACGCCGAGGTAGCGCTGGAGCAATTCCGGCTGCGCCTTGAGCTCCTGCGCGGGGCCTTCGTGCACCACGTGGCCGTTGTTGATGATGTAGATGCGGCTCGCCAGCGCCAGGGTCGCCGCGAGGTTCTGCTCCACCAGCACGATGGTCTGGCCGGCGGCGGCGAGATCGCGGCAAGCCTTGACGAGATCGTGGACGATCACCGGCGCGAGGCCCTCGAACGGCTCGTCGAGCAGGATGATCTTGGGATCGCGCACCAGCGCGCGGGCGATCGCCAGCATCTGCTGCTCGCCACCGGACAGCTCGGTGCCGCGGTTGTTGCGCCGCTCCTTCAGGCGCGGGAACATCTCGTAGACGCGGTCGAGCGGCCAGCGCTTCGGCGCGGTGATACCGGCGATGACGATGTTCTCTTCCACGGAGAGGCTGCCGAAGATGCGGCGCTCCTCGTGCACCAGCTGCATGCCGGCTTGCGCGATCTTGTGGCTCTTGCGGCCGGCGATGTCGGCGCCGTCGAACATGATGCTGCCGCTGCGCGGCGTCACCACGCCCATCAGGCTCTTCAGCGTCGTGCTCTTGCCGGCGCCGTTGCGACCGAGTAGCGCGACGACCTCGTGCCGTTCGACGCGCATCGAAACGTCGAACAGGATGTGCGAGTCGCCGTAATAGCTGTTCAGGCCGTTGACCTCGATCAGGCTCATGCCGCGATCTCTCCGTGAACGCCGCCGAGATAGGCTTCCTGCACCGCAGCGTTGTTCTTGATTTCCTCCGGCGTGCCGGAGACCAGCACGCGGCCTTCCTGCAGCACGGTGACGCGCTCCACCAGCTCGAACAGCGAATCCATGTCGTGGTCGATGATGATCATGGTGCGGCCGCGCGCGATCGACTTGAGCAGCTTGACGGTCTCGACCCGTTCGCGCGGGCTCATGCCGGCGAGCGGTTCGTCGAGTAGCAGCAGGCGCGGCGAGGTCGCAAGCGCAAGGCCGATCTCGAGTCGGCGCTTCTCGCCATAGGCGAGTTCGGCGACCGGCGTGTCGGCACGGCGGGTCAGATTGACCAGCGCCAGCGTGTGTTCCACCTGCTCGGTCAGTCCCTTCACGCTGGAGAGCTTCTTGAACATGTCCAGCCGGAATTTGCCGCGCAGTTCAGCGAGCGCGGCGATGGTCAGGTTCTGGCGCACCGTCAGGCCGGCGAACAGCTGGTTGACCTGGTAGCTCTTGGTGAGGCCGAGCTGGCACACATCGGTGACGCGCAAGCCGGTGATGTCGCGGCCCTCGAACACGATCTGGCCGGAGGTCGGCGCGATCTCGCAGGTCAGCATCTTGAAGAAGGTCGATTTGCCGGCGCCGTTGGGGCCGATGATGCCGCGCAATTCGCCTTCATTGACGCTGAAATCGATGTCGCTGTTGGCGACGAGGCCGCCGTAACGCTTGGTGAGACCAGTGGCCTTCAGGATCGGACCGGAATAGGCGGCGTGCTCGACGTCTTTGACTGGGAGTGGGGCGGCCTGCTGCGAGGTCTGGACGTCAAGTTCGATGGGAGCCTCCTCGGGCGGCGGTTCGTTGTTCCGCTTCCCAGTTGCGAACCGGTAGAGATCGACGATGCCGCCGACGATGCCGCCGCGCAGGAAGCAGACCAGCAGCACGAACACGACGCCCAGCACCAGCTTCCAGGCCGCGCCGTGGCCGAGGGCGGCCTGGAGGAAATCCTGCAGGAACAGCCAGACCGCGGCGCCGACCAGCGGGCCGAACAGCGTGCCGCGCCCACCGATCGCAGTCTGCATCACGAGCTGGCCCGAGGTGTCGAACGTGAAGGCGTCAGGCGGCATGAACGCCTGGAGCACGCCGAGCAGCCCGCCGGCGAAGCCGGCATAGGCGGCGGCGATGACGAAGGCGGTCAGCTTGTAGCCGTGGATGTTGTGGCCGACGGCGGTGGCGCGCAGCGGATTGTCCCGGATCGCGCTCAGGATAGCGC
>JAEWBW010000106.1 GCA_023390955.1 Pseudomonadota bacterium
CGGCAGGCCCCTGCGCCCGCCCGCACGCGCCGAGCATCAAGACCGGTGCAACCGCAGCGAAGATCGCTCTCCTGTGCATTGCCTCAACCTCCGCTGAGTCCCGCCGGTAGGGGCGGGACCGTATCACGGATCGGGGTTAGGCCGCTTCCGCGGCCGGCGAAAATGGCGGCGTTTGAAGCAATGAAGCGGCTTGGACGAGCACAGTGCAACGACGCCGTGCGCGGGTGATTGCGTTATACAGGAGACGTCGGCGCTGATCGTCTCCGGTGGGGACCCGATGAGGCCATATCACGACCACGTCGTCGAATTCGCGGTTCTTCGCTTGATGGATGGTCATGGCGCAGAACCGTGCTTCCCTGCGGTCACCAAATTGTCGCCGACGGGTTATTAATCGCTCGACTTGCCCACGTATCTCAGCGGCATGGATGCTCTCTATGCCAAGGGTCCGCTCCTTGTGTTTCAGCCAATCCCTGGTCCGCAATAGGATCGGATCGTCACGTTGAGCATGAAGTGCGGCCACCGCGTCAGCGACCGAGCACTGACCGTCTAAGCCCACCCCGGCCCATTTTGTTTCTACTTCCTGCTCGTCTGTATTTTCCCAACGAATCTCAAATGGGCCGCTCCCATGACGTCCAATCGGGCCCGCACAGACGCGAGCGACCGCTGCCTGCGCCGGCCCCATCCGCGTTGGCGTAAGGACGGCGACATTCGCTCCGTCTCGGAAGCGAATGGCGTTAGCTAGCCAAGTCGCCATCAGAGGGAGGCCGGGCGTTGGTACAAGCTTAAATTCACGCCCTCCGTCAACGACACGAGCCCCTTGGCGGACAGCGTCTGCAGCGGCAAGCAACTGCGCTCTATTGGTGCGATGGTTACCAGTAAGTGAGATCGGCTCGGCGTTGGCGGCAAGCCACGCTTGAATGGGCACCGGGCGCAAATCGGGCTGAAGGCACTGGAATTCGTCGAACGCTACCAGGACGGTAATAGTGCGGGAGAGCGCCGTCACAATGGCGCTTCGATGCGCACAAAAATCCTGTGCCTCATCGACCAACATGATTGGAAAAGTTGCCTTAACCCAAGCCGCGACGTGATCGATCTCCATCAGCCGAGCCGCAAGCTCACAGCAGGCGTCAAAATCATGCTCCTGAGGTGCAGCATAACCGAGGTGCGCGACGAGTCGCCGCCATCGCTGTATGAGCCGCCACGCAAAACCGTCCAGGACGACGGCCTCATAGCGGCCCTTCAGCGGGACGATGGCGGCGAGCCGGGAATCCAGCCTCCGACGTGACCCATGCATGTAAGTGACCGCCAAGACCCGCTGGTGCGCCTGAAGGGGAGCCCGTTCTAACACGGCGATGAGCTCGTCCATCAGCCGGTGCGTCTTGCCTGACCCCGCAGGCCCCTCAAAGGCGGTTATCGTCATGGCACGAACACCATAATGGGCACCGCTGCACCAGCATTGCTGAGCGCGAAGCGAGGAGTCGCAACACCACAAGCTGCATCGGTCATCCCCTGAAGCAGCGCGGCTGCTCGGTTCCTGCAATTTGCCCGGCTGGCCATGGCATTGGCTATCGTCTCGTGCGCCAGCCGGTCATCCTTAAGCCCGTTCGGTACCGCCGCACTCCTTTTTGATTTCAGCAATGCCACGAGCGAGTTTAGATCGGCCGGGGGGTTAGGAAGGTTCGCATTCAACATCTCGAGTACTGCAGCTTCTTCGGCCTGAATCGTCCATCCGACAGCGTCCTCTATTGTCCATCCATCCGGCCAGCGTAGTACCACCGAGCAGGCATGGGACTGCACAAGTGCGGCAGCATAGCCTTGCCCCGCGCCATCTCCATCCACGAGCGCGACGATATTAGGATGCGCATTGCGCAGCGCAGCACACGTAATCTCAATGCACGAATCATGCGTAGGGACGACCCCGAGGTAGCTTCCAAACGCGCACGCAATCTCGCCGCCTTCGCCGAGTTCGACGATGCGCAGCAGCAGGTCGAGCCATTCGAAGTCGAACCGGCCTTCGGGCACGAGTACGTAATCGCTCATCATTGCCGCGGTCGTCTCGACACGGTTGATCTGATACAGCTTTCGCAGACCGTTCGGCGCATTTGGCGCGAGCGGCGCGTCGAGAAGTGGCTTGGCTTCGAGAACGCCCCCCGTGTTGCGCGCGACGAGCAGCGACGTGGGCTCGGAATAGCCTGAAATTAGCGGCGAATGGGTTGTGACTATCGTTTGAGACGAGAGCGCCTGCAACCGCGCGAGAATGCGGCGCTGAACGCTGGGGGGCAGATGCAACTCGGGCTCTTCGAGGGCCATGATGAAGCTGCCACCTTCTTCGATCCTTTTTTGCGCGAAGTGTAGCAGCAGGAACAAACTCTGCAGTGAAATCAGCCCATTGCCTTGGCGCCGCGACGGTACAGGAACCTCGGTAGCGTTGATGAAATGTGGTGACATCGCCTCAAGAACGCCGATGCTGTCAGTGGTGGTTAGCCGGAGCCGCAGAGCGGAGGCGCTGCTCCCCAACAGGTGCGCCATCTCCTCATTTACCGCATCGACGATGGGCTTCAGCCGGGCATCCTCCTCAAGCTTTCCATCAGGGTTACGAAGTCTGTCTCGCTCCTCGATCACCGTGTCCGATGGCATCCCGTCGGCCGAGCGCACCACGCGGCGAAAGAGCTCGGAGCTGAAGGATAGCATCCGGTCCCAAGTCCGGCTTGCCGGCATGATGAACATTCCGACGTCCCGGAGCAGCTTCGGCGGGACCGCGACGAAGCCCACGTCGCCGAATACATCGACATCGTCATCGTCGTTGAAATGGCGCGCAGTTTCGACTTCCAGTGCATCTCTGTCGAACCTGGCGGAGAAGATGATTTGGCAACAGAGTCGTTGATTTTCATCCGTCTGCGTAGCCAGCACTCGCTCCGCCGTTTGGTCGAACCACAGCGGCACGCCGCGACCATCGCGGAACCAATCAGGATGGTCACTTGGCTCATCAGTCGTGAAGCCTATCACCGTCGCAACAATCTTTATACGACTGTCAGGTTGGGGATCGGATCCGAAGAAGTCATGTTCCGTGAGCGTACGGACGAGCCGGTCGCGCCCGAGTACCAGTGCTAACGCCTCGATTATCGTCGTCTTGCCGCTGTTGGTCGGCCCGATAACGACGGAGTGATCGCCAATGGCTATTCTGCCATGCCGGATGCCGCGAAAGTTATCGATCTCCAAGAGTGCGATCTTCATTTTTCTCCCCTGCACAACGGGGTTATCTTCCAAAGGGCGTTTTAATCAACGGTGGAGCCGTCACGGAAGTGAATCCCGTGACGTCAGTCCTGTCGCCAGCGCTTCGCTGGGCGCAGGCTGGCCGCGCTTTTGTGTGCTCTTCGCGCTGCTTCGGCGGCGCTAACGCCGGCGGCGCTGCGTTCGGCACAAAAGCGGAACAAAGCTCTTTCCTACAGCACCCGTCCTCAGGCATAAGGTCGGCCGAGGCGACTCGGCCCAAAGGAGGACAAGCGGGGGAAAGGAGGAAGCGAAGCAGGAGAGGATGGCCGCACCCGCGCAAGGTCCGGAAGAAGCCCCCCGAGAGCCCCGGAAAAACACCCCCGTCAGTGAGAACATTGTGAACATTCGCGGCTCCGCCCCGCATTGACAGGCTTTGCCGCGGCTTTTCTATTGCGGCCTGGGCTGGGCTGGCTGGGGGGCATGGTGATGGATTGCCGCGTCGAGATTGCCGGATGCGCATAGCGGTCTGCTCCCCGGCGTTCGGCGATACCAAGGCGCAATACACTTATTGCCTCGCCAATCTCCTGATCCACGCCGCGCGGGAAGGCGTGCGGGCGGAGGGCGGCGAGCGGGTCCAGCCCGATCTGCGCATGCTGATGGCGAGCAGCTCGAACGTCGCGCTCAA
>JAEWBW010000123.1 GCA_023390955.1 Pseudomonadota bacterium
GCGATGAAGGGCCTGACGCTGACGCCGGACAAGGCGCCGGGCATGCTGATGGAAGCGAGCTGGGACCAGAACGGCGACATCGACCGCGCCAGCTTCCTGGCCGAGATCATCGACGGCAAGCAGAAGATCGTCGAGACGCTGCCGAAGCTGAAGTAGAGCAAAGCGGTCCATGGCACCGGCAGGATCAAACCTGCCGGGCAATTTTTGCAGCGTGACGTGAATTGCGTGGTCCCGATTGCGCAAAACGCCTTGCAAATCAATCACGCGCCCATGGCACGCGGCTTGCTCGTGTTTCCCGTTGTTTCAATGATGACAGGGAATGCGCGTGACGAGCGTGAGCTACACCGTTCCGCCGAACTGGACGGCGGGGACCGACAAGACCGGAGCCGGCAAGGGCAAGAATCCGAACGACCCGAACATGGTGACGACAGGCGCTTACGGCCATGCTTTCGAGCTCCTGCTCGACACCACCACCAATGCCGACGGCACCACCAGCGAGACGCTGACCTACAAGAGCTACACCGGCAAGACCAACGGCTCGTTCTCGGCCACCGAGCAGACGGCAACCGGCAGTGACATCGATAGCGCCTATCACGCGCTGCTGGCGACACTGCAGGCCAATGGCGAGATGACTGACGAGACGGCATCCGAGCTCAATGAGGCCATGGGCGAGCTCGACGCCAAATCGCAGGGCGGAACGGTCGATGCCGGCGTGTCCGACGGCGCCATGCTGGTGCAGGCCGGTGGCCCCGTCTATTTCAACGGCATCTCGGCCTACCAGAACCGCTTCGTCGATGGTCTCATCAACGAGCTGACGGCGCGGATGGAGCACGATTCGATGGCATGAGCCGCGTGGCGGCTCAAGCGACCTTCGCGAATTTCGTGATGACGTCCATGAAGGGCTTCGGCTGAAGATCCGCATCGAGCGGCAGCGGCCGGTTCGGCAGCTTGTCACGCCGGGGCAGCGACTTGTGGATCCAGCTGTGCCGGTCCGTGATGCCCCAGGTCAGGATGGAGTTGAGCGGGCCGCTCGCCGAAATCGCGCTGAGCACGTCGTTGACGCGCTTCGCCACGATGGCGTCGCGCTGCGAGATATCGCCCGGCAATTGCTGGTCGATCACATCGAGCTCGGTGACGAGCACGTCGAGACCCCACGAGCGCAGCTCGCTGACGAAGGCGGCAAGACCGTCGGTGTCAACCTCGAGCTCGGCATGCAGATGGCACTGCAGCCCGACGGCGTGCAACGGCACGCCCTGGTCGAGCAGCTCCCGGATCAGGTGACGAAACGCGGCGCGCTTGGCGATGAAACTGTCCTTGACGGACTCGACGTCATATTCGTTGATCGCGAGCTTGATCGACGGATCGGCTTCGGCCGCGGTGCGGAAAGCCAGCGGGATCCAGCGATCGCCGAGCATTCTGGACCAGTAGCTGTCGCGCCGGTCGGTCGGCTTGCGCGCATTGTCGGGGATCGGCTCGTTGACCACGTCCCACGAGGTCAGCTTGTCCTTGTAGTAAGACACGACGGTCGCGATGTGTTCGACGAACACCTGCTCCGCGACCTTCGGATCCTTGATCGCCTTCACCCAGTCCGGAATGTCGTGATACCAGGCCAGCGTGTGGCCGCGCATGGTCAGGCCGTTCTGGCGCGCGAAATCATAGATCGCGTCGGCGCGCTCGAAGGTGAACTTGTCCGCGCTCGGCCGCAGCATCGGCCATTTCAGCTCGCACTCCGGCACGACCTGCGTGCAATATTGGCTGACCGCCTTGCCGAGCCCGGGATCAGCCTCGAGGTCCCAGAGATTGAAGGCGGCGCCGTAACCGCTGCGCCGGCCGGCCGGCGTCGGTGACGTGCCCGCGCGCGCCGAACCCGCGACGAGGGCCGCGGCGCTGCCGAGCAGAAATTCGCGTCTGTCGAGGGTGGACACGGCCGGACCTCCCTTACCGCGCCTGCTGCTGGCGCTGCATCACCGCTTCCGCGATCCGGTAGTAATCCAGCGCCTGCTTCTCCAGCGTCAGATTGTCGACCACGTATTGGCGCGGCTGGAAGCTGCCCGCTTTCACCTGCGTCCAGAAGCCGGACCATTTCGATTCGAAGCCGGCGGCGTCGGTGAATTTCTCGCCGCAGCGGTCGTCCCAATAGGGCACCGAGGTGACGCCTTCGAACTTGACCCTGTGCGGATAAAATTTCGGATCGCGCCACGGCCCGCCACGATCCCAGGCGAATACGGGCACGCCGCTTGACATGGCCTGCAGGCAGGCGATGCCCTGGCTCTCGTTCTGGCTGAGGAAGATCATGCTCCGGCAGCGGGCCAAAGCTGCGCGATAGTCTTCTTCCTTGTAGCTGCCGTAGCGAAACTCCTGAAACGTCAGGCCTTCGGCCTTCAACCGCGCGCGGATCGGCTCGAGCAGATCGGGCGCGAACTGATCGCGGTCCCACAGGATCTTGTCATAGAGCAGGACGTCGATGTCCTTCGGAGCGCTCGGCGAGGGCGCCCACGAATCGGTATCGATCCCGACCGGCCAGGCGTCGATGTTCGGCCAGCCCGGCCGGCACATGTCGGCGTACCATTGGCAGGGAACGACGACGTGCTTCACCGGATAGCGCGTCAGCAGATCCGGCGCGTCGAGCGGATGATCGAAGCCGGCAACGCCGAGCAGGATCGGATTCTTCCAGTCGATCCAGTCGAGCACGAAGGTGCGCCCGATGACGCAGGCGAGCTCGTCGGGATGCTTGCTGATGTGGCGGTAGTCGTTGACGCGGTAGCGGATGCCGAGCCGGTCGAGGCCCGCGCAGAGATTGAGGAAGACGCGCTGCTGCCCGTTGATCCAGGGCTTGCCGAGCAGGAGGCGCCGCGCCAGCGTGCGCAGGTGCCGATCACCCCTAAACCAGCGGTCGTCCTTCTCCTCGAAGAACAGGTTGAGCACCATGCGCTCGTCGCGCGCGCCGTCGTCATGCCGCGTCGGCGCGGCCGCACTCATCGCCCGGTTCGTCTCGCGAGAGAGACCATCGGCCATGCGCAATTCCGCTCCGGCTCGTTCAACGATTTCCATCTGAATCAAAGTCCATGCGTTTCACGCACGGTTCTAGCGCGAAGCTTTAAACCATTCCCTCACTTGGATGATTGCAGCGGCTACTTCAAGGCGACCGCAAATTTAACGCTAACTTGCGAAACCCTCTTCAATGCCGCCTTTGTGAGGAAACGCCGACCGCTTTGTCAGTGCATCTGCGCTATTGCTGCGGTGCTGCCGACAGGGCGGCGCAAACCGGCGCCATTTGCTTAACGAAGCGTTAAAACGCCTGGCCAGGAATGTCTGGCCGAAAACCGCTTGGCTCGCATGCTGAACCGCCATTTCTCGATCTATCTCGCGGCCCACATCTTCCCCGCAGCCGTCGGCTTCGGCGCGATCACGATGTATACGCGGCTGCTCAGCCCGGCGGAGTACGGCGTCTATGTCGTCGGCCTCAGCATCGCCGGCATTCTCGGCGCGACCTTCTTCGGCTGGATCAGGCTCTCGGTCTCCCGCTACCAGGCGATGTCGCCCGACGTGGATTTCCGCGGCACGGCGATGGTCGCCTTCGCCATCACCATCGCGGTGCTGTGTGCGGCGTCGCCGCTGGTGTTCCTGTTCCGCGACGTCAGCGTGGAGTTGCTGCTCGCCAGCATGTTCGTCGCGATCATGATGACCGCGGTCGACGTCGGACAGGAGTTCGAGCGCGCAAAATTGCGGCCTTGGCGCTTTGCGGCGATCGCGGTCGTCCGCAGCCTGTCAGCCGTCGGCTTCGGCCTGCTCGCGATCTATCTCGGCTGGGGAGGGCTCGGGCTGCTCGGCGCCTTCGGGCTGGCGTCGCTCGCCGGCGTCGTCCTCAACATCGTCGGCGACAACAGCAAGATCGCACGCTGGCAGCGCGACCAGCTCGTGCAGCTTGCCCGCTATGGCCTGCCGCTCGCGATCGGCGGGCTGTCGGTCGCGGTTTATTCGATGTGCGACCGGCTGATCGTCGCTTATCTGCTCGGCAAGGATGCCGCCGGCATCTTCGGCGTCGCCGCCGATCTGCCGCGGCAATTCCTGGTCATGCTGGCATCGAGCGTGGCGGCCGCGACCGTGCCGCTGGCTTTCCGTTCGCTCAATGACGGCGGCCCGACTGCAACGCGCGAGCGGCTGAACGAGGGCCTCGAGCTGCTGCTCGTCGTCGTGCTGCCGGTTGCGGTGTGGCTCGCGCTTGCCGCCGACCAGGTCGCGGGGACGCTGGTCGGCGTCGATTTCCGCGCCGGTGTGGCGGCCCTTCTGCCCACGCTGGTCGTCGCGCGCTTTCTCGGTGTCGCCAACCAGTTCTACGTTCAGATCAGTTTCCAGCTCGCCGAGCGTCCTTTCCTGCTCGCCGCGCAATCGTTCTGCACGCTGGTCTTGAGCATCATCCTGATGTTCGCGCTGATCTCCAGCTTCGGAATCTATGGCGCCGCACTGGCGACCCTTGCCACCGAAGCGATCGGCATCGTGGTTGCGCTGGCGCTGACCCGCCGCGCCCATGTGCTGCCGTTCGATCTCAATCGCCTCGGCGCCGTCTTCGCCGCGGCGGCCATCATGGCGGCGGCCATTCTCGCGGCCCGGTCGCAGGTCGCGGGCACCGGCCTCGTCGCGCTGATCGTGGTGAGCATGGCGGGCGGAATTGCCTATGCGGCCACGGCCTTCCTGCTCAACGTCGCCAATGTCAGGACCCTGTCGGGCCGCCTGTTGCGGAGCCTGAACAGGAAGGCGCTGGGCGTCTAGCGCACAACTTTCCGTATCTCCGCGGCGATCCTGCCTCGTGCCCAGGTTGTTTTCCTAGCCTGACACTCTCCTCCGGAAAATTTGAACGCTCTACCACAGCGCGCGAAGTGCCGCAGCCTCAATCCATTCTTGTCGGGTCAGGTGATATCACCTATGGTTGCGTCGGGGCCGGCTCGCACTGCTGACATTCAGTCGGCGGCATTTTCCGGCACGGAGCGGGAGCCATGCTGGGGATGACCGCGTCTTTATCAAGGTTTCATGACAGATTGCTGGTGAGCGCGATTGCGCTCGCGGCGTTCGCGGTGGCGAACACCGGTGTCGCGAACGCGGCGATATGCGACGGGCGGCGCACCATGCATGCCGACGTCGTGGCCTTCGATCAGCCGATGATGATCAACCGGCTCGGGACCGTCCGGCCGCAGGGCATGATCTACGCGCTGCGCCGCGATGTGGTGGCGATCGACCCGGCGCAGGGCATGGTGCCCGGCAATGTCCAGCTTCGTGCCGACAAGCGGCCGCGTCCGCTGGTGCTGCGCGTCAATGCCGGCGATTGCCTCAAGATCGATTTCAGGAATTTGCTTGCGCGCACGCCGAAGAGCCTGCAGCAGCCGGTGACCCGCACCGCGTCCATTCACGTCAGCGGCCTCGAGCCCGCAACTGGAATCACCGATGACGGGTTCGACGCCGGCGCCAATGCGAGCGGCCAGGTCGAGCCCGGCGGATCCCGCACCTATACATTATATGCGCCCGCCGAGGGCACCTACCTGATGTACAGCCCGGCCGGCGATTTCAACGGCTTTGGCACCACCCAGCAGATGTCGGGGCTGTTCGGCGCAGTGAACGTCCAGCCGAAGGGCGCGGAGTGGTACCGCAGCCAGGTCTCCAACGCCGATCTCATGCAGGCGACCAACGGATTTCGCAACGGACAGCCGCTCGTCAATTACGAGGCGCGCTACCGCGACGGCCCGCGGCGCGGCCAACCCATCCTGGGCATGACCGACGGCGACGAGATCGTCGCCTCCGATCTCACCGCGCTCATCACCGGCCCGAAGCACGGCCGCTTCGCCAAGGGCAGCCGGCCGACCGCCAATCCGACGCTGCTGCCGGACCGCGAAGCGCCGTTCCGCGAGATCACCTCGATCTATTCGGAATCGCTCGATCTGGTGCAAGCCTTCCCGGATTACTACACCACGCCCGGCACCAACCTCGTGGTCAGCGGCGGCGGCGATGGCTTCGCGATCAATTACGGCGCCTCCGGCATCGTCAACGAGATCCTCGCCAACCGGCTCAAGATCGGCCCCGCCGCCGATTGTCCGGAATGCAAGTTCGAGGAGTTCTTCCTGAGCTCGTGGCCGGGCGGCGATCCTGGCATCGTCGTGGACATTCCCCCCAATCTGAACTGCGCCGCCAACTGGCTGTCGAACATCGCGACCTCGGGTGCCGGAAGCTCGCCCGGTACGGTCTCGACATCTGATTGGGGCACCGGCAATTGCAAGACGGCGGAGGCGCCGCGCATCAAGCCGACCAAGGCGTTCTATCCGGATGATCCGTCGAACGTCTATCACGCGTATCTTGGCGACCACACCATCTTCCGCGTGCTGCATGCCGGTGCGTCGGTGCACCACGTGCATCACCATCACGCCCATCAATGGCTGTTCGCGCCCGATCAGCCCGGCAGCTCCTATCTCGACAGCCAGGCCATCGGTCCGGGTTCGACCTTCTCGATGGAGCTCGTCTACAACGGGGCCGGCAATCAGAACCTGACTGCCGGCGACTCGATCTTCCACTGCCATTTCTATCCGCATTTCGCCTCGGGCATGTGGGCGCTGTTCCGTGTCCATGACACGCTGGAGCTCGGCACCGAGCTCGATGCTGACGGCCGGCCGAAGCCCGGCAGCCGCGCGCTGCCCGATCCGGAGATCGCGACCGGCACGCCGACGCCGGCTGTGGTGCCGCTGCCGACCTATGCCCAGGCGCCGGTGCCTGCGCCGGTCGAGATCGCGAACGGCCAGGTGCACTTCGCCAAGAAGCCCGAGCGCAATCCCGGTTATCCCTTCTTCGTGCCCGGGCTCGCGGGCCATCGCGCACCGCATCCGCCGCTCGCCTTCGCGCGCGACAAGGACCTCGTGCTCGACGGCGGCCTGCCGCGCCACATCGTGCTCGGCGGCCGCGTCAAGACTGAGGTGCACAGCCAGACCGACTACACCAAGAACCTCGATCGCATCGACGCGTTGCGGTTGCCTGAGGAGGGCACCGTCGTCGAGCAGCTCGCGATGAAGGCGCATGAGCAGCGCCTGCATCGCGGCATCACGCCGGAAGGCACGGCGGCCGACTTCGTCGAGACCGGTGCGCCGCGCGCGTCGGGGGCGCCGTTCGCCAACCCGACGCCGCCGGACCAGAAGGATGCAAAGCGGCGTCTCTACAAAGGCGCCGACGTGCAGATCGACACGGTCTTCAATAAGGCGGGCTGGCACTATCCGCAGCAGCGCATGATGGCGCTGTGGCAGGACGTCAAATCGCTGATCGACGGCACCAAGCCGCCGGAGCCGCTGTTCGTGCGCGCCAACAATGGCGAGACGGTGGAGTATTGGCAGACCAATCTGGTGCCGTCCTATTACGAGCTCGACGACTACCAGGTGCGCACGCCGACCGACATCATCGGCCAGCACATCCATCTCGTGAAGTTCGACGTGCTCGCGGCCGATGGCGCTGCCAACGGCTTCAACTACGAGGACGGCACGTTCAGCCCGCAGGAGGTGCGTGACCGCATCAACGCGATCAACCAGGCCGGCGGCATGTGTGAGCCGGCACCGGGCATGATCGACATCCCGTCGGTTTGTCCGCCCGGCTCGCAGCGCAAGTCGAAGACCGCCATTTCGATACCCGCGCTCGGCGACGGTCCGGACCAGGAATGGCGCGGCGCCCAGGCCACCGTGCGGCTCTGGTATGTCGATCCTCTGAAGGACCTGCCGCGCGAGCGGTCCTACATGACCGTGTTCACGCACGACCATTTCTCACCCTCGACGCATCAGGAGGCCGGGCTCTACGGCGGCGTGCTGATCGAGCCGAAGGGATCGACCTGGACGACGCCCGCTGGCGCGCCGCTCGGGCAGGGACGCGATGATGGCGGCCCCACCAGCTATGCCGCGAACATCCTGCCGCCGGCCGACAGCGCCGAGAAGAGCTACCGCGAATTCGCGCTGGCCTGGTCCGATACGCAACTGGTCTACGGCAACGCGAGCAAGCCACGGCCCGATTGCTATCCGACAGAACCCCGCGCGCCGGGATGTGTCACCCCGGCCAAGGCCTATACCGGCTGGATGGATTCACCGAACGCGATCAACCCGGCCAGCAACGCGGCCGGCGTGCAGCCGCTGGTGATCGCCGATTTCGGATCCGGCACCTTCTCGATGAACTACCGCAACGAGCCGCTGCCGCTGCGCCTCAACAATCCGAACCCGTCCAATTCGCAGGCCGGCGATGCCGCCTGGTCCTACGCTTCCATTCCCGGCCGCAATGCGCAGTTCTCGGTGCAGCCGAAATATGGCAGCAAGATCAACCCGGCCTGCACCGACACATCCTGCTTCATCTTCCCGAAGACGTCGATCAGCAGCGGTGTCATGAACAATGAAGATCCCTACACGCCGCTGTTGAGTGTCTATCCGCAGGATCCCGTGCAGATCCGTCTGCTGTCGGGCGGCTTCACCACCATGCACGATGTCATCACGCATGGTCTCCCTTGGAAATTCGAGCCCTACAATCCGAACTCGGGATGGCGCGAGAGCCAGCTCGCTTTGCTGAGCGAGCATTTCGAGCTGCACGTCACGCCGCCGCGCGCCGGCGACTATCTCTATTCGACCAGCGCCTCCTATGAGGGCATGAGCAACGGTCTGTGGGGCTTGCTGCGCGCCGCCGACAAGCAGACCCCCGATCTGAAGCCGCTGCCGTCCAACCCGACGCCGGCGAGCCTGCCGTTCACGCCGCCCCAGGTCTCCGACCAGTGCAGCGGCGGCGTCCCGTGCCTGCGCAAGTTCGGCGTCACCGCGCTCACCATCGGGCAGGCGCTCGGCAAGGGCGCGGCGCTCACCTACAATGGCCGCGGACTGACCCTGAGCACGGGTTTCGCCACCAACGAAGTGCTCAACGATCCCATGGCGATCATCTATGTCCGCAATGAAGATCTCTGCGCGCCGAATTCGTCCGACTGCGTCACGGGTGGCATGCTCAAGCGCGGCATCACGGTCGAACCCTTGGTGCTGCGTGTCGCGGCCGGCGACGTCGTGCAGGTCACGCTGACCAATGCCGTCGACACGACGGCGGCGACCTTCACGACCGCTATCTCCGGCGCGCGCGTCGGCGTGCCCTATTCGAATCCCTATGCCGGCATCAATCTCAAGCCGTCCACGAATGTCGGCCTGCATCCGCAGCTGCTGGCGCAGGACGTCACCGCCAGCAACGGCATCAATGTCGGCAACAACCCGGTCAGCACCGTCAAGCCGACCGAGAGCGGGACCTACACCTGGTACGCAGGAACGCTGGAGGCCGTCCCCGGTGGCCCGCCGAAGGCAACGCCGGTCGAATTTGGCGTGCTCAATCTCATGCCCGCCGATCCGCTCAATCATCCCTATCGCGGATTGTTCGGCGGTCTCGTCGTCGAGCCGGCCGGTTCGACCTTCGTCGAGGATCCCGCCAGCCACATGTCGGCCACGGTGTTTCCAAAGAACGGCGCGCCATTCCGCGAGTTCGTCGCGATCGGGCAGGACGACGTCGACATCCTGCTCAACGGAAAGTCCAACTACGCCGCCGGCAATGCGCTGTCGGCGGTGAACTACCGGACTGAGCCCGCGATCTACCGGTTCGGCCAGTTGCTCGAGAATTTTCCAAATGCGCTCGGCCCGATCCAGGATTGGTCCAACCTGACCTTCACGCCGGCGACGCCGGGCGTTCCGCCGTCGGGAGATCTGGTGACGCTCGGCGGCGTCAACTGGGCCGGCGTCAAGACCGGGCCCTATATCTCGAACGAACTGGTCGGTGGCGATCCCGAGACGCCGATCTTCCGCGCACCCGCCGGCATGCCGGCGCGCTTCCGGCTGCTGCACGCCGGCGGCAACGGCGACAATCAGCAGGTGTTCGAGATCTCCGGGCACAGTTGGCAGGCCGAGCCCTATGTCAACAACTCGACCGCGATCGGCGACAACAAGACCTCGCCCATCGTCGCCGTCACCAACGGCTTTGGCGCGACATCGCATTTCGATGTCGTGATCCCGTCGTCCGGTGGCGCGGGCAGGGTGCCCGGTGATTACGTCTATCGTTCCTGGACGGCCGATCAATTCCAGGTCGGTTTCTGGGGACTGTTCCGCGTCGCGCCGACGCTCGGCCCGGTCGCCGACCGCTTCCCGGACACCGTGGCCATCACTGGCGTCGACGCAGGCGACGGTGGCAAGTTCACCGTGTCAGGCTACGTCACCGTCCGCCCTGCGCAGGCGGAGAAGGACCGCGTCTCCGCGCGGGAGCTTCGCTTGCGGGTTGACGGCAAGGCGACGGGCGTTCGGGTCGACCCCGATGGCCGCTGGTCCACGACGCTGAATGCCGCACCGAATGCCGTCGAGGTGATGTCGCCGTTCGGCGGTGTCGCGAAGTGGGAGCGTCCGGCTGACAGGACCGTCGCCGCCAAGGCGATGGCCGATGTGGCCGCCGTCCGCGTGCTTGCGGCGCAGCCTGCAGCCATCGCTCCGCTACCGCCTCCGCCGCCCCGTGCCCGAATCTTCAACCGGCGACATGTCGGATTGTTGAAATGAACCATCGCGCCCTGGAGCGTCGCAATCTTGCGTGCGCTGCAGGGGCGCTGGCGTTACTGCTGCTCGCCGCATTCGGTCCCGCGCGGGCCGAGCAGGCCGAAACCGCCGGCATCCGCGTCGGCTTCGCGTTATCAGCGCCGAAGCCCGATCAGCCGCTGACCGCCGGGCGTGATGCGGCGTTCGCCTTCACGCTCACCACCGGCAGGAACGATGCGCCGCTGCGTGGCGCGAAACCTGCGGCGTGGCTGGTGCCGCATGTTCCGGGCACGCCTCTCGATGCGCGGCAATGCCGGCGTCTCGCGGCGAGTTTCGTGCGCGGCGCGAGCCTCGCCATTCCAGCACTCGATCTCAACACCTTCTACATCCTTGCGCTGGGGGCCGATGCCACCGTCTCGGTGATCGATCCCCGCATCGGCTTTGGCGGCTCGCGCCTGATCGGGCTTGCGACCTATGACGCCACTGGCACCGATTGGGCGCTCACGGCGGACCAGTCGACGCTTGCGGTGGCGCAACCCTCGATCGGCCGGATCGCACTGGTCGACACCCGCGACTGGAGCATCAGGGCCGCGATCGAGCTGCCGGGAACGTCGCGCCTGGCGCTGATCCCCGGCGGCAATCTGCTGCTGGCCTCCTATCGTATTGCCTCCGGCGGGAACGAGGCCGAGAGCGGCGTCGCTATCGTCGATCTCGCCAACCCCGCTGCATCTCCCCGGCGCATCGCCACCGGCGGTGGCGAGCACGATATTGCCGTCGACGCGCAAGGCCAGTTCGCCTTCGTCAGCAATGCTGCCGCCGACACCGTGAGCGTGATCGACCTGTCGACCCGGCAAATCGTGCGCACGATGCCGACGGGCAACCAGCCGCGAGCGCTGGCCTATTCCGTGCTGGCGCAGCGCGCCTATGCCGCGGCCGAGGACGGCCGCATCACCGGGATCAGTGCATCGGCATCCGTTGCCGGCGCCGATGTCGCCGGACCGGCAAAGATCACCGCGCTTCGCTTCGCGCCGGGCGGCCGTTTTCTGATCGCCGCGAGCCCCGACGCCGGCCAGGTCGTCGTGATCGATACCGCGACCGATCGGATCGTGCAGCGCATCGAGCTCGCCGGTCAGCCCGACGCCATCGGTTTCTCCGATCATCTGATGTATGTGCGGCGGCGGGCCAGCGAGTTCGTCGATGCGTTCCCGCTCGACCAGATCGGTGTCGAGGGCCGCGTGCCCAGCGCGGTCAGCGTCGGCATCGGACAATTGGCGCTCGGCGCGGTCAGCGCGCCCTCGCGCGCCGACATCATGGCCCCTGTACCCGCCGGCGACGGCATCGTGATCGCCAATCCCGGCGAGCGCATCATCTATCACTATCGCGAGGGCATGGCCGCACCATCGGGCAGCTTCTCCACCTATGGCCGCGAACCGCGCGCGGTGCAGATCCTCGACCGCCGTCTGCGCGAGGTCGAGCCCGGCGTTTATCGCACCATCGCGCGGCTGCCGCGTGCGGGCCAATACGACGTGGTGTTCTACACCGAGGCACCGCGGATGGTGCAATGCTTCGAGGCGCGCATCGATCACGAGACCGCCGGCGGCGACGAGACCGCGCGCACGCCCGTCGTGACTGACCTGGCGCTGCAGGGGCAGGCGCGCGCGGGCGAGCCGCTCGCACTGCAATTCCGCCTCGTCGATGCGCAGACCGGGCTGCCGGTCGACAGCGTCCGTGACGCGCGCGTCGTCAGCTTCGCCATTCCCGGCACCAACGCGGCGCGCAGCGCGGCGCGGCCGCTCGGCGATGGCGCCTATCGGGCCGACCTCAGCGTGCCGGTGGCCGGAAATTACTACGTGTTCGTGGAGGCGCCGTCCGTTGCACTGGCGCCGGTTGCGGGACGGCTTTTGGCGGTCGCGCCCGCAAGCGCGCCGTGAATCCCTAATTCGACAAAGGAGGCCAGCATGGCGCAGATCGACACCGGCAAAATCGCATCCTGCAAGATCTATCCGGGCCTCGGCATCGCGCGGATCGGCAACAGCCCGACCGAATTCTTCATCGGCCCGGAAACGCCGGGCCAGGTCATGTCGCCTGCCAACGGCTTCAAGGACAGCGCAGGGCGGATCAAGCGGCAGGCCGCGCGCTTCCGCATCTACGCCTTCGACAAGGCCGGCGTCTGCCTCGGCGAGCTGCTCGCGGACGACGACATCAAGATCACCTGGACTGTGCATCTAGCCAACGCCAAGGCGAGCTACAACACCTTTCTCGGCCGGTTCTGGCAGAGCCAGTACCCGAACTTCTACAAGTACAATCCGAACGAGACGCCGCTGCGCAATCAGGAGATCATGGATCCCGCACAGCGCAAGAAATTGCTGGTGATCGATCCCGGTCCGCGCTCGATAAAGGCCGGCGATAGTCCGGTCGAGTTCGACACCGGCACGTTCGGGCCGCTGCCCTATTCCGACAACGGGCCGGGCGGCGCGCCGCTGGCAGGCTCGCGCGACGGCTGGTGGAATTGCCCGACCAAGGATCGGCTGCCCGCGCCGGTGAAGATGTCTGCCAAGGAGACGGTCGCGCTCGGTACGCTCCGGGTCGACGACAGCGGCCGGCTGCTGGTCCTCGGCGGCTACGGCCGCAGCGAGTCCTTGATCCCCGACAATCCCGTCGGCCTGCTGATGGACAACAACTACTACGCCAACAACGACTATTGGTTCGACGATACGTCGGACGGTCCGGTCAATGCAGAAGTCCGCATCGGCGGCAAGGCGGTCACAGTTGATGGCGGCGCCTGGGTGATCGTGGCGCCGCCGAAATACGCCGCTGACGCGCAGATGCCGACCACGCTCTACGACACTGCGATGGAGACCTGGGAGAAGAAGCAGAACGGCGGCAAGCTGCCCGAGCGCAAGGTGTCGTTCGCGCGCGACATCTATCCGATCCTGGCGCGGCTATCAGGCATCACCTGGCTCAACCGCACCGTCTACGAGCATCACGGCGCCAACACCAACAACGACTTCGCCAATGTGCATAGCCGCCTGTTCGCGCTGCTGCACACCAAGCAGAAGAGCGAGGAGGTGGAGGCGGCGAACGCGCGTCAGCACATTTTTGGCCGCCTGCGTCCGCCAGGCCTCGTGGCCGCGACACCGCAGGCAAAGGACACGCCCGAAAGCCTGCCTTACGCCAGCTACCGCTTCATGCCGCAAATGTCGGGTGATGGCGGCGAGCCGCAGACGCCGGAGGATATCCCGGGCACGCCGCTCAATGCAGGCGAGATCAACGACAAGGTCTACGACTGCGCCACCGGCCAGGACTGGCCGGTAACCCCGCCGACGGTGCCGATCCCCGGCGGCTATTACGTCACCTGGCTGACGCTGTCGGACCGCCAGTACGGCAACATGAAGGCCTGGGCCAAGGGCGAGTTCGACGACGACTGGAAGGGCGTGCCGCAGCCGGTGCCGTTCGATCGCATTGCGGTCGCACAGCAGCCCGATGCGCTCAATCGCGCGGCCCTTGAGCCGTGCATCGGCGCGCCGTTCTATCCCGGCATCGAGATCACCTATATCGCCACCGACCCGGCGCTGTGGTCCGGCCCTTGCCGGATCGACGCCAAGACCAATGGACCCGGCGCGATCACACGGCACATGGCGATGCCGTGGCAGGCCGATTTCAGCGAGTGCAACACCAATTGGTGGCCGACGGCACGGCCCGACGACGTCATTCCTGAAGAAGAGCTCGACAAGGTCTCGGCCAATTTCAGCGAGGCGAGCGAGGGCACCCTGGCGCGCGCGCTGTCGGTGCGGCTGCCATGGGCTCGCGGCATCCCGTCGGTCTCGCCGGCGCTCGACAATGCGATGATCAAGGCCTGGTCGCATTTCGGCTTCGTGGTGAAGCGCGAGGTCAAGGGCGAGACGCTCTATGTCGAGAGCGAACGCTCGCCCTATTTCGGCAGTAGCGAGCGCGACTTCTTCTATTACCTGATGAACATCGACGCCTATCCGGACTTCGTGCCGCGCGCGCACCAGCTGGTGCATCAATATCTGGCGCAGGGCCGCCAGAACATGCAGGACGCCGATCCCGACGAGGTCTGGAGCTTCTATCCCTTCAGCCAGGCGGCGTTCGATGCGCGGATGGAGCAGATCTACGCCAACTTCGTCCGCGACAACCAGACCACATCGAACCCGAACCTGCTCAGCGACAACCGCACGCCGGGCGAGCCCGCGTCCAAGGGCTTCCAGCCCGCGACCTACCTTGCGAGCAGCTCGCGTGACCAGCAGGCCTATCAGCTGCTGCAGATGGGACCGTTCAACCAGCTCGACGGCGCCTGGCTGCGGCGGGCGATCCCGGACGGGCCGGTCGACGAGGTCGGCGAGCTGCTGGCGCAGATCCGCCAGGATGAGCTCGGCGACGGCGTCACCGCGCAGAACCACTCCAACGTCTACACGGATCTGCTCAAGAGCCTGAACTTCTATCTGCCGGACCTCTACACGCGGGCCTATGCCGACGATCCGCGCCTGCTCGACGAAGCCTTCACCCAGCCGTGCTTCCTGCTGGCGATCTCGCAGTTCGACGACGAGTTCCTGCCCGAGATCCTCGGCATGACGCTCTATCTCGAATGGTCGTCGATCGGCCTGATGTCGACCGTGAACCAATTGAAGGCGTTCGACATCAACCCGCTGTACTATTCGCTGCATGTCGGCATCGACAACGCCTCCGCCGGCCATGGCGCGCTGGCCAAGCGCGCCGTCGAGATCTATCTCGACCGCGTCAGGGCCAACGAAGGTCCAGGCCCGATGCAGAAGGCGTGGGAGCGGATCTGGACCGGCTATGTCACTTTCGGCACGCTCGGCAATCTGTTCGAGGCCATCGCCAACCACTTCCAGAGCATGCAGAGCCTGGATGCGCAGGTGCAGGCGCTGATCGTCGCCAAGGCGCCGTTCGCGAGCCAGACCCATGGCCAGAAGACGCTCGGCACCGCCGCCATCAACGACTGGTTCCTGGATCCGCCGGGCTTCATGAACCAGCTTGTAGAGTCCGGGCTCATCGTTGCCGGTCGCCCGGAGATCAGCCCGTTCTTCCAGCTGCTCTCCTTCAACGGGCCGATGTACCACGTCTTCACCGAGGACGAGGAGATCCTGCTGCGCGACTGGTGCTTCTCGCTCGCCAACGCCAAGAAGCCACCGCAGCTGACGCTGCTCGAGGCCATGAACTACGTCATCGACACGCTGCGCCAGCGTCAGGTCGGGCAGACCGGCCACAATGTGCGGATGACCGGACCCGATCCCGACAACAAGAAGGGCGCAGCCCGGACCGAGTCGGTGCATTGGTGGTTCGACAAGGGCAACCTCCCGCTGCTGTCGGCGCTCGCCAATCCCGACAATGGCTGGGTCGTGCCGTTCGATTCCGTCGCGAGCCCGATCATGCAGAGCCTGCTCGCCGGCAACGGTGCGATGGCCACCGACTTCCGCTCCATCGTGCCCGATACCGGGGGGCAGACCTGCGGCAACGTGTTTGCGCACTGGATCGATCAGGGCTGCCCGCTCGAAGAGGCGAAGCTGATGGCAATGGCGGTGGCGCGTCCGGTGCGCAAGGCGCCCGTCGCGCCGCACCGGATCTATCACCGCAAGGACGGCAAGGTGTTCGGCATGGGCACGCCGCATTGAGCGAGGAGTGAGATGCGATCCGACGCAGCTTGGCCGCTGACGATTGACGTCGCGATCGTCGGCGCTGGTCCGGCCGGCGCCGCCGCGGCGCTGATGATGGCGCGCGCCGGCGTCGCGGTCGCGCTGTTCGATGCCGGCCGGCCGCGGCTCGCGGTCGGCGAGACGTTGCCGCCGGCTTCAAAGCCCGCGCTTCACGCGCTGGGCCTCGCGGCGGCGATGGCGGGCGAGGGGCATCTGCCGTCGGTCGGAAGCTGGTCGGCCTGGGGCGGCGCCGAACCTTTTGGCCGCGACTTTGTGTTCAACCGCTTTGGCCATGGCTGGCATCTCGATCGCCGCCGCTTTGATGCGCTGCTGCGTGCGTCGGCCCAGGCCGCGGGTGCGCGCGTGGTGTCGTCGACAGCGGTCGTTGCGTCCGATGCGCGCACGGGCGGCGGCTTTCATCTGCATCTCACCGGCGGCCGCAAGATCGCTGCTCAGATCGTCCTTGACGCCAGCGGCCGCGCCGCGAGCTTTGCGCGCCAGCGCGGTGTCAGGCGCCACGCCATCGACCGCATGGTCGCGCTGGTCGGCTACGTCGCGCGGCGCCCCGATGCCGCGGCGGAGCCGGCCGCAACGCTGGTCGAGGCGGTGCCGGAGGGGTGGTGGTACTCCGCGCCATTGCCGCAGGATCGTCTCGCCACCGTATTCATGACCGACGCTGATCTCGCAAAGGGCGCGGCGACGTCAGCAGAGCCGTGGCTCGACCGGCTCGCTGCCGCAGAGTACACAGCGGCGCGCGCGCTACGCTACGGCGTCGGGCTCGCCGGTCCACCGTCGATCGTGGCCGCAGCAAGCAGCCGGCTGGAACGGTTTGGCGATGCCGACTGGCTCGCGCTTGGCGACGCCGCCGCAAGCCAGGATCCGCTGTCCTCGGAAGGCATTTTGGTGGCGATGCAGAGCGGCATCGACGGCGCGGCGGCGACCATGCGCGCGCTCGGCGGCGACCGCGAGGCACTGCCGGCTGCGGCGCAGCGGCGCGAAGTTGCCTGGCAAAACTACCTCGCGCAGCGCGCGGACAATTACGCGATGGAGCGACGCTTTCAGGACGCACCGTTCTGGCAGCGGCGGCGCGCGCAGGGTGAACGAAGGAGCGTTGCATGAGAAGCAGGATCGCCGCGAGCCTCGCCTTGCTGCTGTGCGCGGCCATGCCGCTGTCTGCGCATGACGCGGCCCACATGAAATCCGCAAAGCCGGCGGTCTCGCAGCCCGCTGCGATCATCCCCGATATCCCGGTGCTCGACCAGAACGGCAAGAAGCTGAAATTCTACAGCGACCTCGTGCGCGGGCGCACCGTGGCGATCGATTTCATCTACACCAATTGCACAGCCATCTGTCCGATGGTGACCTCGAACTTCCGGATGGTGCAGGACAAGCTCGCCGCGCGTATCGGCAAGGACGTCGAGCTGATCTCGATCTCGATCGATCCTGTCACCGACACGCCGGCAAAGCTGAAGGAGTTCAGCGCGCAGTTCGAGCCGGGCCCGGGCTGGACCTTCGTCACCGGCGCGCTGCCCGATATCGCAAAGCTGCTCGACAAGCTCGGCCAGCCGCTTGGCAAGCCCGAAGACCATGCGCAGGTGGTGCTGGTCCGCAACGACAAGGACGGCGGCTGGACCCATGTCGACGGCAACGATCCCGCGGCGGTCAGCGAAGCGCTGATCGGCGCCGCCGGTCCCGCGGCAAAAGTCGATGCCGCCGGCGCCGCGCGCGCCTACATGCAGAACCCGCTGCTCCTGACCCAGGACGGCCGCGAGGTGCGTTTCTTCGACGACATCCTGCGCGGCAAGATCGTGATGATCAATTTCGTCCTGACGACCTGCAAGGACACCTGTCCGATGGTGACGGCGAATTTGGCGCAGGTGCAGAGCCTGCTCGGCGACAAGGTCGGCGGCGCCATCACCATGATCTCGCTGTCGGTGGATCCGCAGCGCGATCAGCCGAAGGAGCTGAAGGCGTTCGCCGACAATTTCGGCGTCAAGCCCGGCTGGTACTTTTTGACCGGAGCGCAGTCCGAGATCGAGCCGCTGCTGCGCCGGCTCGCCGCCTACACCACCGATCCGCTCGACCACTCCACCGTCGTGATCCTCGGCAATGTCGAGACCGGCGTCTGGACGAAGGCCTTCGGGATGGGCGAGCCTGCCGCAATCGCGCGCGCCGTGCTCGCGCTGCAATCGACGAAATGAGCGATGCGCCGCGCGCTCTGGATTTGCGCTGTGCTTTTCCTCGCGACCTCGCCGGGAGCCGCCGACGCTGCGGCCTCCGGCCGCCGCATCTTTGTCAATGGCGGCGCGGCCGGCGACGTGATCGCGACCTTCGCCGGCACCGCGACGCGTCTGTCGCCGCGGTTGCGCCGCTGCGCCGGATGTCACGGGCCGGACGGGCTCGGCAGCCGCGAGGGCGGCATCGACATTCCGCCGATCAATTGGCGCGCGCTCACGGCGCCGCGTGAGACGGCGCCCGCGCAGCCGGGCCGTCCGGCTTATGACGAGACCACGCTTCTGCGCGCGCTCGGGGAGGGGATCGATCCCGGCGGGCGTCCGCTCGTTGCCGGCATGCCGCGCTTTCATCTCGCGCCTGCGCAGGCGTCCGCGCTCATCGACTACATCCGCATCGTCGGCACCGACGCCGATCTCGCACCCGGCGTGACCGCGGACGAAATCCGCATCGGCACGGTGCTGCCGCTGTCGGGGCCGGCGGCGTCATGGGGCCGTGCGATGCGCGATGGCCTCGCGCGCACGCTGACGGCGGCAGGCCCGATCTATGGCCGGCGGCTGCAGCTGGTCGCTGTCGATGCCGGCAATGACGCAGCGGCAGCTTTGCGTGCGCTGATGGCTGACGACCGCATCTTTGCGCTGCTCGGGACCGTGCTGCCGGACAAACAGATCGAAGGGCTGGACGATGTGCCGGTGATCGCACCGCTGCAACCCGCCACCGCGTCAGCTACGCCAAGCCAGTTTCATCTGCTGGCAAGTGTCGAGGACCAGATGCGCGTCCTGGTCGACGCACTCGCCGACGAGATCGCGCATCCGATGCGGCTCGTCGTCGTCGGGCCGGAGGGTCTCGCGGCCGATGCCGTGATCGCGCAGGCGCGGCACCACGGCGCGAAGGTCGAGCGGCGTGCGACGGCTGACGATCCCGCCACACTGCTTCCGCCCGCAACGGCAAACTCTCCCGACGCCATCATCGTCCTGCCCGGCGCCGATCTCGGCCATCTCGCCGCAGGGCTATCCGATCGGCCAGGTACGTTCCTGCTCGCAGGCGCGGCCGAAGCGCTGCCGGTGGAAGCCGCAACCGATGCGCGGTTGCGGCTGGTGCTGCCGCTTGGCTTCGCCGGCACCTCGTCGCCGGATGCCCCGCCGCTGGCAGGCGCGGCGGCAGCCGTTCTCGTCGAGGGCTTGAAGCGCATGGGCGCGCGCGCCACCCGCACCGGCCTGATCTCCGCCATCGAGACGCTGCGCGATTTCGGGACCGGTGTGCTGCCGCCGCTCAGCTTCGGTCGCGGCCGGCATGTCGGCAGCGAGGCCAGCATCGTCATCCGCCCCAATCCCGGCCGCGGCATGATCACGCTCGGAAGCTGGCGCACGCCGCGCTGAACGCGGCATCACCACGACAATCACGATTTCGTCAGCACGTCTGCGACCGGCCGGGCCATTGACGGAGGCTCCGGATTGCTGCGAAAGGATGGGCCGGGAGCCGGTCCCGTCACGAGCCAATGCCTTTGCCTGCTTCCGGAATTGACCAATGCCTTTCGTGTCGCGTCGACGATTTCTCGCTAATTCCGCCTGCGCGGGTGCGCTCGCCGCAATGTCCCGCCGGAGCCGCGCCGCCGATTATCCGTCGCGCCCGATCCGGCTGGTGATCCCCTACACAGCCGGCGCTTCGGGCGACCAGATCGGCCGTCCCTGGGCCGAAAGCATGATGTCCAGGCTCGGACAGGTTTTCGTCGAGAACATCAGCGGCGCCGGCGGCGCGATCGGCACGGCCGCGGTCGCCCGCGACGAGCCTGACGGCCATTCGCTCCTGCTCGGCAATGGCAGCACCCAGGTCATCGTGCCCCTGACCTCGGGGCAGCTCGACTACACCATGAACGATTTCCGCGCGATCTATCGCCTCATCAGTAGCGCGCTCGTGTTCGCGGTCCATCCGTCATTGCCCGTGAACAGCCTGCAGGAACTGGTCGCCTATGGCAAAGCCAATCCGGGCAAGCTGTCCTACGGCACGCCCGGCGTCGGCACCGGCAATCACCTCGTCGGCGAGATGTTCAAGCAACAGGCGGGCCTCGTTGATGTCGTGCACGTCCCGTATCGGGGCATGGCGAGGGCGACCAACGATCTCGTCATCGGCGAGATCCCGCTGATGATCGCGGTGATGTCGGTCCAGTTGCAGGAGCTGAGCCGCGCCGGAAAGATCAAGCTGCTCGCCGTCACCACCGAGCGGCGGCTCAGCGCCGCGCCGGAGATCCCCACCGCGGTTGAATCGGGCATGCCGGGCATTCGCTATGAAGGCTGGTTCGGCCTGTTCGCCCCGAAGAAGACCAGCGATGCCGTCGTCGCCCGCATCGCGCAGGCGACGCGCGAGGCGATGGCCGATCCGGATTTCCAGGCCGGCTACCGCTCGCAGGGCATGGAGCCCGACAGCGAGTCCAGTCCCGAGCAATTCCAGCGCATCGTCGAGGCGACCTCGGCGAGCCTTGCGCCTGTTATCTCGGCGATCGGCCTCAAGCAGCAGCAGTGAGCGAAGGAACAGTCACGCCATGAAGACCACGCTGCTCAATCCAGAAAACTACGCCCGTTCACCGTGGAAGAACGGCGGCGGCGTCTTCACCGATATCGCGGATGCCCATCGCGCCGATGCAGTGGAGAAGAACTGGGACAGCATGATCTGGCGCTTCGCCGCAACGCCGATCGTGACCCCGGGCCCGTTCTCGCACATGCCCGGCATCGACCGTCTGCAGATGGTGGTTGGCGGCCGCGGCCTGGTGCTGAAGGCGCCCGGCGAAATGTTCGACGAGCGCGAGCCGTTCAATACCGTGCGCTTCACCGGCGAACACGCGGTGGTGACCGAGCTCGAGGCCGGTCCGGTCGAGGTCGTCAATTTGATGGCGCGGCGCGGAGCGGCCGAGATCGAGATGGAAGCGATCAATTCGCCGGGCGAGCGTCAGCTCGCCGCGGGCACGCATCTCGTCTACGCGGCCTGTGGCGGCTGCAGCGTTCGCATCGGTGACGAGGAATTAGCGCTCGTCGATCTCGCCACGCTGAAGATCGAGCTGCGCGACGCGGCGAAGCTGACGCTGGTGTCGGGGATGGCCGTGCTCGGGTCGATCCATGTGATCGGCTGAGCTGCGCACAACCGGCCGGAGCGCGGTTGCCAAGGCAGCAATGTCTGACTACGCTTCGCCGCACGCCTCAAATGTGCTGTCGATCGGCCGCGTGCTCATGCCAAATTTTCTTCGCATCGGAATCCTTCAGTCCAACGTATCCGGCTACACGTCGAAGGCGTGGTGCGTCAGGCGTGTCGGCACGGCGATCTTCCTGAAATGGGGCGCCGTCGAGGTTGTCGGCGCCGGAACCGGACGCAAGGTCTACTGGACGCGCCTGCCGCAGGAGAAGACCATCCGTTGCAAGACGGTGCAGCGCGCCCAGGATTATGCCAAGGCCGCGATCGCGCGGCGGCGCAACCATCGTTACGAGCCGCTGACCGGAGCGATCGCAGCCAAGCGCCGCTCGCCCGTTCGTGACGCCGCGCTCAAGCAGGCGCTCGCCACTATCCTGATCGTCGACATCGTCCGCTCCACGGAGAAGGCGGCAAAGTTAGGGGATGCCCGCTGGACCAAGGTGATGGGCCATTACTACGCCGCGGTCCGGAAAGAATTGAAGACCGCGCGCGGCAGGGAAGTCGTGACCACCGGCGACGGCGTGCTGGCGACCTTCAAGGCCCCGGCCGCGGGGATTGCCTGCGCGAGCGCGATCCAGAAGGCCGTGCGCACACTGGGCCTCGAGATCAGGGTCGGCCTCCACACCGGCGAGTACACCATGAGCGGCGGCGAGATGGTCGGCCTCGCCTTCCACATCGGCACCCGCGTCGCGGCAAAAGCGCGAGCAGGGGAGGTGCTGGTGTCGAGCGCGGTGAAGGATCTGATGCCGCGCTCGCAGGTGCGGTTCGCCGATCACGGCAGCCACCAGCTCAAAGGCGTGCCGGAGCGGTGGAGGTTGTGGCGGGTGGAAGGGTAGGGCACTCGCGAAAGCGGCGCTCGAGTGCGGTGGTCTGCCGACTATTTCCTTGCGCTTGTACCGCGCCACTGGCCGTTGTCGGCGCCCCGCGATAGCCACTGAGCCACGCGCCCCGCCACAGTCGCCGGAGAGCGCGGTTGCGCCGCTGCAACGCGTTACTTCGGCCAGCGATCTCCTTCGAACTTCCAGCCGAGATAAGTCAAAACCTCGCTCGCCTTTGTCGCGCAGATCTTCCCCGTTTTGCCTGGAGCGACCGTTTCGGAAAGCTTTGTTTTTCCCGTTGCTGATGATGAAACCCTGAAATCGATCTTCACAGTGCATTTGTTGGCGAGCAGAATGCATTGAGCCTCCTGGCCAAATCCAACCCTATCGTGCTTCGACGATATGATGGTGCCACACGGGCCAGTGTCGAGTTGGATCTCCTTGCCTGATTGAGCGGGTGAAGCGCCTGGCTTGGTCGACATGACTTGCGCAACACCCGCCTCGGATAAGACGCAGCAGCAGGCCAACGCCGCCCATGCCAGCAACGTCAGTACGGTCGTGACGGGAGGCCGGACCTCCCGGGCGGGTGCTGCCATCTGGATGGCTACAGGTGTCACCGGAAGGTTGGCTAGATCGTTCATTGAACAGCCCTCGCAATGCCCGAATGAAAACATGAAGCCGGCCCCGTCAGCGGGTACCGGCTTCAATTTTCGGAACGCCGGACGCTAGTCTTCAACGTTGAATACGAACTCGTCGTTGTAGACATAGCGCGGGTAGAAATCTTCCTGCTTGCTGGAGCTGCAGGACGTCGTGGCGTCGATCTTGAACGATTTGTCCTCGACGCAGAACCTGCGCGGATTTCGGCCGTTCTCGTAAGTGCGCTTGCCGCCATTATCGACGTGGAAATAGAAGTTTCCAGTGACGTAGTTGCCGATGTCCCGGCAGGCGAAGGGCTTTACAATGAACCAACCCTCCGTCGTGTAGCCGGTGTCCGATCGTCGCGACACCGCCGAGGTGACCGCCACGTTCAGGCTGTTCTTAGTCTTGTTGCAAACCCTGAACGTGAACGTCTCGATGGTTGGGGCACGATTGGGCGTGGTGGAGGGGGGCGCGGGGCGGGAGCGGTTCGACGGCCTGGCGTCGTCATCGTCGCTGTCGGGACGGCTCGGCGTGGTGCCGCCGCTGCCTCCACCGCCGCAAGTACGGATCGCACATTCCGCCGCGAAATACATTTCGCCTGCGCCGGTGCTGGCGCCGTTCGGCCGGTAGCTCTGGTTCACGACCGGGTCGTTGACGCTGTCGTCGCGCCCGGCAGTCACGTAGCCGCGCAAACGTTTGCGGGCCGTAAGCGTGCGGCTTCTGGCGTCCTGCATGGTCGCGGCGCTGCACGAGGCCGTCGCCTTGTCAAACCACTCCGTCATGGGCGCATATTTGTCGTCGATCGCGTCGTAAATTGCGCAGGCATTGCCCTTGTAGGGCGCATAGGTCGATACGTCCTGAGCGGCGCAAGGGGCCGCAGTCAGCAGCACCAGCGCCAGGGCTGGACCAAGCACTTTCATTTAATGGAACTCCACGGACGGGATGAAAAGCGAGCGAGAAAAGAGGTTGTCGTTATTGAGGAAGGTCAGAATATTCGTGGTAGGTGGGTCACTGCAAATAGCAGAAACGAGGGCATCTGTTGAAGATGCCAAGGCCGGAAATCAAGGCAGTTTGGTACTCATCGCTGGTGCCCCGGCAGGACTCATTGCGCTACAGGCCCGGCCGCGGGCCGGTGGCGAGCTACGCGGCCGGCGACGGTGCGTGGTTCGCAGGGCCTGAGGGGGAGTGCGACGAGCTAGGTTGCGGGCTCGAACTCACCGCACTCCCGTGCCCTTGCAGCGCTGGCACTTCACCACCTTGTCGCCCTTCTTGAGCAGGCCTTTGCCTTCACAGTTCTTGCATTTCTGCTTCTTCTTGATGTTCGGGCCTTTTTCACTGGCCATGAAAATCTCCTGCTGTGAGAGGCGGGGTCGATGAATGTATGTACCGCGTGGCCTGCCGACCGTTAGCCTGCGGTCCTCCAGCTCCTATTTTGCGCTCGCGAAAACATCCGCTGCGTAGACGACCTTGCCGCCCACGACCGTCAGCAGCGACGCCGTGGCGCCGATTTGTTCGACAGGGACGGACATGAAATCCCGGTCGAGAATGGCGAAGTCGGCGAGCTTGCCGGCCTCTAACGTGCCGCGCCGCGTCTCGTCGAAGCAGAACCAGGCGCTTCCGACCGTGTACAGCCGCAAGGCTTCTTCGCGGCTGGGTGTTTCGTCCGGGCCGCGTGTCGACAGTCCGCCGACGGTCTTGCCGTCGAGCATCCATTGCAGCGCAACGAACGGATTGTAGGAGGCGACCCGATGCGCGTCCGTGCCGGCCCCGACATGGACACCCGTGCGCAACGCCGTGACGAGGGGCGGCATCTTGCGCGCGGCTTCGCCGGCCTGCGCCACGATGCGATCGCCTCCGAGATACATGGCGTCCTGCATGGTCCAGCCGATCCCGAGGGCCTTCATCCTGGCCAGCGTTTCGGGTGAGGCGTTATCGAGATGGGCGATGGACCAGCGCAGCGGCGCGATCGGCGTCTCCTTGTTGACCTCTTCATAGAGATCGAGGAGCTGATGGGCGGATTTGTCTTCCTGCCAGTGGATGGTGACCGTCAGCCCTTGCTTGGCTGCCCAGCGAACGATCTCCAGAAATTTCTGCTTGGCGGCCGCGTCGGGCGCGTTGTTGTTGTACATGCCGCCGGTGATCCGTTCGCCGATGCCATTGAATTTCAGCATGTCGTCGCCGAATCCCATCGGCAGGAACGGCGTGAGAGACTTGTACTCCTCGAACTCCGCGCCAATGTTCTGGGCGAAGATGCTGTAGGCGACCCGCACCGAAAGAGATTTCTCGCGCCACAGCTTTTGCAGGGCAGCGTAGTGGCCGGGATAGATGCTGAAGCCGCCGGGATCGACGAGGCCGGTGATACCGAGACGGTTCAGCTCGGTGAAAAACTGCCTTGTGCCGGCGACGTTATCATCGAAATTCGGCCGCGGCAGACGATCGAACAGCTTGGAGATGCTGACGATGCTGCCGTTGAACCAGCCGGTGGCTTCGCCCGACGCGGCGCGTTCGGCGGTGAAGCCGTCCGGCAACTGATCCGCGGAGATCCCAAGGGCCTGCTGCGCCTTCGGCGTGATGAGCACGGCCGAATAGAACAGCTGGATCCAGGCCGGATTGTCCGGAACGGCGGCCATCACCTCGGCGAGGGTCGGCCGCCGCTTCTCCGCAAATTGCAATTCGCTCCAGCCGCCGGCCACGATGATCCAGGACGCCGGGCGCGCCTTTGCCGCCTGGCGCAGGCGCTCCATCGCCTCGGGAATCGTTTTGGCGCCGATCCAGTTGACCTCGGTTGCGTAAGTGAGGCCGGCGCGCACGGCGTGAATATGGGAATCGATCAAGCCCGGAATGATCGTGCGTCCGCCTGCATCGACCCGGCGCGTCGCGGGCCCGACCAGGCCCTCCATGGCATCGTTGCCGCCGACGCCAACGATCTTGCCTTCGCGGACTGCTATCGCCTGCGCGATCGTCGATGCGCCATCCAGCGTCACGATCTTCGCGTTCGTGACAATGAGGTCGGCCTTTTGTGCGTAAGCCGAAGACGCCCAGCACGAGATCACCAAAATCGCCAGAAGCTTGCGCATATTCAGTCCCGGAATGAGAGAGGCAGGAACAGGAGAGACAGGTAGAAGCAGCGCCGCACATCCGCCGCTGGATGCGCCCGCGGACATCGCGTGTCCGCAGCGGGCGTGCCGCGATCTCGATCATGGCTCAAATGGAATCAGCCAGTCCACCGGAAAATCTGGCTGTGGTTGCAGGTATTGATTTGGAGCCGGTCTATGCGCGTTGGGCTTCGGCAGAGTCCGTCTTCGCTTTCGCTGCGCTCCAGCTACGCCGGACACCACGCTTCGTCCTTCGTTCTCCGCATGGCTGCGCCACGCGTAGCCCGAAGTGTGAGGCCACTTTGAAAACGACTCGGCTATCCCTTTGATTTTCCACGACCCCGCATTTTGAAAACGACTCGATTTTGACTTTAAGAACGACTCGATCACCCCGTTTTCGCTTTGAAAACGACTCGATGTTGTAAGCTGCTGAAAAGGCGTTGCTATTTCTTCTTATTTTTTCGCGAAAGCGGGGCCATTTCGGTTGTTTTTTAGCGTCGTTTCCTGCGAGCGGGCCGCAGTGCACGGCCTGCTCGCAGGTCGCTAGTAGCAATTGCTGCGTGTTGCAAAGTTTGCGGATTTGGACTCGATGAGACCCAGGTGAAACCTACGGCGGTTAAAAGATCCTGACTGAAACCAAGGAGCAAGTCATCACACCCCGCGGTACCGAATTCGCCGCCTTCGTTCTCGACCTCATGGACTTCATAGAGGAGAAGGTCGGTGAGGCCCTACACGACTAGTCCGTGCGAGCCGCGCCATCAGCGAGGCCGCCGGCGCCGTCCCGGTGCTGCGGGACCGGCTACGTGAGAACGACGTTGTGAATGCGAATTTCATCCTCGTTCTCGGCAACATGGTCGAGGCACGGTGCGCGGAGGACTGGTGGGACGACTTCGGCAGGCTGGATCGGCATAAGTTCGAGACGCCGCTCAAAATCTCGTCGGGCCGGAAGGGCGCTTGGCCATCTTGCGCAATGTCGTGGTGTAGTCGGGCGTCCCAATCCGCTTTTCTGGTCGCTGGCACCGAGCGCCGTGTAGTTAACGGGCCCTGCCGATCATCAGCAAGATGCCGCCGATCTGCGGCAACAGCGCCAGTAGCATCAGGCGCAGCAGAGCGAAACCATCGGCCTGCAGTTTGATTGTTCCCGCAGTGAGCCAGGTTAACACCCTAACGGCTGCGTCGCTTTGCGGGTCTGCTGCGTGTTCAACCGTACTCAACGCAGCATCGAGCGCGCGCTGTCGGTCCGTCACGGTTTGCTCGCGCTCGCGACAGAAGCGGCCGATTCCGCCGGCGCATTCCCGGTTACGTGACGCTACGGCGTCACGTAACGCGTCGTGCGCCATCGTTACTGCGGGGGTGACACGTGACGCTCTGGCCAGGGTGACGTCGGCGATGTTGACGGCAGCGAACCCGATGCCGGAGGTAACGGCGAACACGAAGGTCATGGACCATACCAGCCAAGCCACCGTGGCGGTGGCCCGCTGACGTGAGTGCCAAAGCCGGACCGCGGCGGGCGGTATGAAGAGTGCGACGAGGTCGCTCGCGATGCCGATCGCGAGGAAAAGCCAACCGGCCAGATCGGTCGAGCCCAGCGTCCGGCCGAACCAGCCGTTCATCGTGAGACCGACGCCAGCGAGCGCGAGAGCTGCCGCCGTCAAACCGTACGAGCTGATCGGCCGCACCGTCACCTCGCGGCACGGCTCCTTGGCGTCCGTGACATTCGCGGTGAAAGGTAACGTGACGGGGAGGGTAACGGGCGCGACGGGTGTAACGGTGACGGGGGTGACGGGCGTAACGGCGAAGGGCGTGACGGTAACGGGCGTAGCGGTGACGTTGGGTGTGACGGCCGAAGCGACCGGCACACCCTTGAGCAGAACGGGCGGAGCAAGGGCAATCTGACGTTTTTGCCGCTCACGCTGCCGATAAGCGCGCTGTCGTTCGGCGCCGCTCTTCGGGCGCCGAACTTCGGGCGTCAGGATCGTTGATGCGCCAGTGTCGTCAGTCATCGGACGCGCTCCTATCTCTCTAGCTAGACCGGATCGTTGCCGGTGAGGACTTACCCGAACGGCTCCTGCGTGGCGTGCGCCGCCCACGAACCCGTGGGGTTGGCGCGGTCCAACAGCTCGCGCGCGACGGCCCCCAGGCCGGCGGCCTGCAACACGGCCATCTGGAATGCGTCGCGAGCGGCGAATTCCTCCTCCGAGAGGTCGTCGTCGAGGAGGCTGAGGGGCGCTTCCAGATCGCGGCTCAGGAAGTCCCGCCAGTCGCGAAATCCGCACAGGCGGGCGGCGAGTTCGACGCAGGCGTAATGCTTGAACTCGACGCCCAGGCCACGCAGCACTTTGCGCAGCCTCTTCGCCAAGCCCTTCACGCGCTTCTCGGACATCATGATGATCATCGTGTTCTCCTCTTACTGGTTGGCGTTGGGGACGGTGTGGTCGGCCGCGCCGTAGGACTGGCGCCAGCGTTCGATGTCGTGACCGAGCTCGATGAGGCTCGAGAAGCGCTTGCCGTGCAGAAAGGCGCCGAGGTCACGGACAAGGGGCTCGGTGAGAGCCTTTGTCCGGGGCCTCGAGCCATAGACGATCGAAATGCGACGCTGCTCGGTCCAGGTCCGGAGCGCGTCGCGACCGTGACCCAAGTCGTGATCGATCCAGATCTCATCCGGCTTCCCCGAACGGTGGACGAGCCGCTCCAACGCGCCGACGACGTCTTCAGGCATCGCGACCGACACGGTCACGCTCAGCGGAAGGCGCGCGTGGACGTCGATATCGGCCACCATCATCAGGAACGGCCGGCAGTCGAGATCGAGGGGCGCGAATTCGATTGCCCATGCCCGGTTGTGGCAGGTTACCCCGCGGGCGGGCGACAGGAAGGGCGTGGTGTCGAACTTCATCTTGAATTCCTTTCTTGGCTTCTAGGATTGGGAGATGAGCTTCTGGATCTCGGCCGCTTGCCTACCTCGCGGTCGGCCGAGCTTGATGTCGAAACGCTTCAGCGCATTCCAGACGGCGATCTTGCTCGTCTTCACGCCGCGTTCGGTGATCGCTTCGTAAATTTCCGCGAGCTTGACGGTGGGTCGTGCGGCGACGAGTTCTCGAAGAAAGTCTTCTTGGTCGTCGAGCTTCGAGCGAACGCCGTGCTTTCGTTCGGCGACGGCGCCGGTCTCGCGCCAGACCTCGCCCCAGCGCTTGGCCTTGCGGTAGGGCAGGCCCATCGCTTCGGCCGTGGCCTTCGGTCCGGCGCCGGCCGCGACCGCGGCGATGAACCGGGTGCGGGCGGTCTCGGGCGCTTCTGCGAGCGCTGCCTTCTTCTTCGCGGTCTCGTCGATGGCCGCCGTCAGCAGCGGCTCGACGGCCAGACGGAGATATCCGAAGTCGCGGTTCTCCTGCAGCGCGATGTCCGGATGGACGCCGTTGGACCTCAGCCAGTTAGGCACGCTACGGGGGTGCATCCCGCTCCGGTGGCTGATTTCGGCGACGAAGATGTAGACGCCTGCGAGGGCGTGGACTTCCATGGTCGAGTAGGGCGTGAAGCCGGGGCCGCGCTGCAGCAGCAGCTCGGGCCTTGCGTGAGCCAGGCGCGAGACGAACGCTACGTTGACGTGCAGGATTTCGGCCGCGGTCGACTGCGCGATCCATTCAGGAGGTTTGCTGTCCTGGGGAGCATTGATCACGTGCTCGGACACGCCGGCGACGAACGCATCGACGTCCTCGACGGCGAGGCTGAAGCGGAGATTGCGGCTCTTGGTGCCCTTGTCGAGGATCTCGACGTCGCCGGCGACGATGGCTGAGATGATGGCCGCCCAGGGCGTCTCGCCGGGCCCGATCGAACGGGCAGCGTACGCGATCGAGTAGCATTTGTCGCGGGCGGGGCGAGCCTTCGACCAGATCTTGTCCATGAGCTCGTCGACCGACGACTTGGTGTAGCCGCGATAGCCGGGCACCAGGCCGCGGACCGGCCCTTCCAGCCGGCGGATCAGGCCGCGGTCGACAAGGCTCGGCAGTACGGTGAGCGGAAGTCCGAGCCGGCCGGCGGTGGCGAGCTCGCTCAAGGCGTCCTTCATCTGGGCCAACAGGGGGATCACGTCCGAGACCTTCATGCGCACCGGCGACCGCACATGGGCGCGGACGACGGGGATGAGGCCGCTCTTGCAGAGGCGCCGCACGACGAAGGGGCGGATGCCGAGCGTCTCGGACAACGTCTCAATCGTCATCATCGACCGGTCGGCGTCCGCGCCCTTGCGCACCAGGTAGTCGTTGCGGCTCGTCGTCTGCATGGAGGCCCTGATCATGCCGCCGAGCAAGTCGCGGATCTTCGGTTCGATGTGCTTGTCGTAGGTGATGTAGGCGAGCGCCCCCAGCTCCTTGCGCCGCCCGAAAAACTGGGGCCGGGCATCCATGTCGGCGCGGTAGCGTTCGGAAAGAGCCGCAAAGCCGGCCTCCCCGCCGATGATGCCGCGGCCGGCGAGAGCGAGCATTTCGGGCGTCAGCGCCTCGAAGTGTTCGCTGGTCTTGCCGCGCCCCTGCGCGCTCTTCGCGCTGCGCGCCGGGTTCAGCGTCAGTCCGGATGCGAGCGCGACCACGGTCTCGAAAAGGTCGCCGTTCGAGAAGCCGCGCCAGGCTACCGGCAGCAGCCGGCGAGCGGCTTCCTTCTTGGTGAAATCCGGATCGACGAGTCCGACCACGAAGCCGTAGGCCTCTTCATCCTCGACAGACGAGACCGGCTGCGGGAAGTCGCGCAGATCGGCGTCGCACTTGTCGCAGAGGGTCGGCACGTCGGCGCGCAGCCAGCCGAGCTTGCGGTCGCACGCCGGGCAGACGCCGAGCAGCTTCTCTTTGGTTTGGGGATCGAAGGCGAGGGGGCGGAGCTCCCAGAGCGCGCGGTGATACTGCGCGATCTCGAGGGCCCTCGGCGACGCCCTCCTGTACTTGGTTTCGCGGAAGTGAAGCCGGATCTGGGTGTCGAAGAAATCGATGGACTCGGAGCCCGAATGAGCGAACTCGCCGGTCGGGTACGTGCGCGAGAGGATGTCTTCGGGCTTGCACCCGATCAGGGTGGCGATACGCGAGATCTCGTCGGGGTCGGTCAGCGTCGTCGCGAGCGACACCGCGTTGGGCTTCGTGGCGTCCGCGATCTTCAGCAGCGTGGCGACGTTCCTGACGGCGGTAACCGACAGCGCGCGGCCGAGATAGCCGCGCAGACTCTCGTCGACGAAGGGCGTGCCGACGGTGGCGACGAACTTGCGGGGCGGAACGATGATCGTCATGCCCGCGCTTCCGGCTTGTCGTCGCCCTTGCGCTTCGCGTTGGCTACGGCTTCCGCCTTGAGGCGGCCGAGCGTCGCCTTGTGCGGCCCCTCCGCGAAGGGATCGAACAGGGGGCGCTCCAGGGTCGCGTTGAAGGCCCGGAACGCGGACTCGAAGTCCTTCCAGTCGATCGAGGTGCGGCCGCCGCGCAGCGTGCGCTCGAGCGCCATGCGGAGCACGCGGCAGGCGATGCCCGCGACTCCGTCGCACATGTCGAAGATTTTGGCCCGGTCCTCCAGCGTGGAGACCCAGCCGAGCGGCTCGTCGACTACGCCGGCGTTCATCATCTCATCCTCGAGCTTCTGCAGGAATCTGAAGAAGTACCGGCGGTCCGCCTCCTTCTTGATGTCGAAGGGCAGCAACGTCACGTCCTCGTCCGCGACCGTGCGGTTCTTGAGCTCGGACGAGCGGAAGAGGCCGCGCATCTCTTCGGTGCCGACCAGGACCACGCTGAAGATACCCTCGTTGACCATGGTCTTGAGCAGCATGGCCATGTTTTTGCCGGTCTTGCCGCCGTCGTACCGCAGCATCTCGTGCGCTTCGTCGATGACCAGCAAGACCGTGTGCTTCGTTCGTGCGGCGTTGTAGACTCCGCGCGCCACGACCTGTGCGTCGATCGGGCCGGATCCCGGCATGACAACCTTGGCGGCATCGCCGTACTGTTCGAGGATCACGCTGAGGAAAGCCCGCACGTTCTTCACGCCGCGCATGGTCACGAACAGCACCGGGATGTCGCCCGGCGGGAAGCGTTCGTCCGCGTTGATCTCGTCGATCACCTTGCTGATCGAGGTGGACTTCATCGCCCCGCTGGGGCCGACGATCGGGAGGACCCAGAGCTCCCGCATCTTGAATGGCCGCCCCTTGGCGGCCTCGCGACGGGCCTCGTTGGCGGCGACCACGCCGGCGGTGTCGGCGAGCAGCCAGAGCATCTTGTCCCGGATCTTGCCGAGCCGGGGGTGCTGGATCAGGATTTCGTCGAAACGGCGCATCCGTTCGATGCCGTCCTGGAAGTTCTTGTTCGTCATGTCGTGGACTCCTTTCGTCACTTGCCCTTGCGGGTAGGAAGGCGCCTGGCGTGGCGCGGAGACTGCCGGTTCTCGCGGACAGCCGGTCGGGCGGCGAACTCTTGCCAGTGCTGCCGCAGGAGCTCGCGGGCTTCCGACCGTTCCTCGTCCGTGTTGAAGACGAGGTCGTGCTTCTTCGCGAATTCACGGATGGCGACATGATCTGCGAACGAGAGCCGCTCGCCCGTCACGTCGCCACCGATCGGGAGCGTGACCCAGTGGGGGCCTGGGCGCGCGGCTCGATTCCAGACGCTGATTCTGGAGGCGTCGGACGGGTCCCAGTTGATGGTTACCTTTGCGCGGGCGCCGGATTTGCTGTCGAAGCGCGAGATATCGTCCAGTAGCATCTCGGTGACGGACTGCTGGTGGTATTGCATTCCCTTGAACCGGATGCCCGAGCGGGTGAGCACGGCCGTGTTGAAGCGACCCCGGTCGGCATCGAGGTCGACTTCGCCGCGGATCGGGCCTGCCGCGTATTCGGGCGCCTGCTCGGCGGTGTCTCGCTTGCCACGGATGAAGCGGCGCAGCCGCTCGATGCAAGTGCGGATGAAATTCTTCATGTCTTGGGTTCCTTCTGTTACCAGCCTTCGTCGTCTTCGCTTTTGTCGTCGGGTGCGGTGGCGGGGGCGTCGGCGATCTCGTCCCAGCCCTCGTCGTCGCCCGTGTCGTCGCCCCTGATCGGACTGCCGCGAGCGTCGGGCTCGCCGGTCGGATCGCCGCGGCGCTGCTTGACGTAGGCTTCGTGTTCGGCTTGCTCGTTCTCGGCCTTCTTGCGCTTCTTCGTGCGCTGCCCCTTCGCGACCGAGGCCTTACTGGGCGTGCGTCCCTTGTGGGGCTCGTTGTCGCGATCGAGGAGCTCCGCGGCGAGCTGGTCGGGCACGCTCTCCGGCTCGGCCTTGTTGAGGCCGGCGGTAGAGGCCTCGACCTCGACGTCGTGGATGTCGTCGAGACCGATCTCGATGGGTTCGTTGACCGTGGCGTCGTCGAACTGCCCGAGCTCCCAGGCCAGTCCGCGGCGGGCCTGGCGGGTCTGGCGCATGGGCATCTGCCCGGCGAGCGTTTCCCAGTGCTTGCGCAGCCTGTTGTGCGCCTCCCAGTGATCGTCTTCGGGGCTGAATTCGAGATCCTTCTCCTTGGAGAATTCACGGATCCGGTCGAGATGCCAGAAGGTCAGACCCTTCAAGGCCTCGGCGTTGACGTTCGGCACCGTCACCCAGCAAGGCTTTGGCTCAGCGCCGCGATTCCAGACGCTGATGGCCGAGGCGTCGGCGGGATTCCACTTCACGACGACGCGGGCGCGCGACTGGCCGAAGGTCCGTGGATCCTGCGAGCGCTTTTTCTCGAACCGGACGAGATCGTCGAGCAGCGCCGAGGTCGCGATCTCGTCGTGCCAGCGCATGTTCTTAAACTTGATACCGTTGCCGGAGATGCTGGCGGTGGCGACGCGGCCGAGGACGTGGTCGAGGGCGCCTACGTCCTTGATCCAGCGGCGGCGCTGGATCGCGAGCCCTTCCTGCCAGATGCGGGCGGGAATGGCGCCGATGCCGTCGTGCCGGCTGTAGTTGTAGAGATCGATGAATTCGTGGATCAGCTCGTTGAGGTCCTCGAGCGTGATCAGCGCGTCCTTCGCCGGGTTGAGTCCAACCTGGCGCATGACGTAGACGTTATAGCGGACGGCGCCTGCGAGCTTGTGGATCAGGCCCTGATTGATAGTCAGGAATGGCCTTTCGCCGATGGACTTGTACTGGGGCGTTGACGCGGGCGCGTAGTGGACCTCGGTGCCGAGATTGGACATCGAATGTTGGAACGAGGGCGACTGGTGGGCCCAGTCGCGGTCCAGCAAAATCTCCGTCGGGCAACCCCATCCATCCCAGGGTCTCTTGATCTGCGGGTAGAGCTTCTGGACGTATCCCTTGTGTCGGTTGACCCGCTTCAGCGTCGCCAGCACGCTATACAAGCTCGGCGGCTCGAACGTGATGAAGAAGCCCAACACCATACGCGAGTAGACGTCGATGCAGAGGGTGAGGTAGGGCCGCCCGAGCGGCAACAAGAGCCTGCTGTCGAGCACGTGGACGTCGAGTGGCGTGGTGTCGATGATGGCGAGCTCGAGCGGCCGCTCCGCGGTGATGTGCTCGCGGTGCCCGTGCATCTTCCGCCAGGCTTCGCTTCGGGTGGTCTTGCGGGCCCAGTTGTCGAAGGTCAGGGCCTTGTCGATGCGGCGCCGGAGCACCTCCGGTTTCGGATACTTGAGCCGTTCCTCCTCGCTTCGGTTCTTGTTGAGTTTCTTGATCGCTTCGCGGAGTTCGCCGTAGGCGTCGTCGTAGCCGCGCCCGCGGGTACTGTAGAAGTAGTCGATGGCCTTCAGGATCTCGGCCTCGACCTCGTCGGCGAGCCGGCGCGGCGAGTTCTTGCCGCGGTTGTCTCTGAAGGCCTCGAGCGGCCGTGCGCCGGCACGTCCGCAATGCTTGATGCAGTGGCGAAGACGCGCGACCTTCACTCGCCACGGATCGGTCTTGCCCTCTGGTATGTCTTCCGTTTCGTAACCGAGGCCCCGAACCGTATTGCGCCAGCGGTTGATGAGGCTTTGTAAGCCTTCGTCGCCGAGAGAGCCGTTGCCCTCTTCGTCCCATTTCCTGGTGTAGAATTGTCGGGCGAGCGCCTTGCGGCCCTCGGCCGTGAGCTTGGCCTGCTTGGGGTCATCGGACTCCGTCCAGAGCTCGTCAGGACCGAACTCGCGGAGCTCGATCGGGTTGCCGTCCTTGTCCTGCTCGATCAGCCGGATCTGACGCAACGCGTGCATCTCGCAGAACTTGTGCTCTGGCAGCTTCACCTCGTCGCCGCCGATCTCCGTACGGAAGACGAGCACGTTGAAGGCCATCCAGCGGTCGAAGCGGCAGAGCCCCTTCGTCGGGTGCTGGATCAAGTCGCCTTTCTTGATGTCGAGCGAGGACATGGTCAGGACTCCGGATCGTCATGAGCGAAGGCGCGGATCTCGATCGGATTGCCTTCGGCGTCCTGCTCGATCATCCGGATCCGTCGGCGCGCGTGCAGCTCGTCGAACTTGTGCTCCGGCAGCTTGATCACCTGGCCGCTCGCCACCGTCACGAAGACCATGATGTCGAAGGAGATCCAGCGGTCGAAGCGGATGAGTCCCGCCTCGAAATGCTGGAACAGTGCGCCCCTCTTGATCTCGAGCATTGCAGGGTCTCCCCGGACTGCGGATCCTGAGCGTCGGCGTCGATGCCGACGGCGGCCCGTGCCTGCTGCAGGGAGGCGGAATGGAATTCGCGCGACCGGTCGATCAGGGTTTCTGCGGGGCGGCCCCCGTCGTCCCAAGGACCGGCGTGCTGGATGGCCTGCTGCAGCGAGAGCGTGACGCTGTTGACGCCGGGCGGCTCGAAGTGGACGTGGTGGCCGACGATCATCCGGGTTTCGACGTCGACGCACACGGTGAAGGTCGGACGGGAGATGTGCTTGGGCATTCGCGGACTCCTTATTGGCCGAGCTGAATGGCGGCGCTTTCGGTCAGCGTGACCGGCGTCTGCTGCGTGATGCGGCGGTTGATGTCGACGCGGACGTGGCGGCGGACGATCAGCGCGCGCAGGCGCGCGAGGCCGTTCGGACTCCACTCGTCGTCGGTGCGGCTGAGCGTGGCGACGGCTTCGCCCCAGGCCATGGTGCCGCCGGTGCCCCGGAACGCCTCGCCGAGCCTGAGGTAGTCCTCCGCCGAGACGGTGGCGAACCGGTCCATCCGGATCAGACGCGCGTTCGCGAGGCGGTGGCCTTCGGCGAGGTACTTTTCCGCGGTGACGATGCGGAATTTCCAGCCGCGGATTTTGCAGGTCTGGCTGGCGAGCCAGAGCTTGAACGCGTAGTCGCGGTCGCGCGTGGTTTCGGCCTCGTTCTTCTTGACCTCGACGATCTCGATCGCGGTGCCGGCGAGGACGCGCTCGACGTCGGGGAAATAGATGAGCGTGCGACCGTCGCTCATCCGAAACTCCATGCGCATCGGCTGCGTCATGAACTTGCGGACAGTCCAGTCGGCCTCGCAGACCCAGAGGAAGTGGCGTTCTGGGATGCCCTCCCACGGCAGCGGGATGCCGGCCTTGAGCGATGGGAAGTCGCCGGTGGGCATCTTCCGCACCGCCTGGATGACGGTCCTGATCGGGCCGCCGCCCTTGGCGCGCACGATCCGGACGGCTTCGAGTTGGGGATGCTTCTGCGACATGGCTGCTGCGGACCGGCCGGCCCCGAGCAAGACTCCGCCGTTCGCCAGGAATGGGATTCCGGCGGTCGGGGTGAATTGCGGGGATCTGAGAGAAATCGGGGGCGCGCAGACTTGCCTTTCCCGCGCCGAGCTGCTCGACTGCGGGCCTCAGTGAGGTGGTCTGCGCGCCCTTGGGTTCTCCCAGTGCGGCTTACCCCTGACGAAGGGCGGCCCCGTTGGCGCGGGGTCGCCTTTTTCGTTTGGGCCCGGTGGGGTGGTCCGTCTTCCTTTCGGTTGGGGCCCTGGTTGCGTCTACGGGCGCGACCATGACGATCGCGCTTTTCGGAGTCGAGTCGGTTTCGGGCGGCTTAAGAGCTGCGAACCGCCCGTTTCGGGTTGCTCCGGACCCGGTTCAGGGCGGGTCGGGGCAATTCCGACGGCGCCGCGGCGCCGGCCGAAGCCGGGATCCGGCCCGCAGGATTTCAAGGATTCGACTGCCGGGAGTCGTCGTCGCGGAATTTTCGCTCCGCGGCCTCGAATCGAAAATCGCGGAATTCGAGTCCTTGAAATATTGCCCACCGAGTCCGGTCGGTCTGCGCCGTCGCCGGGCGCCCCGCCGCGGCGGTCTCAGCGGCCGGTTTTTCGACCCCTCGGAACGTGCCGTTGACCCTCCAGAGGAGGCCTGCGATTGCTGTGGATAACCGCGGGAAAACCCGCTTGACGTTCCGGATCTGGGCGCCGTGGCGGCCGGAATCGTCGTCCGCACGCTCGGACCGAGCGTCAGGATTGCCCTGTCGGTTGGACGGAGGTCGAATGGCTTGGAATACATCTCGCTCTCCCGGACCTCCTAGAGCTCGACCCAATCGGCGACCATCGCGGCTTCGCAGGCGCGCTGCAGAAGGGCCCAGACGCGCTGCCTGCGCGCATGGGCGAGGACCTCGAATTCGGCCAGGCCGGCCGGCTCCCCGGTCAGAGGGTTGGCCGTTTGCATGGCGATCACGTGATAATCACTGATATCGGACAGGCCGCTGACGTTTCCGATATGCATCGTCCCGATCGGCCGGCGTAGTGCGCTGCTGCCTCCCGGCCATAGTTCGACTGTCACGACGAGCACGACGGCGTCTCCCTCAGGTCTCCATAAAGGCGAAGCGCGGCGGCGGCCGCAGCGAGCCGCTGCACGATCCGCTGCGGCACGGCGCCGGGACGGAACGCCGCAACGACGTCGTCGAGGTCGAGGTCGGTCGCGATGGAATTGTCGAACTCCTCGGGCGTGCGCCTGGCGAAGCGGGTGATGGCGGCCTTCAGCACGGCGCCGTTGGGAGGCGCGATCCGGATGGTCATGTCGGCGGCGCCGATCAAAGACCGGGGAAGCAGGCTGAGGTCGGCGGCAATACCCACGACGGACTGGCCGGCCGACAAGGCGAGCGAGACCGAGGCGGAGCTGGTGGCGAAACCTCTTTCGCCGGGAGTGGGGCCGTGCCCGCTCTGCTGGATCCACCGTTCGCCGAAAGCGAGCCGGAAGTAGAGGGAGACGGGCATGACCCAAACCGGGCTCGGCACGTGGACGATTACGCATAGCGCCTGGTTATGGCGAAGCCGGCGGCGCTGGTCCGCCGTGGTCGCCGCGTCGAAGGCCGCTCCGACGACGACGGTCACTGCTTCTGGGCGACCACTTGGCGGCGCCGCCTCCTCTTCGAGGTCGAGCTCGAACGCTCCCTTGATCTCGGGCTCGTCGTCGTCGAACCTGCCGAGCTCTCGGTCGTAGACGCGGTCGATCAGGACCGTGCCCTGCTTCTGGGCGCGCTGGCCGTCACGTCCTTTCGGGGCCATGCGAATGACGGTGCCGGAGGAGCGGCCTCTTGTAGGCTTTTTCATGTGCGGGATCTCACTTGAGTGGTTGGACCGAGCGGTCCGGACGTCAGGTCGAGTTCGAGCAGATCGGAGCAGGCGAGCGACATCACCGCCGGCGAGGGATCGATGTCGCTGCGGACCGTCTCGAGCAGGCGGCCGAGCTCCATCGGTCCCTCATCGACCAAGGTCTTGAGGAGGCGCAGACGCAGCGGCAGGGAGACCGGCCGGTCCTTGTATGACCAGACCGCGCGGACATTGGAGCGGCGCGGTTCGGTCCGCAGGTCTTCAGCCGTGACGACGAGCTGCTGCAGGCCGAGATCGCGCAGCGCGATTTGGATGAGTCCTTCCTCGTCCAAGTCACGGACAAGGCGGGCAGGCACCACGTCGAGGTGGAAGCGTCCGTCGTCGCGGGCAAGGACGACGGTGTCTACGTCTACTTGCGCGGTCCCAGCAGGCGCCGCCGGAACGTGAAGGATCGTCCGGACCGCCGGATCGAGCGACGCCTGGACGAGAGCCTCGCGAAGCGCGGGGTGTCGCGCGGGGACCGGGGACGCGGTTTTGGCGGACGAGAAGAGATGGGGGCGGCGGGGCTTGGTGAAGAACATGACGGGGTATCCGAAACCATGGAAAGGGCGGGGCGGGTCTCGGTGTGTTTCTGGTCGGCGTCGGTCATGGTCGGCCCCTTTTCAGATTTCGATGATGAGCGTCTCGTTGAAGTCTTGGTTTTCCCAGGTCTGCTCGCCGGGCGGCCACGGCCCGTACCCCTTCGCGTTCGATACCACGCGGGTCTGGCCGATCACCCCGTCGAAGGTTTCGTGGGTGTGCCCGTAGACCCAGAGGTCTGCGGGGCGCAGCGCGCCGCGCCCGTCGTCGGGTGCCGGCACCATCAAGTCGGTGAGGTCGCTGTAGTATGCGGCGCTCAGGAGCTCGTCCGGCTTCGGCGGGTCCGACAGGCGCAGCTCCGGGCGCCGGCAGGCATGGTGGGTCACGATCACAAGGGGACCGGGCCGATCCTTCCGGAGCTCGGCTTCGAGGAAGGCCCGGGACCGCCGGTGCCTGGCCAGCGCATGCGGTGGACGAAAGCGCTCGACATAGCGGCCGGTCCTGATCTTCTTGAAGTCGTTCATGCGCTCCGCCGCGATCGCCATCTCCCGGCGCTGGTCTCTGAACAACGCGAAGTCGGTCCAGAGCGTGCAGACGACGAACGTCACGTTGCCGATCCGGACGGTCTCGTTCTCCAGCGGGTGCACGTTCGTGCCGGCCGCGGCCGCCTTGGCCTTCTCGATCGTTCTGTCGACGTCGACGCCGTAAAATTCGTGGTTGCCACTGCAGAAGACCACTGGCCGGTCGGGCACTCGTTCCAACAACCACTTCACTCCGCGCTCGGCCCTGGGGACCAGGTCGCCGGCGACGATCAAAACGTCGAATGCCGGCCGCGCCTCTCCGGACGGCAGGTCCCAGCCGCGGGTGAGTTCGAGGTGGAGGTCGGACATGGGCCAAAGGCGCATGGCGCTACTCTTCGATGCCTAATGAGGCCGTGTCGACGTCGACAAAAACGTCATTCAGACGGTCGTACCTGTGGCAGGTGATGAACCGCCGCCCGTCCACGAAATGACGGACGAGGTGCACGTTCTCGAACCCGCAGCGATGCTCGATCCTAGGCCGACGTTCCGAATGTGCGTCGCAGCGGGTGGTCAACCAGGCACCGCCGCGAAGGTGGCCTTTTTCACCGCAGACCTCGCAGGTCACGCCGCTGCGGGCCTCCGCCAAAGCGATAGCTTCTTCGACGCAGGCATCTGCATCCGGAGACAGCTTGCCGTCCCAATAGACCCGCAAGGTCCCGTATTTCTCTTGGACCTGGGTGAATTTGAAAGAGCCTCCGTCCGCTTGGACGGCGCTCCGGATTCGAACGCAGAGGCGGTCGAGGACGTCGCGCCAGCCGGCGTCGCACCAAGGTAGCCCCTCGGCCGCGCCGGGAAAATCGGACGGCGACTGAAAAAGGTCTCGGTGCGTCACAACGAGGTCGACCCTCCAGTTTTCCACGACGCCCCCCATCGCTGACGTTGACAAAAGCCTCATTTCGGATCTCCGCGGAGGCCGAAGAGGGCGGGATCGATTGAGACGAATGAATCTGTACGGCGGTCGTACCGAAGGCTTTCGATTGTTTGCCGCCCCTCGCTGATACGGTGCAGCACGACCATGCTCTCAATGCCTGCGCCGTCCCCGGCCGCGACGCCCGAACTGTGGCTCTCGCAGCGTGTCATTAGGATGCGACCGTTGCGAAAGAGGCGTCCTCTGGCGCCGCACAGTTCGCAGGTGCAGGCGCTGCACGCTTCGGCCAGATCGATGATGTCGCCAACGCGCTCCTCGGTCCTCGCGGACAAGCGACCGGTCCAGTCGATCCGGAGCGTTCCTGCCTTCTCCCTCACCCTTGTGATCCGAAGGGGTCTGCCATCTTTCGCGAGTGCAGATCTGATCCGCATGCAGGCGGTGTCAATGATGAACGCCCAGCCCCTATCGCAATCAGGCAAGCCTTCGGCCGCCGCGGGCACTCCCTGCGGCGGGCAAAAGAGGTCGGGATGTGCCTCAACCAGGTCGATGCACCAGTTCGAGGCGACAGCCGGGCCCGGAGGCACCACCCGACAGCTCAATACGCTACGCGACATGTCGAACTCGATTCCTTCGTTATGCTCAAAGTGAGCATATGTCAGGACCGATAAAATCGATAAGCCTATTTAGTATAGGTATCTATTTATACCACGGAGGTACCTCGCTTGAGAAAATGATTATATTTCAGATAGATAAAGAGTGGCTCTAGGCCGACAGCCAATTGGCGGGGAAAACGGCGTCACCTAGGGCCGCAATCGCTTGCTGGGAAAAGCTGCCCATGGGACGATTCCGTTAAGCGCGAGAAGCAAGAGTGAGGGCGATGGCGAAGGAAAAGGCGGCCGGCAAGCCGGGGCGAAAGCCGTCCGCCGGCGAAAAGAAGCAGTTTCTGTCGACCATGGACCCCTTGGTGATCCGCGACATCAAGGTCGCGGCAGCAGAGCTGGAGAAAAACGCATCCCAAATTCTGGAGATGGCGGCTAAGGAATGGCTCGAACGGTACCGTAACGACAAGAAGTAGGGAACGCAGAAACCAGGGCGCACAAGATCTTCAATAAAATGTAGAGGCTAGTGCCATGGGCGAGCCGGATTGCACCCACGTCCTCTTCGGTGCGGATGTCGAGGGGAGGAAGCGTCTGCCCCATTGTTCAGCAGGCATCGCCGCCCTTGCAGCGCCAGGGTCGGCGCCGGATCGGCTCGAACTTGAGGTCACTGAACCTGCCCTGATGCGGACATTGTCGAGACGCTCGCGACTCTGCACCATGGCTTGTACTGCGCAAACGGCTTCTGTACCGGCTATTCGAGCCTGAGCTATCTCCGCACCCTCCCATTCGACAAAATCAATCGGTGAGTTTCACCCGTCGGCATCAACCTCTTTGAAAACAAGAAGCGCAGCGACCCAGCGAGTTTCGGCGAACTGACGGCACACGATCGCGACAGAGACTGTAAGAGGGATCGCAACAAAAGCGCCCGCCAGTCCCCAAACCCAGCTCCAGAATGCCAGGGAAACCACAACCGCCATAGGGGAAAGCGATAGACTGCGCGCCTGAAGCATGGGGTATACAACATTGCTTATCGTGATCTGAATCAGGCCGAATCCCATTAGGGAAAGAAGTGGGTGGGTCCAGTCTCCGTATTGAAGGAAGGCGAACAACGTCGGTGGCACAATCCCCACGACATTGCCGACCATCGGGACGAAGTTGAGCAAAAAGTTCAGCAAGCCCCAGACGAACGGCAGTTCGAGTCCAATTGCAAATGCCCATAGCGTCGTCGCAATGCCGGTTAGCAGGCTGGTCAGGAAGGTGACCGCTATGTATTGGCGCATCTTCTCTGAAATCTTACCAATCCCATTTGCGATATCTCTGCTTCCCGTCGGAACCAGGCGGCTCAACATCGAGGCCAATCGGGTGGCCTCACCAAGGCCAAGCATGACCATGAGTGCGATAAAGCCCAGGTAGATGAGTATGGTGGACGCATTCGTTAGAATATCCTGCCCCACGCCAATCAGTCGGGAGCGATCATCAATTCCGATGCCATTGATGCCCCAGCCCTCCAGGTAATGGTTTAGGCTGCGGTAGACTTTCTCGAGCTGGCCCCAATTGTCCCCAAATGCTTGCACGACCTGCGTTGCGGAGAAATAGAGCGAGCCGAAGAAGAGGACGAGAATGAGAAGCAGGACGACCCCCGTGCCGAGATACGCCAATCGGGGCGCCATGCGATCGAACCATTGCTTGACGGGCCAGATCGCCGCAATGAGCAAAATGGAGACGGCGAGCGGCATCGTCACCGGATAGCTCGCGCGAAGCGCGGCGACGGTCAAGATTGCTGCGATTAGCCCTAAGAGCCGGTGAGAACCAAGACGGGCAAGCGACATCGTCGCGCCTTTCTGCTGCCGCTACGGCGCTACGTAGAAGAATCCCAGTGCAAACAGCACGTAAACGCCAATGAGCAGCATTCCCTCAAACCAGTTGGTCTCGCCGTCGCGGGCAACGGCATTTACCACGAAGGCAGTGCTGGCGATTGCGAAGAGATACATGGGGTTATGAAAAACCAGCGTCATGGGCTGCCATATAACCGCCGAGACGAGAACCAGTAGCGGAGCGACGACGAGCGCTATTTGGATGGAAGAGCCGATGCAGATTTCGAGCGCAAGACTGATCTTTCCCTCATAAGAAAACCAGCATGCTGCGAATAAATCCGCGCTGGTGCCAACGAGCGCGAGCACGATTACGCCGAGAAACGTAGGTGGCAAACCGGCGGCCTCCCCCGTCTCGGTAAGGGTCCGCGAAATTGCTTCCGCTTCAAGGGCAATCAACCCGGTCGTGACCACCATGAGGGCGGCGGCAACTCCAATGCTCCAGCTTGCATGCCCTTTGGACTCGCCATCCGCAAAGGTGCTCTGGTGCGTGAACATCGTGTAGACGAGATTTCCACCGTAGAGCAAAATCAAGACGACTGCGGCTCCAAGGCTGAAGCTCTCGTCCGTGATGCGCATGTCCTGGACGTGTGCGCGAAGTCGACCCGTGTAATCGAACACCGCTGGCAGGCTAAGGGCAACAACCGCCAATATGAGAAGCGTTGACAGGAGACCTGCATGGGCAGGATTGAAGACTTGCTTCTTCCGCTTCAGGCCCCCCACGAAGATCGCGAGACCCAACCCGAATAGGCTGGTCGCGATGATGGAGCCAGTGACCTGGGCTTGAACGACTTCTGTTTCCCCGCTGGCAAGCACGAAGAAGGCGAGCATTAGCTCGGCGACGCTCCCGAAGCTGACGAGAAGAAGGCCGCCTATCGCCGGCCCTGAATGCTTGGCAAGTTGTTCGGTTGCTCGTCTCATCCATTCGGCCAGAACGGCCACGGCGCATGAACTGCTGACGAATACAAAGACTGGACGTACGTGAAGATACTGAAGACCTAGAGAAAGCGGCACAAGCAGCGACATCCCGGCGAGCACCGGCGCTTGCCGGATCACGTTTGCACGGCCGGGGCTAAATGGAGCGAGTTCGTAACTGCTAGATCGCAAGGCTAGTTGCCTCAGGAGCGCGAGAGGCGCAAAACGTGCGCCTCTCGCTGGTATAACTACGGACAGGGATGACGTTCACCGTCGTAACCCAGATAGGTTCCGGATCCGGGATCGTAGGACTTGTACTTCTGCTCACAATAGGCGTCTGCGTTCGCCTGCGCGTGGCTGCTCGCGAGTGCGCTTCCGACAATCGCGCCGGCTGCAATGCCCCCTACGGCAGGGCCCCATCCGTAGCGGTGCGGATGACCGTGCCAACCGTGTCTATGCCAGCCATGCCTCCATCCGACCTGCATTGCTTCTGGATTATCGCTTTGAGCCTGATTCTGATGCATTGCCCTGAAGCTGTCGACTCCGGCAACCGGAGCTGCAGAAGCAGAAGATGCCATGGTGACGGCAAGAAGTGCGAACGCCGCCGAGGCTACGGTTCTTTTCATGTCTAGATCTCCATCTTTGAAGTGTCGCCCATAGGACCGAAAGCGTTTGTTTGCAGAACAGTTCGTCGCTGCGACAATTTGTGACAACCTTACATGAGCAAAACTTCATGCAACGATGGAGCGTCGCCAGCTTTGATCAACATACGCAACACGTCGAAAGGAGAATTTGAAATGCGTACGATGCTATTGGCCGGCACTGCTCTTGCGATGATCGGATCATTCGCTTATGCGCAGTCTGATAACCAGGCTGCGCCGAATAGCGGAAAGGTGAATGCGCGCTCTCAGCTCACGCAGATGCTGACGAAATCGGGCTTTACCGATATCAAGGTTGCTCCCACCGCCTTCATGGTTCATGCCAAGGATAGTGATGGAAACCCGGTGGTCATGTCGATCAGCCCAGACAGCTTCACGCAGGTCACGGTCGATGCTGCTGGCGCTTCGAGCGAAGGACATCAAACGAGCACAACAACGGGTCAGGCGTCAGCCAGCTCAAGTAATGCGTACGTTAGCGTACCAAACTCGGATGAGCTGAGTTCGACGTTGGTCGGCCTCGACATCTACAACAATGAGAACAAGGATATCGGAACGATCAAAGACATCGCGTTCGCTTCGGACGGGCGGACGACGGCCTATATCGTGTCTGTCGGCGGTTTCCTTGGATTAGGCGATCATTACGTGGCCATCCGGCCGAACTCGGTCAATGTCACGTATGACGCGGGCCAAAAGGAATGGCGCGCCAAGATGAACGCGACGGCCAACGACCTCAAGGCGGCGCCTGAATTCAAATACAATGGCAGATGGGCCGACAACACCTGATTGAGCGAGAAGGGCGCCTTTGGCGCCCTTCTTATGTCTCTCCCAGGTTGGAAAGCGCGAAAGCGACCAGCAGGCCGACGACGACCAGCAAGCCGGCCAGCTTCTGTTCGCCTTCGACGGCCTCTGGAACCATGGTGTTCACGACCATCGTGAGAAGAGCGCCGGCCGCAACGGCGCTCACGGTAGCAACGACCTGAGGGGACGCGCCTCCCAGGAAAGCCGCTCCCGCGGAGGCCGCCAGCCCGGAAGCAGCGGTGATCGTTCCCCATAATCGAAAGATATAGACCCGCGAACGACCGGCCGCGCGCATCCCGAGCGCACTGGATAGCCCTTCGGGAAAATTGGACAGAAAGATCGCCGCGAGCATCGCGATGCTGATGCCCTTTCCGCTCAACAGCCCGAGCCCCAGGACGACGCTTTCCGGAATGCCGTCCAGGAGCGAGCCAACGGCAATAGCCAGTCCTCCACCCTGGCCAGCGTTGGCCTGCTGCTCACCTGATCGTTTGCGGGCGTGTGCTCCTTCCCTAGAAATTGCCCAATCGGCAAGAGCATATGCGGCAGAGCCAGCAATGGCGCCCGCAACGATCGGCCAGATGCCGCCCTCCTGGTAGCCATCTTCCAGAAGGTCGTAGGCCACGGCGGAGATCAGCACCCCGCAGCCGAAAGACATGATTCCTGCGGTGATATATCGGGGCATCCTAAAGATAAATGCCACTGCTGCGCCTAGCACAGCGACGAGGCGCCTAGCAGCCCCCAAAGACCCGCAGTCAGCCAGATGGGCATGTGAGCTTTCGCTACTGTTCGGAGCGTAGCGATTTCCACGGTTGGCTTGGCCGCTTTTCTCCAGCCCTTCGAGCCGAGGCAGCCAACCGGCGCTTCAAAACCGACGATAGAACTCGCGCCATCCTATGGGCGATCTTGCGAGCAGACATTGCCCGAGCACCGTTAGCCATTGCTTCTTCCTCCAGTCACCGCAACGCTTCCATCAGACAACTATCCCCCGCTTGCAAAACCTGGGAAAAGCATCATGCCGCCGTCGATGAACAATGTGGTACCGGTGACGTAATCGGCCGCATCCGAGACCAGCCAGGCGACGGCCTGTGCGATATCGTTTGGCTCGCCAATGCGCCGGTAGGGGACCAGTGTCATCAGGCTGTCGTAGGCTTCCTTGGTTTCCCACGCGGGCCGGTTGATCGGTGTACGGATGGCTCCCGGCGCGACGCCGTTCACCCGTATGGCGAGCGGAGCAACTTCCTGCGCGATGCTTCGCATCATCTGCATGACGCCGCCCTTCGAGGCTGCATAGTTTGCGTGACCCGCCCACGGGATCTCCTGATGGACAGAACTCATGCAGACAAGTTTCCCCGCCGCGGCAGAGATGTCGTTCATGACGCCACGTCTCCTGAATTCACGGATCGCCTCTCTGGCGCACAGAAATTGACCTGTCAGATTGACGCCGATGACCTTATTCCACTGCTCGAGGGTCATGTCGTGAAACGGTGCATCGCGCTGCAGTCCGGCGTTGTTCACCACGATGTGCAGCGTTCCGAAATGACCGACGGCACGGGAGAACATAGACCGGACGTCTTCCTCGTTGCTGACGTCCGCCTTGATAGTGATAGCCTTTCTGCCGAGCGTCTCAATTTGGTTGGCCACGTCTTCTGCGGCATGTGGATCTACGACGTAATTGACCACTACGTCGGCCCCCGAGGCGGCGAGCCCAAGAGCAACCGCACGTCCAATTCCCGAGTTCGCACCGGTCACCAGCGCGGGCTGACCTTCCAGCACTATTGGATAGCCGAGGGATCTATGCGATCGCTCCTTCGGTGAGGCGGCGCGATCAATCGGTTTCTCTGTCACGTATGCCTCCTCCTTGCGCCGGACGCTTCCTCTCCCTTGCTCGGGAGCGCCTTCTTGCTGCCGCGATGCTCCGAGGGCTTTTGCTTGTGGGTGAGGTTGTGAGCGGTGTTCACCAGCGCGATATGAGAGAAAGCTTGGGGGAAGTTCCCGACCAAGCGCTTGCGCCCCGGATCGTACTCTTCCGACAGCAGACCGACATCGTTGCGCAGCGCGAGAAGCCGCTCGAAGATCGCCTTGGCGTCGGCATCTCGTCCGATCAGGTGGTACGCATCGGCCAGCCAGAAGCTGCAGGCCAGAAACATACCTTCACCGGGCGGCAGTCCGTCCTTGGTTGCCGTCGTATCGTATCGCTGTACGAAACCGTCGGTCAGCAGCTCGCGCTCGATGGCATTGATGGTCGAAGTCACCCGTGGATCTTCTGGCGGCAAAAATCCGACTGCCGGGATCAGCAACAGGGACGCATCAAGTTGAGGTTCACCGTAGACCTGGACAAAGGTCTGCCGTCGCTCATCGTAGCCCTTCTGGCATACATCCTCCTGAATGGCGGCACGCTCCGCCTTCCAATCGTCTACGGGGCCATCCATCCCGAATTCATCGGCTGATTTGATGGCGCGATCGAAGGCGACCCATGCCATGATCTTCGAATATGTGAAATGCTTGGCGCCGCCTCGCACTTCCCAAATGCCCTCATCCGGCTTAGTCCAGATATCCTTTAGATGATCGAGCAGGGCACATTGAATCGCCCAGGCTCGCTTGTTCTCGCGGAGGCCGCCGCGGCGCGCCTGGTAGAGCGCGTCCATCAGCTCGCCGTATACGTCGAGCTGCAGTTGAGTGTGAGCAGCGTTTCCGATTCGCACTGGCTTTGAGTTTTCGTATCCAGACAGCCACGGCACTTCCCACTCGGTCAACCTGCGCTCGCCTGTGACCGCGTACATGATCTGCAACTGGTTCGGGCTTCCTGCCACCGTCCGGATGAGCCAGTCCCGCCAGGCTCGCGCCTCGTCGTAGTAGCCGGCGCCCATGAGAGCCAGGAGCGTCAGCGTGGCATCGCGGACCCAGCAGAAGCGATAGTCCCAGTTTCGGGGACCGCCGATTTGCTCGGGAAGCGACGATGTCGCTGCGGCGACAATACCGCCGCTCGGTCCAAAGGTCAGCGCTTTGAGGGTGATGAGAGATCTCGAGACCTGCTCGGAATATGGACCTGCCGCTTCGCAGCGGCTGGACCAGTCGCGCCAGTAGCGCTCAGTACGTTCCAGAAGAAGCCACGGATCTTCGGGAGGGGCTGGATCCTCATACGAAGTTTGATAGGAGAGTACGAAGGTGCTGCTCTGACCGCGTCCGACAGGGAACGAGCCAACCGTTTTCATGGATTCGCCGCGCAGCGGAACCGCGGTGCGTAGCACCAGCATGGACGCTCCTGCGACGAGGCTGACCGCACCATCCTCAAGCCCGCTCACCCATGGCACGCTAATTCCGTAGTCGAAACGTGCGACAAGCTCGCTACGCAATTCGACCGTGCCTTCGAGACCCTCAACTATCCGGACGACCTTCGACGCGCCAGTCTTTGGAGGCATGAAGTCGATGAGACGCACGCGGCCCGTCTCGGTCGTGAAGATCGTTTCAAGGATTAGCGTGCCCGGTTGATAACGACGCTCGCTGACCTGTGAACCGGTGGGGCAGAGGCGCCAATATCCATTGCTCTCATCACCCAACAGCCGCGCGAAGCAGCTATCCGAGTCGAATCGTGGAAGGCACAACCAATCAATCGAGCCGTCGCGCCCGACCAGCGCTCCGGTCTCACAATCGCCAATGAGTGCGTAGTCTTCGATCTGCGCCATTGAAGTGCTCGTTCGCACAATGGGCAACCGCCAGGTCAAGTTCCCGGAGCGGCCTTAGCAGAGCTTATACTTTCGTTAATGTTCCGCCGGACCACAGCGATGAGGTCTACTCCCGGCGAGCGATGCTCAGACGTGATGAACGTTCGTTTTTGCGTCACCCCTCCGAAATTGCTGCCTGGCAGTGTTGCTGCCGCCGAGCGGGTCACCGGGCGGTGGCGTGACTTGGTGCGGATGCCGCGCACGGACTTCGAGGCGGAGCCGAGGTGTGTTCTTCAAGCCGGACGGCAACTTCGCTGCGTTACGGACGAGCGCGGGCAAGGCCCGAGGAATCGACTGATCCGGCCGGGCTCCCGAATAGCTTGGCGCTACTAGTACAAGGGCAGTTTACATGATGGCAGCCGATACGAAGCTGACAAGGAGCGCCGACGCGGCCCGCGCCAGCCGGACGTCAATTGGTAGGGCATCCTGCTAAAAGCGGCCCCGGCCCGGGGGTAGGGGTGGGGCGTCGGGCGGGGCCGCTTTGCCAGCTCGGGTGGCGAGTCAGCAGAACAGTTTAATTTCGGCGGCCTGCTTGAGTTCCTTGACTATTGTTTGATGCCGCGCTTCGGTACGCTGGCGTACCTTGAGGTGGGGCGGGCGTATGGTGGATCTACTAAAGAAAGCGACCGAGCAACTCGAAGCACCGATCTGTCCGGCCTGCCGGATCCAAATGAGATGGTTTCGCTCCGAGCTTGTGCAGGACGAGCCTGATCCATCGATCGTCCATTTGTTTGTGTGCTCGAACTGCACGCGGGCGGATAGGAAGACGACTAAATTCACTCCTACCCGTGTGCTGCCGGACAGCCTTTCGGCCCCCAGGTACGTTTCGCATAGCGGCGGTAAGCGGCCGGTCGCGATGCGCTCCGCAAGGCGCCATCGTCCAGGCGGGCCTATCGACAACAGATACCCGACGCTCGGCCACACCTGGGTAGCGCGCCTTTGACGGCGCGCGACCTACCGGAACCTCGCTTCTGGGCAAACGTTTTCCACCGAATGCGGCTTTGTAAGCGCTGAGAATGGCGTCGAGTGCACTCGGAACTCGAACAACAGAGAGATGAACGTTGGAGTGTCCTCTCCGACTTGGAGGGCTGGCTCGAACGTCCCATGCTCTTGTTGAGCTTCGCCTGGCTCGTTCTGGTGCTCCTTGAACTGACCGGCTACGAAAGTCACGCCCTTGAGGTTTTCGGCACCTCGATCTGGTTGATCTTCAGCGCAGAGTTCGTCCTGCGCTTCGTGATCGCGCCGAGCAAGATCGCCTTTCTCAAAAACAACTGGCTGACGGTGATTGCGCTGGTTGTCCCCGCGTTGCGCCTCTTTCGGGGGATCGCAATCCTGCGGCCGGCCCGGGCGTTGCGTTGCGTCCGCCTGGTGAAGGTCGTCGGCAGCGCTAACCGCGGGATGAAAGCCCTCGCGGCCAGCTTTGAGCGCCGCGGCGTCGGCTACGCGATAGCTACGACTATCGTGGTGGCGCTGTTGGGCGCTGGCGGCATGCTGGCCTTCGAGCCGGCGGACAAGGTGGCGGGCGGCTTCGAAAGTTATGGCGATGCGCTGTGGTGGACGAGCATGCTCCTCACCACGATCGGCTCGCAGTTCTGGCCTCAGACCGCGGAGGGCCGGCTCCTATGCTTCCTGCTTTCGCTCTACGGGCTGGCCGTGTTCGGATACATCACCGCCAGCCTGGCGTCGTTTTTCGTCGGCCGCGATGCAGCACGCTCCGGTGATTCACTGCCGGAGATCTCCGCTCTGCGTGGCGAGATCGCCGCGCTACGCAGGCAGATGCAGCGCGAGCGGGACGAGCGGCAGGCATGAGCCGCTGGGCTTTCTCCCAACCTTCCCGCAAGCGCGCCGCCTGGCTGATCAGGGATCGTTCGGTCGATCGGGAAAAAGTGGAAACAATTTGTACTTCGGCGAGTTGCCAAGGACTGACATCTCCGCATTCGGAGCTTGAGAATGGCAGACACCGTGGCCTTGCGGACGGCGGTAGAAACAGCCTGGTCCATGTTTTGCGCGACCCACGAAGGTGTCGTTGCCGCCGACGGCCAGTGCTGTCTGCTCGAGCGCCATCTTCAGGGACGGTGCGAAGCGGGCAGTGAGGACGTCGAGGAGCTTGCGAGCTTCGGCCTCGCCTACCTCGCGCGGCTTCCTGAAGACGAATGCTGAGAAAGCTCGAGAGATTCGTGGCTCGGATTGCTGCCCGCAGCGCGCGTTCCGAATGGACCCTATTGGCCGTGTCGTATCTCTTATCGGGAGTTGTCGTCTTGGCCATGCGCGTCGCCTTCGGGGAGGCCGGGTAGCGCATGCGCATCGCCCAGTTGGCTCCTCTCGCTGAAAGCTTGCCGCCCAAGCTATACGGAGGCACTGAGCGCGTGGTCGCCTGGCTGGTGGACGAACTCGTCGACCTCGGCCACCACGTCACCCTGTTCGCGAGCGGCGACTCCCGAACCAAAGGTGAGCTTCATCCGGTATGGCCGCGGGCGCTGCGTCTCGGCCGCAAAGGCGCCGACCCCAGCGCCGCCTGCTCTCTTCTCCTCGAAGCCATCGCGAAACGGGCCGCCGAGTTCGACGTGATCCACTCTCACGTGGATTGGTTGCCGTTGCCGCTGCTCAGCCGATCGAAAGTGCCGTTTCTCACGACCGCGCATGGCCGGCTGGACCTCCCAGGATTGCCCGACGTCGTTCGGGAGTTTCCCGAAGCGGGGTTTGTTTCGATTTCCGACAACCAGCGCCAGCAGCTTCCGAAGGCGAAATGGATCGCAACGATCCATCATGGCCTGCCGTCAGGCCTGCTTCGCCCATCCTACGACAAAGGGTCCTACCTGGCGTTCCTTGGGCGCCTGACCGCGGAGAAGGGGCCGGTGGACGCCATCCGGATCGCCGAGGCAGTCGGCATGCCGCTCCGGATCGCGGCTAAGATTCCGAGGGCCGAAACCGCCTACTTCAAGAGGCAGCTGCAGCCACACATCGATGGCGAACGAGTCACTCTGGTCGGTGAAGTGGACGATGCCGAGAAGGAGCCCTTCCTCGCCGGTGCGGCCGCCTTGCTGTTTCCGATCGATTGGCCCGAGCCGTTCGGTTTGGTGATGATCGGCGATGGCCTGCGGGACCCCCGTGATCGCCTACCGCTCCGGCTCCGTGCCGGAAGTCATCGAAGACGGTCTCACCGGCTTCATCGTCGACGGCGAGGAAGACGCCGTCCGGGCCGTTCGCGATCTGCCGCGTCTGGACCGACGGCTATTCGCTCCCGGTTCGAGGAGCGGTTCACGGCCGTCCGAATGGCGAGAGATTATGAGTCGCGCTACCGCGAGCTCCTCACTGAGGCGGAAGGTGAGGCGCGTGTCCCCGAGAGAGAGTCGGCCAAATGAAAGAACAGCCCATGTGGTCTCGGAGATCGTACTTGGCGCTCGTTTTGGTCGCGTCGCTCGCCGCTGGTTCGGCGGTGGCGACCGAACTGAACCCGGATGCGATCAATTCGGCCCAGCCGTCGAAGAGATCGCTCTCCAAGGACAAGGCGACGTCGGCTGGCGTCCGGTTGCAGGTGCTGCTCGACAGGGCGCACTTTTCACCGGGCGAGATCGACGGCAAGTTCGGAGAGAATGCGAGAAAGGCCTTGCGTGCGTACGCGGAGGCCCAGCAACTACCGAGCGCCGATCAACCGACGGAAGATGTCTTGAAGGCGCTGCGCGCTGACGGTCGGCCGGTCACTTCCGACTACACCATCACCGAGAAGGACGTGGCTGGTCCATTCCTTGAGAAGCTTCCTTCGAAAATGGAGGACATGAAGGACATTCCGAGACTCGGCTACACCAGTCCGCGAGAGGCGATCGCCGAGAAGTTTCACATGAGCGAACAACTTCTGGCGGCCCTGAATCCTGGAAAGAAGTTTGACCGCGCCGGCGAAGCCATCGTGGTGGTGGACACGGGCGCCGCGGAGGGCGGCGAGGCCGCTAAGGCAGACAGGATCGAGGTGGACAAGACCCGGCAGGCCATCAAGCTCTTCGACAAATCGAACACACTGATCGGTTTCTATCCGGCGACCGTCGGAAGCGAAGAGAAACCATCGCCGTCCGGCACGCTGAAGGTGACCGAGGTCAGCCGCAATCCGACCTACCGTTACAACCCGGACTACCACTTCAAGGGCGTGCGCTCCGACAAGCCATTCACGATCAAGCCCGGTCCCAACAACCCCGTCGGCACGACGTGGATCAGCTTGTCGGCCGAAGGATACGGCATCCACGGCACGCCCGATCCTGGCAAGGTCTCCAAGGCTGAATCGCACGGCTGCGTGCGCCTCGCGAATTGGGATGCCGAGCGCGTGGCGGCGAGTGTTTCGAAAGGCACGCCCGTTGAATTCGCGGCCGGCCGCGAGTGAGCGTTATTCATCTAGATAAACGTCCGTTCATCGTCGTCCTTGTTCTTTGG
>JAEWBW010000162.1 GCA_023390955.1 Pseudomonadota bacterium
GAACATGGGTGAGCATCAGCTGGACCGAAGCCGCCCGTCAGGCCGCGGCATTCGCGGAAGGGCTTGAGGAGCTAGGCCTCAAACAGGGCGACCGCGTCATGCTGGTGAGCGAGAACCGCCCCGAATGGCTGATCGCCGACCTCGGCATCATGGCCGCGGGCTGCGTGACGGTACCGACGTACATAACGAACACCACGCGAGATCACACCCATATCCTCGGCAATTCGGGTGCGAAGGCGGTCATCGTCTCGACCCAGAAGCTCGCCAAGAACCTGATTCCGGCGGTGCTGTTCTCGTCGGAGTGCAACCACGTCATCGGCATCGACGACATCCGCCTCGGACAGGCGCCCGGCGCGACCGATTTCCATTTCTGGGCGGAGCTGGTCGACAAAGGCGGCGACGTCGCTGCGGCGGAACAGCGCGCCAGCAGCGTCGGCCGCGACGACCTTGCCTGCATCATCTACACTAGCGGCACCGGCGGAGCGCCTCGCGGTGTTCGCCAGCACCACGGCTCGATCCTCGCCAATATCGAGGGCTGCACGGACATCATCGCCAACGACTTCGGATGGGACGACGAGATCTTCCTCTCGTTCCTTCCGGCGAGCCACGCCTACGAGCACACCGGTGGGCAGCATTTCCCAATCGGGCTCGGCGCGCAAATCTATTACGCCGAAAGCCTCGAGAAGCTCGCCGCCAACATCGAGGAAGTGCGGCCGACGATCATGGTCGTGGTTCCGCGCCTGTTCGAGATGCTCCGCGCGCGTATCCTCAAGGCGATCGATTCCAGCGGCGGGGTTTCGAAATATCTCCTGCGCCGCGCCCTTTCGATCGGCGCGAAGAAATCGGAAGGGCGCAGCAATCCGCTCGACCTGCCGATGGAGGGGATCCTCTCGGTAACGCTACGCAAGAAGGTCCGCGGCCGGTTCGGCGGGCGGATGAAGGCGATGGTGTCGGGCGGCGCACCGCTCAATCCCGAGGTCGGACTGTTCTTCCAGTCGCTCGGGCTGACCTTCCTCCAGGGCTATGGCCAGACCGAGGCCGGACCGGTGATCAGCTGCAACCGGCCGGCGGCGGGGCTTCGCATGGACAGCGTCGGTCCGCCGGTGAAGGCGGCCGAGGTGCGCATCGCCGAGGATGGCGAGATCATGGTTCGCGGCGAGCTGGTCATGCATGGCTATTGGCGCAATCCCGAAGAGACTGCTCGGGTGCTCAAGGACGGATGGCTCGCGACCGGCGACGTCGGGCACTTCGACGACAAAGGCCGGATCATCATCACTGACCGCAAGAAGGACCTGATCGTCAACGACAAGGGCGACAACGTCTCGCCGCAGCGGGTCGAAGGAATGCTGACGCTTCAGCCGGAGATCGCGCAGGCGATGGTCTATGGCGATCGCCGTCCCTACCTCGTCGCGCTGCTGGTGCCGGAGGCCGAGTATGCCACTGCGCCCGACCTTCAGCAGCGGCTGTCGAAGGCGGTGGACAAGGTGAATGCCGACCTGTCGGTGATCGAGCGCATTCGCCGCTTCATCATTGCCGACGCGCCGTTCACGACGGACAACGAGCAGTTGACGCCGTCACTCAAGATCCGGCGCCATGTGATCAAGCAGGCCTACGGCGAGAGGCTCGACGCGCTCTACGGCAAGTGATTAGGGGCGCGTGTAGGGGACGAAGTCTCCGAACGTGCAGCTTCCGACGACCATTCGCGACGTCGTATCAGCCACCTGCGCAATGTCTCCGCCGCACAGCTCCGAACCGCTGAACGTCTTGGTGATCAAGGTGTAGCCCGCGGAGCCGAGACCTGAACAACCGCCCCTCATGCGCGACACATAGGTCGTGCGGCCGTCGCGGAAGAGGATCGTTTGCTCGTCGATCGCCAGCATGTCGCGAGCGCGGTACGTCGGAAGGCAGCGGATCGGACGACCCGCCACCCGTCCGCCAAGCTCACGCTGCAACTCACGCGCCTGGCGCTGCTGCTGCGCTACGCTGGGATAGGCGGTCGTGCAGCTGGCCGCGAGCAGTGCGATCCCGGTCAGGGCCAGCAGGCGCATGTCAGATTGCCGCGCGGGTGTAGGGCGTGAATTCGCCGATCACGCAGCTTCCGACGCCGACGCCGTTGCGAGTGTCGACGACCCGTGCAGTATCGCCGCTGCAGAGCGATCCGTAGCTCTTGGTGACCAGCTGGTAGAAGCCGGAGTCGAGCCCGCTACAAGCGCCCGCTTCAAGATGATTGATATAGGTCGGACCACCGGTCACCTGGAAGGCAACCGTCTGGTTATCGATGACGATCATCCGGGCATTTCGCGACTGATAGCTCGGCAGGCAGTTGACTGGCTGCCCGGCGACGCGGCCCTGGATGATGTTCTGAAGCTTGGCCTGGCCCTCGGCGTAATTGGTCGGCGGGGGCGGGGCGGTGGTGCAGCCGGCAATCGCGCCGGCCATGATCAAGACTGACACGCTGCGCATCGCGAACCTCCTGGGATTAGCTGCCTAGAATGGCGCCCGGCATCATGAACGGAAGCTGTCTTTTGCCGCGCGTAACTGCGAAAAATGCTGCCAATCCGTTGCAAGAACGAACGGGTTGGTGGCGCGTTCCTGAGCCACTGTGGTCGGCAATGTGATCTCCCCGGCCTCGCGCATCGCCTCGACCTGAGCCAGCCGGGCGGCAATCGCGGCATTGTCGGGGAATGCGTGCGCCGAAAAGCGGGCGTTGGACAGAGTGTATTCGTGTGCCGGGTAGAG
>JAEWBW010000160.1 GCA_023390955.1 Pseudomonadota bacterium
GTGTAGGCGCGCCACATCAGACCCTGCAGGATGCCAGACACCCACATCGCCGAGATGTAGAGGACGATGCCGAGCGTCGCGACCCAGAAGTGCCAGTTGACGAGCTTGAGGCTGTAGAGGCCCTTGCGATTCCAGATCCAGGGCACCATGCAGTACAGCGCGCCGAAGGAGACGAAGCCGACCCAGCCGAGCGCACCTGAATGCACGTGCCCGACGGTCCAGTCGGTGTAGTGGCTGAGCGAGTTGACCACCTTGATCGACATCATCGGCCCTTCGAAGGTCGACATGCCGTAGAAGGCGACCGAGACCACCAGCATGCGCAGCACGGGATCGGTGCGCAGCTTGTCCCATGCCCCCGACAGCGTCATCAGGCCGTTGATCATGCCGCCCCAGGACGGCATCCACAGCATGATCGAGAAGGTCATGCCGAGCGTCTGGGTCCAGTCCGGCAGCGCGGTGTAGTGCAGATGATGCGGGCCGGCCCAGATGTAGAGGAAGATCAGCGCCCAGAAATGGATGATCGAAAGGCGGTAGGAATAGACCGGCCGCTCTGCGCGCTTGGGAATGAAGTAGTACATGATGGCGAGGAAACCGGCGGTGAGGAAGAAGCCGACCGCGTTGTGGCCGTACCACCATTGGAACATCGCATCCTGAACGCCGCCCCAGGCGACGTAAGACTTCGAGCCGAACACCGAGACCGGCAGCGCGGGATTGTTGCCGAGATGCAGCACCGCAATGGTCACGATGAAGGCGAGATAGAACCAGTTCGCGACGAAGATATGCGGCTCCTTGCGCTTGATGATGGTCGCGAGGAAGACCAGCAGATAGGCCACCCAGACGATGGTCAGCCAGAGATCGGCATACCATTCCGGCTCGGCATATTCCTTGGACTGGGTGACGCCGAGCATGTAGCCGGTGCCGGCAATCAGGATGAAGAAGTTGTAGCCGAGCACCACGAACCAGGGTGCGAGGTCGCCGGCGAGGCGCACGCGGCAGGACTTCTGCACCACGTAGAAGGACGTGCCGATCAGCACGTTGCCGCCGAAGGCGAAGATCACCGCGGAGGTGTGCAGCGGCCGCAGCCGGCCAAAACTGGTCCAGGGCAGATCGAAATTGAGCGCGGGCCAGGCCAGCTGCGAGGCGATGATGAGGCCGACCAGAAAGCCTGCGATGCCCCAGACCATCGCCGCAACGGCGGTGAACTTGATCGGGCCCATATTGTAGTTCGGCCGGCCATTGATCTCCGCGGGCGCCAGCTCCGGTGGCCGCTCGAAATAGCGATTGATGATGCCGAACACCACCACGACGCTCGCCGCGGCGCTGAGCGCGGCGTGGAAGGCGAAGGCCGTATCCTGCGCCTTGGCCGAGGCGATCAGACAGAGGAACGCGGTGACCGCGAAAAATGCCGAGAGGCCGCTTTCACCGATGGACATGGATTTGGAGGCTGAGGGCTGGCTCATGCGGATTCTCTCTGAAAGAACTCGCTGCCAGAAACCACATCCGTTCTCGCGGGGAATTGATTGAAATCAAGACTTGTGGATTTCAGCGGGTGCAGATAGCGCGCGCTGCAGCCAGTGATTTCAATTGTTTATGCGCCATCTCGCGGACGCAGCAGAACGCGGCCCCGGCCGGTTCCGGAAGCCGGCCTCCCGGTCAAAACGTCGCGATTCGTCGATCTTGCCGTCAGTCTTGTGCGGTCGCCTTGAGGGCGGCGATGACGTCCTGGCGGGCGATGATACCGACCAGCTTTTGCGCGCCGTCGAGCACGATGATGCTCCTGATCCGGTGCTCGACCATGATCTGGAGGACGCGGGTCAGGCGCGTGTCGGGACCGACATAGATGAACTCCGAGGTCATCACGTCGCCGACCGCGCGGTTCATCATCTCCTGATATTGCGGCACCATCTGGCTGGGCGAGAAGGCGAAGCATTTCAGGATGTCGAACTTGGAGACGATGCCGACCACCTGCCCGTCGTCCTCGACCGGGTAGGAGTTGAAATCGTCGCGCTCGAACATCTCGCTCAACGCAAGCAAAGTGAGGTCGCGCGGCACCGCCTTGACGTTGCGCGTCATATAGCTGTCGACGGTCTGCTCGAGAAATCTGTACACGGGTCGCCTCGTTGCCTGTTCGTGTCGGCCGGTGTTCAGTGCGCGAGCAGCACGCAGCGCGCGGTCTGTGTGACCAGATGTTGCGTGACGCCGCCAAGAATCAGCTCGCGGAACCGCGAATGACCATAGGCGCCTGCGACGATCAGGCCAGCGGCGACCTCACCAGCCACCCTTCCCAAATGATCGGCGGCGGTTTCGTTCCGGCCGGGCTCGGAAACGCGAGCAGTCGCGGTGACGCCATGACGGGCGAGCCATGCGATGACGTCGTTCAGCCCGGCCATGACAGCGTCGCGATCGCCGGGCTGCTCCAAAATCTCGGCGATGATGATGTCCCTGCCCTTGCGCAGCAGCGGCAGCGCACTTGCGAGCGCGCGGCGCGATTCCGGCGTGTCCTTCCAGGCGACGAGCACGTTGCGCAGGTCGAGCCAGCTCACATTGTCGGGCACGACCAGAAGCGGCCGACCGGCCTGCATCACCAGATCCTTGGGGCTGGCGAGCGCAAAGGCATCGGAGAAGGCCGGGCTCTGCCCGCCCGTGACGATGATGTCGGCGCAGCGCGCCTGGGCGAGGACGTAGCGCCCCGGGAAATCGACGGCGCTGCGCCACTCGGTATGCCCGCCATGGTTTTTGGTCGCGGCGCGGAACCGGGCCTCCAGCTCGGCGAGGCGCTTCTTGACCGATGCCTCGCCCTGCTCGACCAGGTCCTGGGCCGCATCGCCCTCGGCGAAATAGAGCGGCGGCGCGAATTGCGCCGCTGCGACGCCGACGATGCCCGCCTCGAATCGTCCGGCAAGCTCTGCGGCGACCTGAAGGCGCGCGTCGTTGGGTTGATCGAGCGCGAGGCTGACCATCACGGTCGCATATGTCATCAGGAGACTCTCCGGGGCGGCGTTGAACCGCGGGCAAATCTAGCCTCGCAGGCGCGGGGCAAGATGAGATAGATCAAATTGCCGGCAGCGAAGACGCGCGATATCCGCCTGTGGAATCAGCCGCGTAAACTTGCCTCCGGCCGGGCCTTGGGCGAAATTGCCGTCATGGGTGCGGCAGGACGGCCGCCACCAGAACGATTGGAGCTACGACTTGTCGCCGACCCGCGTGACGCATCCCCGGCAGGACGGAAGGGGCGAGCATTTCCGGGTCCGGATCGAGGGGTTCGGCGTCGGCACCTGGGATCTCGACCTCGCGACATGGGAGCTCGAATGGTCCGAGGCCGCAAAGGACTTGTTCGGTTTCGGCGGGGACCAGCAGGTCACCTTCGATCTCTTCCTGTCATGCATCGAGCCTGGTGATCGCGAGTGGGTCGAGCGCGAGATCAGGCGCGCCGTCGACGGCGGCGGCGGCCTCGACGTCTCCTTCCGAACGTCCCCCGCATCCAACGGCGGCAAATGGATCAGGGCGCGCGCCGGACTCATCCGCGATGATTCGGGCGCGGCGAGGCATCTCAGCGGCATCTTCCTCGACATCGACGAGGAGAAGCAGGTCGAGGAGACGTTGCGTACCCGCGAGAGCCACCTCCGCTCGATCCTCCAGACCATTCCCGACGCCATGATCGTGATCGACGGCCAGGGCATCATGCAGCTGTTCAGCACGGCCGCCGAACGCCTGTTCGGCTGGTCCGAGCACGAAGCGATCGGCCAGAACGTCAACATCCTGATGCCCGAGCCGGACCGCTCGCGTCATGACAGCTACATCGCTCGCTACCGCTCCACGCACGACCCGCACATCATCGGCATCGGCCGCATCGTCAGCGGCAAGCGCCGCGACGGCACCACCTTTCCGATGCATCTGTCGATCGGCGAGATGCAGTCCGGCGGCGTGCCCTATTTCACCGGCTTCGTGCGCGATCTCACCGAGCACCGGCAGACCCAGGCGCGGCTGCAGGAATTACAGTCCGAACTGGTCCATGTCTCGCGCCTGACGGCGATGGGCGAAATGGCCTCTGCCCTGGCTCACGAGCTGAACCAGCCGCTTGCGGCGATCAGCAATTACATGAAGGGCTCGCGGCGCCTCTTGTCCGGAAGCAGCGATCCCAATACGCCGAAGATCGAGAGTGCGCTGGACCGCGCGGCCGAGCAGGCCCTGCGCGCCGGCCAGATCATCCGACGCCTGCGCGATTTCGTCGCGCGCGGCGAATCCGAGAAGCGGGTCGAGAGCCTGTCCAAGCTGATCGAGGAAGCCGGTGCGCTCGGCCTTGCCGGCGCGCGCGAACAGAACGTGCAGCTTCGCTTCAACCTCGATCCCGCCGCCGATCTGGTGCTCGCCGACCGGGTTCAGATCCAGCAGGTGCTGGTCAACCTGTTCCGCAATGCGCTGGAGGCGATGGCGCAGTCGCCGCGGCGGGAGCTGGTCGTCACCAACACCCGCGCCGCCGACGACATGATCGAGATCGAGGTCGCCGATACCGGATCGGGATTCCAGGACGACGTGATTCCCAACCTGTTCCAGACCTTCTTCACCACCAAGGAAACCGGCATGGGCGTCGGATTGTCCATCAGCCGCTCGATCATCGAAGCGCATGGCGGCCGCATGTGGGCCGCCAACAACGCTTCGGGCGGCGCAACTTTCCGCTTCACCCTGCCTGCAGCCGACGAGAACTGATTCATGACGACCAAGGGACATGTCTACGTCATCGACGACGACGCAGCGATGCGGGACTCGCTGAGCTTCCTGCTGGACTCCTCTGGCTTCGGTGTCACCCTGTTCGAGAGCGCGCAGGCCTTTCTCGACGCCCTGCCCAGCCTCGCCTTCGGCTGTGTCGTGTCAGACGTGCGAATGCCCGGGATCGACGGCATCGAGCTGCTCAAGCGCATGAAGGCGCAGGCGAGCCCGTTTCCGATCCTGATCATGACCGGACATGGCGACGTCCCGCTGGCGGTCGAGGCGATGAAGCTCGGGGCGATCGACTTCCTGGAAAAGCCGTTCGAGGACGATCGGCTCACCGCCATGATCGAGGCAGCGACGCGTCAGGCCCTGTCCGCGGCCAAGGACGAGGCGATCGCGCAGGACATTGCCGCCCGGGTGGCATCCCTCAGCCCGCGCGAGCGCCAGGTGATGGAGGGACTGGTCGCCGGTCTTTCCAACAAGCTGATCGCCCGCGAATACGACATCAGCCCGCGCACCATCGAGGTCTACCGGGCCAACGTCATGACCAAGATGCAGGCCAACAGCCTGTCGGAGCTGGTACGGCTCGCGATGCGCGCCGGGCTGCTGAAGGATTGAAGCTGACCGGACTTGAGGCAAGTCAAAGCGGCGCCCTGCCCGTGTGCTAGCCAATCGAAAATGATTGCGATCGGCTCGTACCCAGAGCGGCTCCGGATGTCGTCACCCATGATGCCAACCATTTACGTGGTCGACGACGATGCCGCGGTGCTGGGTTCCCTGCGATTCCTGCTGGAAACCGACGGCTTTGCGGTGCGGACCTTCCGCAACGGCACGGCGCTTCTCAATGCCGTGCAGGTGCCGGGTGCGGATTGCTACGTGATCGATTACAAGATGCCCGACATCAACGGCATCGAGCTGGCCGGACAGCTGCGCAAGGCCGACAGCGGTACGCCGGTGATCCTGATCACCGGCTATCCCGACGAGAACATCTCGGTGCGAGCCGCTGCCGCCGGCGTGAAAGACGTGATTTTGAAGCCGCTTCTGGACGAAAGCCTGGTCAAGCGCATCCGCGGCGTCATCCAGGACCGGGACGGCCTACGGGATTCTACGTAAGGGTCCCCCCTTAAGATATCGAGCGAAATTTCTCGGAATATTGTTCCCGCCTACCAATGCGTCATCCCAATGGAGACGGCGCAAATGCTCACCGAGTCGATTACCACCCAGGTCCACAGCAGCAAGGCAGCGCCTGGCCACACCGTCTCCGACCAGTTCGGCGCCCTCACCGGCCATGTCGGCATCGTCGCCACCGAGTTCAGCTACCACAAGGACGAGGAAATCTACGGCGAGGACGAGCCGGCCGAATATGTCTACCAGGTCGTCTCCGGCGCCGTGTGCAGCTACAAGCTCCTCTCCGACGGCCGCCGACAGATCGGCGCCTTCCACCTTCCGGGCGACGTCTTTGGGCTCGAATCCGGCCCCACACACCGCCTCGCGACCGAGGCCATCATCGACACCAATGTGCGCCTCGTGAAGCGCTCCAGCCTCGAGAAGGCCGCCGGTTCCGACGTGGAGGTCGCGCGCAAGCTCTGGGCGATCACCGCCGGCGAGCTGCGCCACGCCGAGGACCACATGCTGCTGCTGGGCCGCAAGACCGCGATGGAGCGTGTCGCGACCTTCCTGCTGGAAATGGACCGCCGCCTCGCCGTCGCCGGCATGATGGCGCTGCCGATGTGCCGCCGCGATATCGGCGACTATCTCGGCCTGACCTTGGAAACGGTGTCGCGCGCGCTGTCGCAGCTCCACACCCAGGGCATTCTCGGCTTCTCCGGCGCCCGCCAGATCATGCTGCGCAACCGTCAGCGCCTGCAGCATCTCGACGCCTGAGTTTTCCTCCCCACCCACTTGGCCGGCCGAAATCCGTTTCGGCCGGCCTTTTTCGTTTGTTAGACGGAAGTGCGCCGCGTCTCCGGCATCACCAGGACGATCAGCAGCATGCCGATCGCCGCGACGCATGCGAGCCCGATGAAGGCGGTGCTGCTGCCGAACTTGTCGCTGACGAAGCCGCCGAGCACCGTGGAGAGCGAGGCGCCGATGCCGGTCGCCGTGCCCACCACGCCCTGCGCGAGGTTGAAGTGCCCGCTGCCGAAGGCGACGTCTGCGACGATCAGCGGGATCATCACCGCGAACACGGCGGCCGTGATGCCGTCAAACACCTGCACCAGCACCAGCAGATAGGGATCGCGCACGGTCGCAAACAGCAGGCCACGAATGGCGAGCGCGCCGAATCCGATCAGCAGCAGCGGCCGCCGGCCCCATTGCTGCGCCTTGCGCCCGACCGTCGGCGACATCAGCGCGACGATGGCCTGCGGCACGACGATGCAGGCAGCGATCAGCACCGTCGCCCATTGGCTGGAGCGCGCCGTCACCGCGCTCGCCATCAAGGGCAGCATCGTCGCGTTGGCAAGCTGCAGGAAGAACACGGCGATCGCGAAGATCAGCAGCGGCTTCTGCCGCAGCAAGTGCCATACATTGGTGTCGCCACGATCGGCCGATTCCCGCGGCATCGAGCCGTGGCAGCGGGCGATGTCGACCTCGTGCTCGCGGATCCGCGACAGCGCGAGGAGCGTGGGGATCACGAGAAGCGCGGTGACGAGGAACACCGAGCGGCTCGACAGCAGATAGCCGGCGGTGCCCATCACGGCCGCCGCGACCCCGTTGCCGAGCGAGGCAAAGCGCGCATTGCGGCCTAGCCGTTCGCCGATCGCGAGCGGTCCGACCAGGCCAAGGCTGATGGCGGCGATCGCCGGGCCCAGCACGCAGCTCGCCGCAGCGTGCAGGGTCGCGGCCGCGACGACCACCGGAAAGACCGGCATCGCGGCATAGGCGAGCGCGCAGCAGCCGATCGTGGCGATCGCAAGCCCGGCCACCAGGCGCTCGGATTTCGCGGCATCAATGATGGCGCCGCCCGGCATCTGGCCGATCAGCCCGACAATGCCGCCGATCGACAGCACGAGGCCGATCTCGACCTGGGTCCATTTCTGCGTCGTCAGATAGACCGCGATGAACGGACCAAAGCCGGTCTGGACGTCGGCGAGGAAGAAGATGAACCAGTCG